>QQSD01000097.1 GCA_003602485.1 Candidatus Poseidoniales archaeon | reverse complement strand
CCCGGCCTTCTGGTTGCAAACCAGACGCTATTCCAACTGAGCTAAGCGCCCTTGTAATCCAAGCGGTGAGCCTCTCCCTTTTGAGCCTTCACCTCAACAGGTGATGCACTCAAAGCGAAGACCGGAGCAATCCGGAGAGATTGCACGTTCAGTTTTGGGTGAAAACGTTGGGTGTTGGTCCGGCCGATTGATCTGTTTGACTCTTTGATTGGAGGTTGTAGAGGGTCAAACACAATGTTCCGCAAACAAGAGGGGGCATCATCAATGGTATGAGGATGGCTAATGTTTGGCTAATTGCAATTATTGTGGCTCCCAGCAGTGCGAATAGGTAGGCTGCAATATTCGTCGCTGACAGCAGATTCTTGGTTCTCGAAATAGTTCCGTTCATGTGGCTGATTTCGTAAGGGAGGTATATTACGCTGTGTATTCTAAAGCATTCAATGAGAACGTCACCTCGTTCATTCAGCATTTCATCACTGATTCTGGCCTCGTTCTCAGTTTACGAGAGTACAGAATGACGGTTTCAAACACAATCAATCGTAGCATCTCGGTCGGGTCCTACGCCAACACTCGTACAGGGAACTCCGACAAGAGTTTCCAATTTTGCGATGTATTGTTGTGCTGCCAGTGGAAGCATCGATATTCCTTTGCCGCTGTCGTTGGCGGATGCGGCCATAGCGAGCCATTCAGGTAGCGAAAGGGATGGAAATCCTGGCATTGTAATGTAAATCGGCTTGCATCGGGCAATGGCTGAAGCGGTTGATGGTAATTCGGTAATTTCCTTGCCGTCTAGTTCATATGCCACACAAATTTTCAACTCTTCAAGTCCCCCTAACACATCCAGCTTTGTCAAAGCGAGACCGGTGAACCCGTTGATTCGTTGTGCATGGCGCATGACCACAGCGTCAAACCAACCGCAGCGGCGAGGGCGCCCGGTTGTTGTGCCGAATTCGTGACCGACTGTACCCATATGTTGGCCGACCTCGTCATTGAGTTCTGTCGGCATAGCACCGTGACCAACACGAGTGATGTAGGCCTTGGTGATTCCAATAACCTCCTCAACATGACCCGGATGAATGCCCGCCCCGTGCGTAGCGTTACCTCGGGAGGTAACTGAAGATGTGACGAAGGGAAAGGTGCCCTGGTCGATGTCCAAGAGACAGCCTTGAGCGCCTTCTAGGATGACGTGTTCACCAAGTTTGAGTGCGTTATCGAGCATCAGACCGGTGTTTGCAATGCAATGGTGATAGGTATCATGTATCCATTGGATATTGCCCGCCAAGTCATCCTCAGTGACACGGTCTTGTGCTCCAGCCGCTTCAAGGGAGGCATTCATTCTCGCCACGGTTGCTGATGTCCACGCTTGATCGCCAAGTACCTCGGAAACATCCCCGAATCGTAGACCAACACGATTGATCTTGTCGGCATATGTAGGTCCAATGCCCCGCCCAGTTGTTCCGATTTTCTTGTCAAGACTGTCCATGAAGCGGTGATAGGGTAAGATGATGTGTGCTCGTTCACTGATGAAGAGACGGTCACCCTTAGGGTCTTCACCAGACGATTCAAGCCAACCCTTCAATTCAGTATCCAAGACCCAGGGATCAACGACCATACCGTCTCCTAAGATGAGATGGCATTCTTTTCGGGTAATACCGGAGGGCAAAAGGTGGAACTTGAGAACCTGCTCTCCAAGAACAACGGTATGGCCAGCGTTATTTCCGCCTTGAAATCTTGCAACCCATGTGGCCTGCTCTGCGAGCCGGTCAACGAGTTTCCCTTTTCCTTCATCGCCCCATTGTGCACCGAGAATGACAGTAGCTGGCATCTTGCTTCCTCAAACACTTGCCAATGCGGGCCGTCTTTGAACTCTGTGTTGCGCGTCCATGAAGACGACCCATGAATCGCACAAGGAATGTTCCTCTTTTTGGAACGACCGTTTATATTCTCTCAGACGTAATGGTAAACAGGTGAGCAGAGAGAATTGAATCTAAAACCGGTCTATTGCGCTATACCAGGTGTATGCAATAAAACCTCGGATTTAAATACCACTTGCACCCACTACTAAACTAGGAGTTGAGAAGTTGAATCAAAAGAATCGGTCCCAAAGTGCTGGAGATAACGAACGTGCAACGCCTCGCCGAGGATTCGGCGGAGAGCGACCTTCCCGTCGAGTCCTTGACGGTCACACACGCCCCTGCGAAGACTGTGGCGCTGTTAATTGGGATTTCAATGTCACACGTGGTGAAATCACGTGCGGCGACTGTGGATTGGTCGTTGAGGAAAACGTTCCAGACCCGGGAGCAGAGTGGACAAATAGAGACAACGGCGTCGACCGCTCTCGAGTAGGACGCCCTGCGACATACACACTCGCTGACAAAGGACTGAACACCACCATTGATGTTCGAGACTTGAATACAGGGACTGCATCACGCCACGGCATGAGTTCACAAGCACGCCGTGACTGGCGACGCCGCAGAGTCATTGATGAGCGCTCAAAAACTCGCAAGAGCAGAGAGCGAAACTTGGTCAAGGCCAACCAGTTCATTCGAGACCGCTCGGGACTTCCTTCACCGCTCCAAGAGGAAGCTGCACGATTGTATCGCCGACTGTCAGGCGAAGGCTTTGTCACAGGACGGTCCATTGCTGGCGTGACCGCTGCATGCACCTACCTAGTTGCACGTCAGGAAGAACTACCACGCCAAATTCCAGACATTGCATCGGCATTTGAGATTACAGAAAAAGACCTCTCCCGACTCATCCGTCAAGTTTCCCGTCGGTTGAATTTGCACAAGATCACCGGCCCGAATGAATACTTTGACAAGTTTATCTCTGACCTTGCCCTTGAGCCCGGCATCCGAAACCCGCTCGACACCCTCTGGCAAACCATTGAACCTCACGAAGATGTTTGGCAGGGGAAGAAACCAATGGGAGTCGCTGCTGCCCTCATCTACAAGGCATGTCAAGAAGCCGAAACTCCTCGAACGCAATCCGAAGTGTGTGCGGTCGCCAACGTGTCTGAAGTCACCCTGCGAGGACTTCTGCGCATTATTGACGGCTTGATTTCTAAAATCCAAGCCATGAAGGCGATGGAATGAACAACGACAACCTTGATGAATTACCTCTTAGAGCCAGTCATTATGGGATTCAAGGCCAAGGCCAGGAAGCACCGCAGTGACACCGGCGAAGATGAAAAGAACACCAAGACTTCTTCGAAGAAGGAAGGCGAACTGCCGTGTGGCATTCGTGACTGTGAGAAGTTCGCTGACAAATCCATGGGCGGGCGGTCCTTGTCAATTGAAAACGCCATTGACGGATGGGGACAAAGCGGATATGAGGCACGCAAAGGCCGTGTTCGTGTTTGCAAATCCTGCTATCGAAAGTGGAAGAAAGAAAACAAGTCCGAAGACATGTACTGATTTCACTTTCACATTCACATTGGGGTCTGGCAAAAGACCCTGTACCGACGGCGCACCATGAGCGTCTATGAATCAACGAACAATTGTCCGAAGCCTGACGACAGATGAAGGCACACTTGTTGCCATGAATGACGGCCTGGTCGTTTGGAAGCCTAACGAAGGTCGTCCGTTTCGACTGAATCTCGAGGCCTTACCAACCGTTCTCCTCGTTGTTCGTGGACCGATGGGCAACATTGACCTCGCCGCTATTGGAACGGCTTCAGGCCACGTCAAGTTACTGACGTTGCCCCGTCTTGAACTCATCACAACTTTTTCCCTTCAAGAGGGAAGCATACGTGCCTTGGTATTGGCAAATGAGGGGAAATTGCAATTCCTCGCAGGAACGCAGCGAGGTGGAGTGTGGCGTTTGGATGATTCTCAACAGACCCGTGAAGAGCATCTGTTCGGTATTGAAGGCCCTGTGTCAAGTCTTTACCTTGTCAACGGCAGTGTTCACATCCAAAGCGGATGGTATCGACACGAGCGAAGTCTTGACGGTTCTTCTGTACGGGTAGAGAATACAGCTGAAACATACTCTGTTCGCCGACAAAAACGGCTTGACCGAAGTTACATCCTCCAAAGTCCGGCTTAGGTTCGTTCTTGCTCTTCCAGTGGCCACGGTGAAATTGGCGTCAGCCAAAGTGCTGTTGCCGCAGGACGGTGCCATGAATTCGGAGGTTGACCGTCATTGTCAACGGATGCTAGGAAAAAATCAAGATGTCGTGTCAGAACATCCTGCACGTGTTTTTGACCACGGATTGCAGGACCTTGGAGAGGAACGATGGATTTGAGATTCATTCGTTTCATACGTTGGAAACTTTCAATGATCTCCAACAGCGAACCGCCAGGTAAGTCCCAACGTGTTGGTCGGTCCGCACGAGGCAAGAGTGTCCCCACAATCAAGGTCGAAAGGTGAGGGATATGGTAGCCCAATCCGTCTGGAGAATGCCCAGGTAGGGATATCGCCTGCAATTCACCATCGCCCAAAGGTATGATTTCGTTCTCTTCAACCTCCACTGTCGGAGTTTGTGGCATGTCCGAATCAAAACGACTCGCCCATGTTGTGAAGAAATCGCCCGTTTCCAATGCAGATTGGCCGTCAGAGTGGATATGAATTGGCACGCCACCAAAGGCTTGTGCAATATGCAAAGCACCTCCAGATACTGGGAAACGGCGTGATGTCAACATGATGCGGTCAATACTACCATCATTGATTTGCCCTCGAATCCTTTCAACTTGAAGCGATTGATACCAAGAAGTCCCTGCATCAACAAGAATATGGCCGAGTTCCCCCGATACGAGAACGGCATTTCCATCATGGTGAATCGCGGGGAGACGAATCACCTTCATGACCATCGCAGGTCACGGCCGAACTTGAACATACCCAATCGTGGAGGTTGCGATTAAATAGGGGGATTTGGTCGCAAGGCCATGGCACGATTCCCAGAAGCAGAAGCCCGCTTGCTCCACCGCAAGATTTGCATGCGCTGTAACGCACGTAATGCTGTTCGTGCCGTACGCTGCCGAAAGTGCAGTTACAAAGGACTTCGTCCTAAGAACGTTGAGCGAAAGGGCAGCTGATTGCATCAGGCTAGCCAGTTCAACAAGAGTGCAGTTGGTTCACCCAATACTACCAGTGGTAGGATTGCTGGAAATAAGAACACCAATAACGGCATTTTGAAACTCACCCAGACCTGCGTCAAGCCGTGTTCTTCCAATCGTTGGATTTGTTGGGCGAGTTCTACCTCGCTCGGAGTTTGTCGTGGCGCCCGAGCATGATGCACGACGCGTGTCTCTCCATTAGGCATCTCCATCGTATCACTCAACAACCAAACATGTCGCTTCGTGACTTCATCAATCGAAATTACGGAGGCATGCCACGCAAGACGCAGGTCACTAAAGGAGCGAAGATGACCGTTTTTGACGTTCAAAACAAGCATGATTATTGGAATAAAGAGGAAGGCCAATCCACCCCAAATCAACAAGGCAACGCTGACGGGAAGGAGAATCACTGCATCGGTAGCAGAGGAAAATATCAGTGGCATCGTGGCCCATGTCGGAAGAAGGAGTGTCACCCACATGAGCGCCTTTGCATCAGCCCCACCGTGAAGCAAACGGAATCGCCAAGCCAAATCAATCACGAAAATGACGAGGAAGACTGAAGCGGTCTTCCACCAAAGGATGCCCTGCGCATCGCCGTCACCCAAGAGTACTTGTATCGGTGTTGTAGATTGGTATAGGATTGCTCCAGCGATGAAACCAGCCATCGAGAGCACATACCACAGCAAAAAGAGGCGGTCCAAGCGAGAGCCTTTTCGAGCATCACTCCATGTTGGCCTGCCGAATACAGAAATGCTGGCGTACGCAACGACTCCGGAAGCAGTGAGGTAAATGGCCAAGTCTGCACCCTGGTTCATGAGGTCGAGGGCCCAAATGAAAATAGCGGGTTTTGACCATTCAATCCAATGCTCATTGGCCACTCGCCTATTTTTATGATCCATCCAAGCAGCAATTCCCATTCCAAGAAGTAAAACCACAACACGAGTCCAGCCGATGATGGCCTCGCTGGTGACTTCCATGGGCAGAGCAGTGAGGCCATCATCTTAAAGACGGCCACCGTTTGGTTGTTAATGCGTGCAATTTGGTGAGACCTATGAATATCGAAGAACGACTCGAACAAGTGGCCACAGTCATCAACCAAATCGATGATCCAAAAGTACCCCGGAACATCCGTCGTCAAGCCAAAGAGGCTTGTGAGCAATGGTTGCTCAACAAAGGCAAGAAACTTGACGTCCGTATCGCCATGTCCCAATCAAAATTGGAAGAGCTCTACGAAGACCCAAACATCCCACCAGAGTTTGGAACGTTGATCCTCACAATCAACACTGAACTTGAACGAATCCTTCGTGAAGTTCTGTGATTCACTCTTCTTCGTCATCATCAAGAGCGAAGATGAGTTTACCAATGAACAGACGTTCCATAACACTGAGTTTACCTTCAGTGACAATATCTTCGAATTGTCCACCCCATGCACGGGGTTGTTCCATCATGGAGATACCAACGCGAATCAAATTGATTTGGTCAAGACTCAACCGACCACGTCGTAGCGCATATTCTGCGGCAATTCGTGCTGAAATGAGTTTCACTTGCTTGTCGGAATAGCCAAGGACATCTTGCAATTCTCGCAGCATGCGTTCTTCATAGGCAGTAATCCTACCGTCTTTGATGGCTTCTCGCCACGCTTCTTCAAGCGTTGGTGCCCGCTCTGAAAGGAGAATTGCCAACGGACGAGTAGCCTCGATATTCTCAAGTACAATTTTCAAAATCACAATGAGCGGGATGGAAAGAATCATCCCAACAACACCCCATACCCAGAAGGAAAATGCAGTCACGACCAACAACAGTACCGGCGAGATGTCAAGCGCTCGTCCGGCCCATCGGGTCTCAATGACGTTACCCCAAAGTTGTTGGTTACCAAGCAACAATACAGACATCACCAACAACATACTTGGGTCAAGCAGAATAAAGCCCAAAATGAGCGGGGGAATGGTGGCCAGGAGCGAACCGATGTAGGGTACGTAATTGAGCAAAAAGGTAAGCAGAGCCCACGTGAACCACAAATCAATACCGAAGAAGAGCATCACAATACCCGCACAAACACCCGTACCAAAACCAACTCCAGTCTTCACGACGACGTAGGTATTGACGCTGGCTTCAATTTGGTCACGTATCATGTGGACGCGTTCGCTAGCACCGCCTGGATAAGCCCGTTCAATTCGACCCGGCAAGAGACTTGCCTCAAAAATAATGAAGAGTAAGAAGAAGAGAACGGTGACGCCCATTATGAAAAGTGAGCCTACGCTTGCGAGGAGTCCGCTCACCGCATCCTGGACGCCTGAGTCATCAGAAAGCACCCCCATGCCGGTGAGGTCTTGGTCAATGCTCCCGTTCTCCGTAGCGCCTGAATCCAACAAACTTTGCCCGATGACAGGCATGTTCTTGACTTCCTCCCAACGCACATCCAGTTTTTCCATATATTCGTCCATGCGGTCTTCGTCGTCCAGCAAGGTAGCTGCTTGTTGGTAGGCAAAGAATCCGGCGCCCAGTACCAGCAGAATTGCCAAAAGCAACATAGTGATGTAAGAAAGCATGAGTGGGAACCCTTTCTTCGACATGTAATCTGCACCTGGTTTCAACACAAAGTAAGTGCCCAGGGCAATGAAAAGAGGCTGGAGTACATCAATGAGGTAAACCAGCCAAATCGTAACCAATGTCATGATGATCGCTGCGTGCGATAACACCGTGAGACGATGACGAAATTGGGAACCATCCCAGACTCGCGTCTTAGTCTCCATGATTGGCCGAGGGTCAATGCCTTCTTGAAGACATCTCCGAACCCTATTCTGCTTCTTGAGCTGAATTTGTGGGCTCTTCAAGCGTCGGTAAACGGAGTGTTAGGAGCGCTGAAATAATCATCAAAGCGCCACAAAGATGGAAGGAAGTGTGGTAGTCCCATGGAAAATCACCACGGTACGAAAGTTCCCAAACAATGCCGCCAGTCAGGGGGCCGAGGATACGGGCAAAAGCACCAAGTGATTCTTGTGCACCCATCACTACACCCAATTCATAGCCTTCTTGGCGGGCGATTCTTGTGAGATAGGTCGATGAAGAAGGCTGGAAAATACCGTTCCCAATGGCAATACACGACACCACTGCAAAGAGTTGAACCCATGCCATTGAGGCTTGCGTATAGGGGATAAGAGTCAATCCAATACCCGTTACAATGATGGAGATTGGAAGTAAGCGACGAGTCCCGAATCGTCGGGTTAAGGGGCCAATGAGAGCGCCTTGAGTCAATATGCCGAGAAGACCGATCATCGCAAAGACACGTCCGTTATCCTGCTCTGAAAAGGAAAGACCCCCAAGGTCAACACTCATCTCCGTGTAGAGAATGAACACCGCATGCATCACGGTAAAGCCGAAGGTAAAGAGCATGGTCACCCATATCATGGCACCAATACTGCCTTTACCTAGCATCGAGAAGGAATTTGACATCATGGATGACATTCGCTGAGACCAACTCCGATGGTCATCGGGCCTCGTTCGCTCAGTGTCAACTGATTCTGGCAACTTGTAATAGGCGAGGACCAACGAACCTGTGGAGAGAACACTCGCAATCACACACGGAAGGAGGTAGGGGTAGGTCTCAAACACCGTACCCACAAAGAAATCCCAACGTTCTGCTGGACTGGAGAACTCCCCACCAAGGAAGGGGCCGATGGTAAATCCAAGGCCGAAAGCCGCACCAATGAGGCCCATTCTCGTAGCAAGTTGTTGGGGTGTGCTCACGTCGCCAATGTAGGCTCGAGCCACTGCAATGTTACCGTTGAACACACCGGCAAGGAAGCGGGTTGCTAATGCGAACATGAGCGTATTTGAGAAACCGAAAGCCGTGAAGAACACGGTATTACCCATCAGACCAATCATCAAAACTGGACGTCGTCCAATCCGGTCTGAGAGCGAACCCCAAAAGGGTGAAAACAAGAATTGTGCAACAGAATACGAAGTCATCAGAAGCCCAACCCAGAGGCCAATCTCCACAATGCCCTGCTCTTGGGCCAAATCTTTCACGAGGTATGTTAGAAAGGGAATGATGATGCCAAAACCAATCATATCAATCATGGTCACCATAAAGAGCACAAAAAGCGCGGCTTTTCCGGCGTCCTTCTGCTGAGTTGACATGGTATGTTCACCCCGCCCACTTGAACTCACTTTTTGTAGTGCGCGATGAGAAACCCGTGGCAGAGGCGCTTTGCGATTCAAACGAGGGAAATCTTGCTCTGGACTTCGGGTGTCAAGCGATCGATAACCGCTTCAAGACGCTCAACCAGACCGGCTTTGTGCTCGTGCTTGATGAGGGCGTACTTCATGACTTCATCGAGTGTGTCTACCGCTATCACTTCAACCATCTTTTCAAATCGGTCGTCGAGCAAAACATCCTGAATGTTGGCACGGGGAACAACGATGGTTTTGACGCCTGAGCGGGCTGCTGCCTCGATTTTAGCGGTCACACCACCGATGGGGAGGACTTCTCCACGAACGGAAAGAGAACCTGTCATAGCGAGGTCCTGACGAATCGGGATGTTCTCAAGGGCAGAGATAATGGCAGTGGCGATGGTAATGGACGCTGAGTCACCGTCAACCCCGTGAGTGTCAACGAATTGAATGTGAATGTCGTAGTCAGAGATGTCCTTACCGGTCAATTTCTTAATCACGGCACTAACGTTTGTGACACTTTCCTTGGCTAAATCAGACAGACCACCCGTAGCGTGAATCTTACCTCCACCGCCAAATGAGGGAGTTACCAGTGCCTCGACCGGAAGCATAATTCCACTGAAATCCGAAAGACCTGAGTTCGCCCCAAGGACTGCCAAACCGTTGACACGTCCAACACGTTCACCTGAATTCACAAGCATGGCGTAATCCTGTCGTCGCTCAATCATGCGGTCTGCAACTTGTTGTTCAAGAGGTTTGGCGATGTTGCGAGCACCCAGTACGTGCTCTGCAGAAGTGAAGGGTGCACCTGCTTCCACAGCAAGATCTCCGGCGATACGAACAAGTCCGCCGAGTTCACGCAGTCGCAGTGATAATTTGCCACGACGACCTGAACGGCGTTGCGCCTCACGGAGAATAATAGAAACCGCACTCTTATCGAAGTGAGGAATTTCACGAGCCGTGTCAATGTCTCGCAATACTTCCTGTGCAATGAATCGAATCAAACGACGTCGGTTGCGGGATGTGTCTGGCATTTCAGAGTTCACATAGACTTCGTATCCGTACCCGCGAATGCGGCTTCGAAGTGCCGGGTGCATGCCTTGAATGGCGTCGAGGTTACCAGCAGCAATGAGAATGAAGTCGCAGGGGACGGGTTCTGTCTTGGTCAGTGCACCTGAGGAGCGTTCGGAGCGCCCGGAGATTGGGAACGCTCGCTCCTGCATAGCGGTGAGAAGTGCTTGTTGCTCTTCAAGACGCAACAAATTGACTTCATCGATGTAAAGAACGCCTTTGTGGGCACGGTGAATAGCACCAGGCTCCACACGGTCGTGGGCAGGTGTCTCCATACCACCAGACTGGAAGGGGTCGTGACGGACATCACCCAGTAATGAGCCTGAAAGTGTTGCAGTAGCGTCAATGAAGGGCGGCAAGGTGTTGAGGTCATGCTTGACCAAGACCTTTGGAACGCGACTGTCATCAACTGCCCCTAAGCGACTGCGGATGAACATGTACCCGAAGACCAGAAGGAAACCTCCAAAGAGCAAGGTGAAAAGGTCGCCACTCTGAAGTGCTGCAATGAGAAGGAGGAAGCCGATGGCAGCAAAAGCGATGAAGAGCATACGTTGGGATTTCTCCCTCTGTTGTCGAATTGCCTCTTTTTGCACTTTTACGATGCGCTCTGCCCGGCCGGCAGGAACGGTACGAACACGTGGAACGTTTTCGTCGTCTTCATTGGGGTAAACCAAGACGTCCTCAAGTGCATCTCTGGGAAGTAGATCTGTCATGGAGCGAGCGAGCATGGATTTTCCAGTACCCGGGTCTCCAATCATCAGCATGTGACGGCGTTGTTCAGCTGCTTTCTTGATGACCACCGAACCTGCTTCTTGGCCGATGACTTGGTCAACCAAGCGGTCAGGGATTGGAACGTCTGCAGTTGATTCAAATTCCACACCACCAATCCATTCCTCAATGGATGCTGAAAGAACCTCATCGGCTCCAGTGGGTTCTGGTGCCCAAACGGTCACCTCAGTAGCGTCCGCGTCCTCTTGGACTGGGGATTCGGAATCCAAGGTTCCGACAGCTACTGCCTCTGGCTCTTCATCCGTCACAATCATTCCTCTCCACGCTCCTCTTTAGGGGTATGCTTTCGCACAATCCCTTCAAGGTATCATAAATGTAGCATTATTGTTGGTTAAGTTGGTCAAGGTATTGTTGGCCGTAATACATCCACTGCTCCATGGTCCATCCGGCTGGAAGGCCACCTGGTGGGAGGGGCGGTCCTGCTTGGCCAGCAGGGGCAACCGGAGGTGGTGCAACTGCACTGATTGGTGCGACTGCAGCCACTGGTTGCTGGAAGATTTCTTGTGCTCCTCCATACATTGAATTGGCAACAGTATCGTGCACCGGTAGCGTGGCTTGATCCCACTTAACTTCCTCAAGGTCGCCGCCTCGGCTACCTCGCATGAACATCACACCGAGCAAGGCTGCAATGATGAGGACACCCACAATGATGAGGATGAGATTCGTATCGAGCCCTGTGCTTTCAGTCTGAGTGCTGCTGCTAGCTTGTTCTTCTGGGCAGTCAGCACGAGGGTCCTCACAAGCCACGCCGAGATTCGTGTTAAGTCCCGTCAATTGCTCGTCAAGCGCAGTCGTGTCGCCTTCCGTTGCAGCGATGGTCTCTTCCAATGCTGCGATATCAGCGAGAAGACCTTCAACGTATGATGTGAGCATTTCATCTTCCATGTCAACAGGTGCGGGCATGTCTTCCAGGATATCGAATTTCAATCCATTATCCCTTGGAGTTTTGTAATCGTCTCCATCTTCGTCAACCGCAGATACAATTTTGAAGTTGTAATAATCCTTGTATTGTGATCCTGAGTCTCCACGCATGTCGAGCACAACTGTCCAGCCGACGTTCGACTTAGCCACGTCCAATGATTGTGCCTTTGTGGCGAAACATACCCCAGTGAGTCCACTGCAGAGGTCGATGGTGAGGTCCATGCTGGTCATGATGGGTGCATCGTCCGTGAGCATGAGCGTAGCGGTTGGTGTTTGACCGATGTAGGTGTCCTCAAGGTGCACATACATGTGTCCGCTGCCATCGTTGTCTGCAGAGAGGTAAAATGGCAGGGCATCGTAAACATCAACGGTCATGACGTAGGAGTTGGTTGCAAATCCATCAGTTGCCGAAATGGTCACCGTTTGCGGACCCGTTTCCTCAAAGAGGAGGATCATGTTACCGTCAAGAATGTTGTAGCGTGCTGCTCCGGGTTCAGATGGTGTGACGGTGATGAAGGCTTGCTCAATCGGGTCGTCTACATCAACCATGCGTGCTTTGAGGTTCACGACCATTTGCTTATTGCGCTTGAGCGAAATATCTTCCATGTCGGTCATGTCAATGCGTGGTGCATCGTTGATTGGATTGATGCGAATCGTAACAGTTTGGTCAGAGGATTGTTCTCCATCGCTTGCACGGAGGGTCACGGTTGTTTCACCGTTGACGTCGTCGTCAACAGCCTCAAAGGAAAGCATCGAATTCTTCAATTCAACATTCACGGCTTCAGGATTGCTGTTGCTCATGACTTGAAGCGAAAGTGTGGATGCGTCAACAGTAGCGCCAGTATCATCGGTATCGCTGAGGTATTGGTTCAGAGAGAGAAGTCCGCTGCCACCTTCATCAATCATCTGGATTGGGAGTCCTTGCCATCGTGGCTGACCGTTTTCAATGATGTTGAAGAGGAGCGTTCCGTAAGGCAATTCGCCAGTATCGGTGTAGTCTCCACCGTCATCGACCTTGACTTCAATGCCCTTTTGTCCCACAGGACAGCCGTTGTCATAGGGGAAGAGAACTTCGAGCTCTTCGGTGTCTGCGTGCCATGCAATGAAGTTGTTGCTGTCTGACGTAACGACGAGATCGCCAAGTGATGTTTCAGGGTCAGCGATGTGGCCAACCATGCTCACCTTGGTGGTTGTATCGCACATGACGGTGGGAATTGGGCTTGCAGTGATGGTTGGTCGGCCGTTGGCCAATTCAAATCCGTCTTGCGCCACAGCCCAGTTGCTGACTTGGTTCCGACTGTCAACAGTGCGAGAACGAATGTCATAACTTCCCGCAGACATGTCCATCGACGGCGTCACGATGTATTCTCGTCCTTCTTGAGGAGAATCTCGGTAAACGATATTTTCGCCACCCGTGACGACGCTGCCGTCCCATGCGCTTTGACCAGCGGGGGAAATTTCGACTTCAAACGTAAGTGAATCAATCGTGTCAACGTTATCGTCAGCATCACCCTTTGACAGAACGGAGAGATATTCACCGCGCTGGACAACATCAGAGCCCATTACTTGAGGCGTCTTGGACAAAGGAGGGCGATCGTGGTCGATGAGGAGATCTTTGTTGTTGTTAGAACTGGCCATGTCTCCTGTGATTCCTGTCAAGCGAGCTCCGAAGGTGGTCGTCCATGCGTTCGTTGGAAGATTTGATGTGTCAAAGCTTGTTGTGGCGGTAAGGTAGGTTGAGCCACTTGCCTGATTGAGTGTTGGAATCGTAACGGAATTGATTGGTGTAGTAGTCACGCCATTCTTGTAATAGAACTCGAGTGACCCACCATCGGTGTAATCAAGGTCGCCAAGGTTCTTGACGTCTGCTTCAAGGGTGAGCGTATCTCCAATCTTGTAAGACGATGTACCGGTAGGGTTGGAGACCTTCACATCGGTGACTCCGATGTCCATCTTCGGACCCATTGTGGAGTCAATAGCGTGGTAAACGTGCGGAGAAGTCCCACCAACTGACACTTGGTTTCCTGCCATGAGAACACCGATGACGATGGCCTTGCTTAGTCCACCAGGAACCACTGAGGTAGGAACGGATGTCCAAGTCTCTGTTTGGTCGGTTGCGGTCACACTGACGCTGTGGAAGGCAGACCCTGACCCAGCGCCCTTTGACTTGTAGGTGTCACCAGCAGTGAGCCAAGCCATCCAGCAGTTGTAACCATGAGGAATACCAGAGGAGTAAGAGTAACCTGTGCAGTCCTTATCGACAAGAGCTGCATAGAGTTTCATATTGCTGGCAGCTGAACCTGACCCTGTGTATTTGTAAGAGATTGAAATATCGTAGTTCCCACCGTTTTGAGAAATTGCTGCAGACATTCCGTAGTCGTTAACAGTGCTGTGCATGCCACCGCCAGCAGAGTAGAGGGCATCGTAGGTGGTATATTGGGCATTGGCGCCACCTTGGTTTTTGTCAGTTCGGTCACCGAAGTATGCGTCAGGAGCACCGCCAGTGGACCAAGCCCAGTTGTAGGGGGCGACGTTTCCAGCACGGTTGGTGTCTGTGTCTCCGTAGCTAGCAGACATGTACGTGACGTAGACATATTCGTCTGGATGATTTACCTTGATGGAGTGGTGAGCATCAGAGCCACCACCGGTCTTGGAGCAGTGACCACAGTTGTCAGAGGAGATGTATTGTCCAAAGACGACGTGGCCGGGGCTCGTTGCTTGGGAAGAGGCCGCTACAACGGTTTCTTCTTCAAGAATTTCAACGGGAGTTTGGTAAAGATTGGTCATCATTCCGGTGGCAAGGCTGCCCAAGAAAATCGCGACAATAGCAAATGCAATACTACGCGTGGCATGGTTCATGACAAAAGCACGTTGGGGACAGTATATGAAACACTCGCCTTGTGGACTGAGGGCGTATTTAGCCCGTTTTAGAATCTCTGCGAGGTGTTGTCAAGATATCCTTATGACAAAACGTTGCCCCCCTTTGAGCCATGAGCAGTGAACAGTGGGCCGTTCTCATGGAAGAAAACGGAAAGGTTCACGTCGTAGAAATGACGAGCGGTTCATCAAAAATCAAAGGATTAGGCGTATTTGACCCACAAAAAACACTCTCTGATGTCGAGGTAGGAGGGACTGTCACAATCGGCCAGAAAGAACTGCGAAGACTGCCGGCCCGCCTACCCGAACTTAGCAAAGGCATGCTTAGGCGGGCTCAAACCATCAGCTCAAAAGATGCTGGATTTTTCATCGCACGCTTGGGCATAGGCTCGGGTGATGCCGTTCTTGAAGCAGGCATCGGAAGCGCCGGCCTCTCCCTTCACATTGCACGGGCACTCGGAGGCAGTGGAATCCACACGACTGTTGAGCCTCGTCTCGAACACGCTGAAGTTGGGCTCGAAAATCTACGACGTGCAGAGAGCCTCTGGCAAGAGTTTCCAAAACACCACCACGTGGAAGGCACCATTGAGGAATCCGTTGAGGCAGTCAAAGCCATTCACCCGACCTATGACGCCATTATTCTTGACCTCCCAGACCACCCTCCAGCGATCTCAGCGGTTGCTGATTGCCTTTCCATGGGTGGCAGGTTAGCCTGTTATTGCCCGGTTACCTCCCAACTTGAGGCAGCCTGGGAAGCGTGTGAATCAGCAGGGTTACAGGTTGAGTGGGCTGGCGAATTGATGGAACGAGAATGGGGTAGAGCTTCACGTGGTGGTATGCGGCCCGTTAACGGACCCTTCGGCCACACCGCATTTCTTCTGGTAGCACAACGTTTGTAGTCACTCAACGACACGAATCTTATTGCTGCACTTCGGACAAGTAAAGCGGAAGGGTGGCTCGCTACCACGGGGCACGCCCAAGCGAGCCTCGCATGTTGGACAACTGACCTTGTTATCACCGTCAAGTCGGCATTCATTGTACCCGAGTTCTTCTTCATCCTCTTCCTGTTCTTCTTCCTCAAAGACTTCAGCAAGATCTTCATGTTCTTCCTTAGGTGAAGAACGGCGGCGTAATTGTAGCAGCACCAAGGCTGCCAACCAACCAAGACCCATTACCCCGAGCGTGACGGGTTGGCTTACTGAGACTCCAAGGGGCAAAGCGAGTCCATTCGGTGGAAGTACAGGACCCTCAATCTGGATTTGAAGCGGCACGGATTCGTCGCTTGTAATCACACCTGCCGCAGATGAAGTTGCTCGAACCGTCAGGTCTGCGCTACCAGTTCGGGCTGTGTTTGAGATGATGGTGAGTTTGAAATCAATGCTTGAACCAGCCGTCAACGTGTAATCCTTGGTGACTTCTTGGTCGGTGAGCCGCATCCATTCAAGCAGGACCAGGCCCATATCTTCGCCAACAATATCGAGCGTTCCGGTGACCTCGGTATTCCCGAGATTTTGTACTGTCACAACCGTTGTGGTCGAACTATCAACTCCGAGACTGACTTTCGCTTCATCAAAACTCAGGGAGACCAACGTATTGGCTGGCCAATCGGCCTCGACCGTGTAGAGGACTGAGTATTCCTCAGCGACATTGCTTCGCATGCTACTCACAGCCCGGAAGGTGATGGCTTGTTGACCTGCTTGAGCGTCGCTGGAGAGAGTACAGGACCAGCCTAGAGGCGAAGAAGAGAGCCCTGCACCCAACGTGATGTTGGAATGAAGGCCACAATCAGCACCTACCGTAGAGATTGAAAACGTGTCCGCTACATTACCAGTATTTGTCATGGTCACAGTCCCATAAACAGTTTGTCCAGGACGTGCTTCACCTTTCTCAACCAATGCAGTGATGTTGGCGCCAGCGGTTGCAGGTTGCACGGTGACGTCAAGAGAATCAGTGTTGCTCGGGTTGGTAATCGACGTAGCTGAGAAGGTGTAGAGAATACCATCTACGGGAGCACCGGGAGCGGTCTCGATAACACTCAGTTCGACCGTTTGTGAATCACCTGCAGCAAGTGTAAGCGACGAGCGTGAACGTGTAAATTCAAACCAAGATGAACTCGAAGTGGTGGACCAATCAATAACAAAGACTTCTGTCGCCGTTCCCAAATTGATGACTTCCACGCTCATGGTCTCTGCCGTGAGAGGGTGAGCGAAGAGATGGTCCTGGAGACTCGTTACCAAGACATCTTCCCTATCTACGACGATGAGGTCAAAGAAGAGCGATTCCGAGAGACCTGGTTCTGCCACCTGAACTTCGATTTCTGTTGTTGAGGCCATGGCACCCGTCTGAGCAGTGAAGGTTATGTTCACTCTTTGGGACTCACCATGTCCGAGGAGAATCGCTGTTTCTTCCATCGTAACCGAAACGTCTGCTGGGAGATTCAACAACGACACGGAGAGCGAAAGGTTGGTTGTCCCTGCGTTCGTGACATTGACCTCCATCGTTTCGGTCTGACCCGGCTGAATGAGCAGACGGTCTTCTGAACCTCCGGAGACCAATATGGACGCTACCTCAAGGAGATTGACTTCAACATCCAAGACCTCAGTATGGCCTCCATATGTCACAGAGAAGGTTTGTGTCCGAAGTCCTGAGAATGAAACATCCCCTTCGGTGTGAACCGTCCACGTGCCAACTTCTCCGGGCCCAATACTCACTCCAGACGCTGAAACAAGAACGGTATCAAGGCCGAGACTCTCGTTAACATCGAGGAAAAAGAGGGCTTGGTCGCTGCCGTGGTTGGACAACCGAATCTCGTAATTTTGGCCCACAGAGGGAACGAGGTCAACCATGTTGATGGGACCTGCAAGAGAGAAATTGACCGCCTCATCAAATTCAACAATGAAATTTAATTCTTCAAGCAGTGAACTAACACCGTTTTCGTGATGGGTCGCAGTAAGCGCCAACGTGCACTGCTCTGAACTATCGGCTGATTCATGGATGTCGACCATGAACGAAAGATTCCTGACTTCATCGGGCAAGAGATCCAGCGTTTCTGCAGTTATGAGAGAGGGGGTACACAAGGAACCTGTAGCGGGTGAGGTGGTAAGGTCCCAGCTCACATCCATCTTGGTATTTCCAGTATTGGTAACTTGCACGGCGCTTACTGCACTCGCTCCAGGGAGGAAAGCGTCGTCCTGCTGAAGGAAGGCTAAGGCGACTGCTGGTTCTGCCACGACCTCGACAACAATGATGGTCGATGTGGTGACGTTGCCGTTGGTTGAACCCATCGTCAAACGATACCCGTAGAAATCTGGTTCTGCGTCGGCTGGTACTGTCACCGAAAGGGTTGCAGTTTCACTGTCTCCCGCTGGCACCTGGCTCAATTCATCATCGTCCCACTGGAGGTACCAGCCGTTTGGAATACTTGACCCCATACCGAAGGCTGAAGTTCCGCTTACTTCCCAAGGGTAGTAGGACATTCCTGTTGTTTGGTTGAAGACCGTATCGTCAGCTACCTGTTGTAATTCCAACTTGATCGTGGCATTGATGGCTACGGAATCATTGCTTGCAGAACAAACATCACCAGTCATGCTCGAAAAGATGACACATGCCGTAAGATACGACCCCTTGAGTGAAGGATGGCTTCCGTCCGAAGTGTAGAGGTCATAGAACAGGTTCCCCGAAAGCGTGGGGTCGTCTCCGTCGGCGACGACTGAATCGTGGATATTCTGGTAGGCGAGCCCGACAGGTGCGATCCATACCGTGTTACCGGCCGTTGAAATGTTCTCTGCGTAGCGAGTATAGCCCTCGGTGAGCCGGGATTGCATAGCAGTGAAATTGTTATTGAAACTGTTCATAGAATCTCCATCGCGATATCCCCAGGTCATGAACAGGAAGGTTTCGCCCCCTTCTGCCTCAACCTCTGTGCTGATATTCACTGAAGCATTCTTGCTCTGCTGCCACATGGGCTCTGTGGTCGGGAAGGATGGCACTTGGCTTTGGTCCTGAAGAATGACATAATCCCACTGGCTTGAGCGAAGACTGGTATTCCACTGGTGGCTAGGTGTCGCAAGGTTTTGCCAGTGTTGTGGAAGGCGCATTCCACCTCCAACGTTCGCATCCACTGTGCCGTTGTAACCTGTGTGGTCAAGCACATCGTCCACCAACGAAGCAAGTCCATTCGCTCCAGTGTAACTGTTACCGTACATGAGGACACTCAAATTTGAAGCCGTCATGTTCGATGATGAGTTATCGTTGGAATTGTTATTACCACCGGAGTTATTTCCAGAGGTACCGTTTGTGTGGTTCGCCCACCATGCTACGAGGTCAGGTTGAACTTCAACGTCAAGCAGGAAGGTATCCGTGACCGTCCCGAGGTTGGATGCATCAAAGGTAAGATTGGTGCTGGCCCCTGCAAGCATCTGTGTTAAGCCGTTACCCGTGGGATGAAGCGATGGTTGGTAGGCTGGAGCAACCGTCACATAAACCGTTAGAGAGGACGATACATTTGCATCGGGCTCGGTTACAGTGAGGGTGAATTCGCCGCTATCGCTGACGGTTGCACCTTCACTCAATCGTACGATGATCGTCGTATTCTTTGCCCATGTCGGAAAGACGTTCGAAACCTCTGCATCAATAGCAATAACTTCCCAATATGCGGACAGCGTGCTATCGTCGACGGTGAGGTTGAACGATTCAATACTCGAGGCATTGTTCTCGATGGACAGTGTGACATTGGCTGATTCACCCGGAGACAACACGACATGATTGGTATCTACGCTCAAAAGGATGGAGGAATGCGCAGAAGCCGTTGACAGGAGCGGTGAGGCACTCATCAAGAGCAGGAGGGCGACACAGGTTAGGGCCCGAACAGATTGCCTCGTCATGGATTGACCAACAGGACGCCGTTCAAGAGATTTCGGGACAATTGGCCATCAGATGGAATCTTCCGTACATCCTCATCATCATGCCAATGGAGGAAGTATTCCCGCGAGGAGGAGGAGCAGAAGACAGCGAATCCTTCATGTTCTCTACCGTGACCCCGAGACCATGACCACTTGGCACCCTACCGCCTACAGAACTCACACCATGGGCGAAATCCAACGCATGGGTGCCGATTTGATCGACCAAGAAGTCACTATTGCTGGCTTTATGGAAGCAAACCGTGGCAAAGGAGCCATTTGCTTCGTTGACCTTCGAGACGGAACTGGCACAACGCAGGTCTTTCTGAAAGGAGACAACGTGGGTGACGAAGCACTTGATATGGTTCAGCGTATGACACGAGAATCAACGTTGCAATTCACAGGAACTGTGTCACAAAAGCGACCTCCTAAGACCAAGGAAGGAGAGCCAACACCACCTCCTGCCTACGAAGTAGTCGCAACCTCAGTGACCGTTATCGCACGTGCAGAAGCACCCCTTCCACTCGGCGTCACCGATACCGTCCATGTCGCTCTCGACACCCGCCTCGACAATCGATTCCTTGACCTCCGAAGAGCTCAAGTCAACGCCATGTTCCGCCTGCGAGGAAGTGTACTGCAGTACGGAAGAGAAGCACTGATTGCTGAAGGTTTCTTTGAGACCCACACCCCAAAGATTGTTGCAACAGCAACCGAAGGAGGTACGGACCTTTTCCCCATGATGTACTTCGAGACACCTGCATTCCTGAACCAATCCCCACAGTTGTACAAGCAACTCTGCATGTCCGGTGGATTGGAACGAGTGTTCGAAGTTGGTCCCGCATTCCGAGCAGAAAAGCACGACACATACCGTCACCTCAACGAATTTATTTCCTTTGACATCGAGTGTTCATGGGCAAACGATGATGACGTCATGGGTGTCCTTGAACGGATGATTCATCACATTTGGAAATCCGTTGCAGAAGACGATTCCTGCATGGCTCACATCAATACCATCAACGCTTACAGAGCAACACAGGATGAAGAACCCATTGAGGTCATTGTTCCTGAACTCCCCTTCCCAAGACTCTCGTATTGCGATGCAATTGCAACCATCAAAGCGAAGGGTGGCAGCATTGAGTGGGGTGACGATATTGACGCTGAGAATTCAGATCTGCTCGCTGAAGACTTGCCGCAATTTTATTTCCTCCCTCGCTGGCCAATGGACCTCAAACCCTTCTACATCCATCATGTCGAGGGCGAAATAGGCTCCACTGGAAAACAACTCAGTCGCGGATTTGACCTGAATTTTGGAAGGGATGAACTGACATCAGGCGGACAACGTGAGCACAGAATGGACGTTCTTATTGAAAACCTCAAAGACATGGAATTGGACCCTGAAGAATTCGAGTTCTATGTCGCAGGATTCCGCCATGGCGTCCCCCCACACGCTGGATGGGGACTTGGCGTTGAACGTATTCTGATGAAACTTACTGGTGCAAAGAACGTTCGTGAAACGGTTCTCTTCCCCCGTGACCGACGTCGCGTGAGCCCCTGAAAACCAGGTCACGAACGGAGATTGCTCCTCAACCAAAAATGAGGATATATCCTACACCGAATACAACAACGTCACACATTGCGTGGGTGATGTATGGAATCCAAATGCTTCGATAGCGTACGTACAACCAACTGAACGCTGCCCCACCGATGAAGAGTCCTGAACATGCAAGGAGATTTGCAGACAGTGAGAAGCCCAAGAACCAGAGGGCAAAGAAATGGTGCAACACGAAAATACCGGCTGAGAGTGAAATGGTTGCCCATCCCGGGCCGAAGAGAACTTCTCCCTTCTCGACTAAGAACCATCGAAATACATACTCTTCAAGAACAGAATTACCAACCGTCCAAAAGATAGCTCCGGCGATGTACGTGCTGGCTACAGTGAGGCCAAATGGCTCAAGCGTTGCACGAAACTCATCCTTGTCGACGCGCGATTCTCCTATCAGCAACCACGCAAGTACCATCACGATGGAAAACACAAGCCCCATTCCAGTGGCCACTGCAACGCCACCTTGAGTTGGTTTGGACCACGACATTGCCTTCTTGTCAATGGAGAGGTGCCACAACATTGGAAGCCCCAACATCCACAATTTGCTTGCGAACCAAGCAAGTTGCCCGGCCAACCCATTACCCGAGCCAAAAGAGGCGAAGATGGAGGCGGTGGGTGCAAGCCCTACCAACACCAATGCGATGATCGCTTGTTGTTTAGCGTTCATTCAATTCCCCCACTCCTCACCTAAGTCGACCCATGCATCCTTCTGGGAGACACTCGTTTCTGCAGGTGTTGCAGGGGGGTCAAGGTTCGCCAAAGGCATCTCGTCAGGTGGTGAAGTTGCTGAAATCGTAGTCCACTTCTCTTCAACTGGATGAGTGTGCGGTTGAGGGTGGACCGGATGTTCTGCAATAGCAAGCGAAGGTGGAGCAGAGAAGGCAAGATGATCTGGTGGAGTGGTCGGCTTGAAGGGTTGTGATTCAACGTCGACATCCTCATACCCCCACATTTGGTCGAATTCGCTGCTTCTTGTCCCTCGCTGCAGCATCCAAATTAGACCACTGATAAGCGTGAAGAAGAAGCCGATTCGTAGGACTACTCCTCCCCATGAATTGAGCATTGAATTTTGTGGAAAGGCATCGTAGACATTGGCAATTCCATCGCCGTCATCATCGTATTGTGCTTTGCTATCGTTAGGGAAGGCATCGCTGTTATCTCCTAATCCATCTCCGTCAGTATCAATCGTCTCAAGGGCATCAGAAGGAAAGACATCACTGTTGTCCCCCACACCGTCATAGTCACTATCTTCACATTCGGTTGGGTCAAGTGGGAAGATGTCGCTGTTATCACCACACCCGTCATCGTCGGTGTCATTCCATTCGCTGGCATCAGTGGGGAAACGGTCGGCATTATCCCCGACACCTTCCCCGTCAGTATCGTTCCATTCCGCAGGGTCGGAAGGAAATGCATCTCGATTGTCGCCGTAGGTGTCGTTGTCTTTGTCGGCCCAATCAGACGGGTCATCGGGATACAGGTCTGTATTGTCGCCGACTCCATCACCGTCTTCATCGACCCATTCATTGGGATTTGAGGGGAAGTCATCATTTGTGTCGCTGTAGCCATCACCATCCCGGTCAGGGCATCCTGTGGGATGAATTGATAATCCAAATTCTAACGGGCACTGGTCGCTATTATCGCCGATTCCATCATCGTCAAGGTCGCTCCATTCTGATTCATCGGCGGGGAATGAGTCGCTGTTATCTCCATAACCATCCTCATCTGTATCTGAACATTCGGATGGATCAAAGGGAAAAACATCCTCATTATCACCACAGCCATCCAAATCAGAATCCAACCATTCCTTGTTGTTGAGCGGGAAGGCATCATCACCATCAAGCACCCCATCACCGTCAGTGTCAGGGTTTCGTTCATCTGTTCCGAGCCTGTTTTCATCAGCATTGCTCAGCCCGTCTCCGTCGACGTCCGTGTCTTCAGTGTCCGAACAACCGTCCCCGTCGAGATCGTTCATGTGTGGCCCAATGGCTCCACGCGGGCAGGTGTCGACAGTGTCAGGAACACCGTCCTGGTCGTCATCCTCGTCCTCAGAATTTGAACAACCATCTCCATCATGATCGTCCAGGCCAGGACTGTATGGACACGGGTCAATAAAATCATTGAATCCATCTCCGTCTGAATCTCGCTGGCTAGCAGAACAACCGTTCTCATCAACCACATCGCCCGAGAAGGTTTCAGGGCACGTATCCTCACCGTTGACAACACCATCTCCATCGCTATCTCGCTGACTCCAAGCACATCCTTGTTGGTCTGCCGTTGTCGATGAATCTGTCCATGGACACTGGTCCAAGGTATCCACAACACCATCACCGTCGGTATCAGCTACTCCAATCGCTTCAACTGCAAAACGTGCAATGAACTTGTGCATGTTTTGGGTCGGATGTGCTTTGTCAAAGAACACGTATTCGTCGACGTTGGAAGCAATGGAGCTGCCGCTGTTGCAAATTGGTAGGGGGAGCAGAGTACTGCTTCCTGAGCAGGCTGCATCTTGGATATTGGTCAACCCGAGCGCCTCTTTATTCTGCATAATATCTCCAAAGATATTCCATGCATCAATGGAATACACATTGATGTTCAACTCTGCTTGAAGGTTGATGACGAGTGTTGCCAATTGAGAATTGTAGTCGATGACTTCATTTCGAATGGTAGTTTGAGCAGAAGAGCTCCGACTTTGTATCTCTGGTGTATCTTCTAGCGGGGGCAGATTTGGAATGACGAAGGTACGTGCTCCAGCGGTTGAGAGTTGTCGAATGTGCGACTCCATGTTTGCGGCAATGGTATCGGCATTGGCCGTCCCGTAGAGGAAATCATTCCCTCCCGCCCACAGACTCACTACAGCGTTTGAGGGAATGGTCGATTGGACATTACTCAGATAACTCGTGATTTGTGAGCCTACGTTTGGAATGATCAAGTAAGCATAACCGCTACCGGTTTGTGCCCCGCCAAAGGCGCGGTTGTGACCCGAATTGGCGATTCCCGAACCTATCGAAGACTGCAGGCCATAGGCATCGTACAGGTATCCGAGCCACACTTCTCCGTTGGAAAAACGACCTTGCCAATACGGGGGAACGTCTGGGGTATTGAGAAAGGAGGCTTTTGCATTGCCCATGTCTGAAAGTGAATCACCAAATGAGAGCAATTGACCCGCAGATGGCATGACTACCTGACGAAACATCGTAAATGACATCTCATCTTCGCCCAGTGTTGAATTGGTGGAATCAACAACGGACACATAGAGTGTGTGGAAATGGGACCCTCGATAAAATTGTGAAAGGCTCACATCGACGCTGGTGAAGGTCCCAGTTGCAGAAAATTGAATTGAGCCATTCATGACGACGCCCGATTCATCTTCAAGCACCCAATCCGCCCGCAACCCTTGATTGAAAGGGGCATTACGCATGCTAATTTCGACGACCACCGTTTCATCCGACCACCAATCTTTCTTTGTAATTTCAAGCGTTAGGTCCATTGCACGAGCATCTGCTGCAGATACTCCGGAGAAAAGCGGCGCTAGGAGGACCAAAACAAGAAGATAGGACCTTGTTCGCACGATTGACCTAGTCGGTATGGCTTGAAAGTCCTTCGCCTGCATGAGATATCACAAGCGTGATAGGCCAACGCTTCATGAACGGAACATGGCCGTTGACCGAATGCAATGGGGTGCAGAACCATGGCAATTCGCTGACCTTTACATGCCAGATGACCCTTCTGCGTTTCAAAAGGACGAAGGCATTCCTTGTATCATGCTCATTCACGGAGGCTTTTGGAAGAAGGAATACGGTCTTGAGTTGATGCAGCCCATTGCTCAGGACCTTGCAGAAGCTGGTGTTGCCGCTTGGAATATTGAATTCAAGCGCTGGTCAAAGGGAGACGAAGGAGTTTGGATGGATACTCTCTCCGACGTCATGAGGGCCTGGGGGCAACTCGCGCTCTTGCCTGGCATTGACATCACTCGATCGATGGTCATGGGGCATTCCGCTGGTGGACAATTGGCGCTGTTGATGAGTGCGAAAGCAGAACGGAAACCATGGCTCTCTATCGCACAAGCCCCCATTACAGACCTCATTGGAGCAGACCACGCACGGCTATCGGATGACGGAGATGCAGTCCGGCGTTGGATTGGAGGCGCCCCCGAACAAGCAACAGCGGTTTGGGAACAACTCAATCCGGTTAACCACCCTCCTGCCACCTCTGTCTTGTTATTCCACGGAGAATCAGACGAAGATGTCCCACTTGAACAATCAGAAACGTACGCACGCGTGATGAAAGCAAAGGGTTGTGATGTTCAGAAGGTTTGGCTTCCCGGCAATCATTACGACATCATTGACGTGGCAAGCGACGATTGGTTGGTTCAACTCAACGCCATCCTTGACTGGTTGTAGCGAAGGGCTATCATGGAGAGCCGCGTGGCGGTTAACATGGACCTCTTGGGTGATGACTTCCCGTTCGCACCAACGGCGCTTTCTGGAAAGCACGCCTTGGTATGTGGAGCAAGCAAAGGCATCGGTGCTTCTACAGCAAAAATGATGGCAAAAGCTGGCGCAAATGTCACTCTTTGTGCTCGAAACGAAACGGCCCTCAGCGAGGTACTTGCAGAACTCAAGACACTCGGAACGGGCGACCACTCGCTCCTTGTATTGGACCTTGAAAACACCCAGAGCATCCCGGTTGCTGCACAGAAGTTGCTCAATGAGCGTGGACCTGTTCACATCCTCATTAACAATGCAGGTGGCCCACCGGGTGGCCCCCTCATGAACAATGAAGTGTCCGAATTTGAAGCCCCCTTCAAGCGCCATCTTCATGCGGCACACACGCTTGTCCAAGCACTCGCGCCCTCTATGCAAAACGAGGGATACGGACGCATTGTCCAAATTATCTCGACGTCGGTCAAAGAACCCATTCCGAACATCGGTTTGTCCAATACGTTGCGAGGAGCAATGGCCTCATGGGCAAAATCTCTGTCCAACGAATTAGCGCCCTGTATCACCATCAACAACGTATTGCCTGGATTCACGGACACGTCTCGTCTGGCATCTCTCGCAAACTCGATCCAGAAACGGACCGGTCAATCCGCAGATGAAGTTCAACAAAACTGGCTCAACCAAGTCCCCATTCGTAGACTTATCGACCCGTTGGAAACTGCCAGCGCCATTACCTTCCTTACGCTTCCAGCATCTGGTGGAATCCGTGGTGTCAGCCTTGCCGTGGACGGCGGACGATTGCGCTCAATTTGAGGTGATAATATGCAGAGTGATGTTACTCCCGAGCGCGCACGCCAAATCCTTGCTATGCTCACGGATGGTAGTTCCATGGACCACATCAACACGTCCCTTGCTCTCCGCCTCATCCCCTTGGCCAAGGAATTGGACGATGAGGCCCTCGTTGAGCGACTCTTGAATCACGCCATGACCGTAGCTGAAGACGATAGCGAACGCGGATGGGCTCGTTTTGAAAGTCTGAAATTGATTACGGCGTCAGTAAAGAGTTTCCTTCATCTCGCAGAAGAGGCAGAAAACATGGAAGACGGTGCAGGATTAGCTGCCGCCGTCCACCATTACATCGCATTAGTTCAACTTGCAGAGGATAACTTGGACGAAGCGAGAACATCTGCTCAACGCGCCCTTCGGCTTCGAGAATCTCGCAAGGATATGAAAGGCACCACCTATGGCTTGGCTCTCTTGATGACCGTAGCAAAGCGCCAGCATGATTTTGACACTGCAATTGCCATCGGAACCGAACGGCTTGAACTTCTTACTCGGCTTCGTGATGAAGTAGGGCAAATGGAAGCAGTGGCCGACCTTGCTCACTGTCAAGCCACTATTGGTGAATTCAATACAGCCCATGACTTGTACACCGATTCACTTGAACGAGCAAACGGGCTCGAAAGCCTCACTGGTCAACTCGTTGCCCGATGGGGATTGGCGGATATTGCTGAGATTCAGGAAGATTATGAATCGGCCATGTTGGTTCTTTCAGACTGCCTTCATGCCTTCATTGCCGTGAATGTTCCAGCTCCTGCACAAGTCCGTCAACGGATTCACGACTTAACGCTCCTCAACAACGCCCCTAAGGGCGCAAAGGAGACGGACTGATATGCCATACGGATTATGTGCCAAGGCGTCATGGAGAGGAACGGTGCGTGAAAATGGAACATGACATTTTCTTTTCCATTTCTCAAACACCCGACGGTGAAGGCCATATCCCCAGCGAGTCCGTTATGCTCAAGAATTACTTTGAACAATTGGCCTGCGCAGATGAACTTGGTTTCGGCGTAGGATGGATTGCACAAGCCCACCTTTCAACTGAAACTCAAAAATCAAATTCGAAACCGGTGGTACCCCACTGGCAAGGTGAAGTTGGATTGTGCACGGACTTCCCACAGTTGGCCCTTGAGTCCTTTCGACGAACAAGTTCAATTGAAATCGGGAGTGCCGTTGTATCGATTCTTGCTTCTGGAGGACCAATTGCTCAAGCCGAACGAATGGCCAACCTCTTGAGCCTACATGGCCTTGAATCATCTGAAAAGAGACGCCTCCACGTAGGGTTCTCCGCCGGTCGATTTGAATTCATGGCGCGCCCCTACGGCATTGTACCCCGCAACGCAATTGAGGAAGCCGCATGGCCTGCGCTCCGTGGTCAAATCTTCATGGAAGCGGCCGAAATATTCCTCCGCTTGTTACGAGGTGACACCATCAACTCAACACTGATCAGAGATACTGTACTCACACGAGACAATTTCAGAAGTGATGAAGACTGGGTTGCTGTTCAAGAAGCTGCAGTCGAATTTGAGGCACTCGGTGAGCGCCCAGATTCAATTACCATACCACATCGCTATGTCTTTGAAGATTTGAAAATCATCCCTACAGAATTCCGTAAAGAATTGCTCCAACTCGTTGCAGGTACTCATGACCCAAGGGCTCAAACCTTCGTCAACTCAATCTTACCTGTCAAGGTATTCAATCTCTCAATCACGTCACCTGAAGTGATTGATGCAACTCACGAACGGATGGCTGAAGTCTTCCACCCAAGCGGTGGAGCGTGGGTCAGAGGGGACATGCCAAGGACAAGTTTTGTGTTCATCAATGCAGAAGAAGGGCTGAGTGCTGAAGAACAATCTGCAGCGGCTCACCGAGAAGCTGACATCGCCCTCGGGGCATATTGGAACGCACTCGAAGGGACCATTGACCCTGACAAAGTCACAAAGGCTGCAAATAATGCATTGATTGGAAATGTCGAAGAAATAGCCAATCAAATGATTGAGCGATTCCACCCTGACGACCGCATCATGGCCTGGTTTGATTTCTTCAACCACGATTCTGCGAGAGTTTGCAGGAACATGACCGCTTACATGCAACAGGTTGTACCTCGTGTTGAAGCGCTCCTCGAGGAGGCCTAAAGATGGGCGTTAACCACGACACATTTTCAGCTGTAGAACCCGGAAAGCCCGGCTCTGCAATGTACCCCACTTCGCCCCTCGGCGAGCAGGTTGAGGGTATTCCAACCGGCCGAGAGGTCGATTGGGAACCCTTGGTGGATTACCGCCGCAACGGTGTCTCAGAGACGACCATCCATGGCGCTGTTGCTTGGGCCCATGGCGATGAAGTCATCCATTCCTTCGGAGGTAATGTTCTCTGTTATGGTCGCTCAATGATGAAACCCTTCATGCTCAAAGCATTCACAGAAGAATTGGAAGATTGTTCATGGGAACAAAAGTCCATCTCCGTCGCCTCCCATAACGGAGATACTGAACACGTAGCTGCTGCCCAGTCCCTGCTTGCAGAAGCGGAGTGGCCCTTGATGCTCACGCCACTCGACGTGCCCCTGATTCAATTTGGGCGGCAGGTTCGACGGCCTCGCCGATGGTTCCATACATGCTCAGGAGAGCATGCTGCCATTTTGCGAGGATGCCGTAGAAAAGGCTGGAATCGGGCAGGCTACACGCTCCCGAGCCACGAGGTATTTCACGCCTACATGGAACAGTTGAGAACCTATTTGGGTGAAGATTGGACGCCACTTCGTATAGCCAAAGACGGTTGTGGCTTGCCAACAGTATCGAATACCGTCTCAGAACTTGCCCAGATTTACGCCGGTTTGGTTCGTGACAAAGACGACGATTGGATTTGGGAGGCTATGGTTCGTCATCCAGATTTGGTCGGAGGATTCAATCGTCTTGATTCAACGATTCTCAAAGCAGGCGAAGGGAGAGTCATCGCAAAAGAAGGCGCGGATGGTCTCCTTGGAATGGCGATTGAACACCCTGACTATCCCAAAGGCTTGGGGATCGTTGTCAAAATCGCACACGGATGGAATTCACAGGCGACTTGGTACGTGGCACGCGCCCTCTTGGGTGTTTTAGGAATCAAGTTGAGAAACCCATATCCACTCCATCGTCAAAAGGCCTTCATTGTCCCAGGTATTGTCCCAGAACGCTACATCGACATTTTGGAAACTGTCCCCACATGGGATGAATGGGACCCTGACCAAGACCGCTGGCACTTCGAAGTGGAGGTGCAGGATTGAATCCTATTCTCAATTATATCGACGGCCAATTCGTTGAAGCACAATCAGGAAAAACACTCGCAACCATCAACCCTGCAACAGGGGAACTTATTGCCGATGTGGCCCGTTCCAATGGAGATGATGTGGAAGCGGCAACCCGAGCTGCTTTGAAGGCGTCAAAGGCTTGGAGTGCCACCACGATTGAACAGCGGGTGAAGTGGCTTCATTCCATCGCCGACGCTCTTGAAGCGAAATCAGAAACCATCGCCCGCTTGGAATCTCTGGATACTGGAAAGCCAATCTCCCTCTCACGTCGCGTGGATGCGAATCGCTCTGTGAGCAATTTCAGATTCTTTGCAACAATGGGTAATGAAGAGGACAATCCAACCTATACGGCAAACGGCGCCATCAATTACGTCCATCGTACACCGGTGGGTTGTGTAGGCCTCATCACACCGTGGAACCTTCCGCTGTATCTCTTGACCTGGAAGGTTGCTCCCGCCCTTTTGATGGGCAATACCATCGTCGCGAAACCATCGGAATTAACCCCCCTTACCGCCCACCTTCTTGCTGAAACACTTGACGAACTTGGATTCCCAAAAGGTGTCTTCAACCTCGTCAATGGCTACGGGCCAGAAGTCGGTCAAGCGATTGTTGAGCACCCCTCCATCGGCGGAATCTCATTCACAGGAGGTACATCTACGGGGAAAATCGTAGCCGCAACAGCCGCACCGATGTTCAAAAAATTATCATTGGAATTGGGAGGGAAAAACGCTACAATTCTTCTCGACGATGCACCACTTGAATCCATCATGGACGACATCGTACGGGCGTCCTTCACCAATTCAGGTCAAGTGTGTTTGTGTGGTTCACGTATCTTGATTCACGAAAGCATCTATCAGGAATTTGTCGAGGCCTTCACCGCAAAGGTGAGTGCTCTGAAGGTGGGAAACCCCATGGATGAAGCCACGCAAATGGGTTCAGTCATATCCATGGATCACCGCGATAAAGTAGAGGCCTACATCAAATTAGGTCTTGAGGAAGGAGGAGAAATTCTTACCGGCGGCACGAGCAAAGACGCTCCGGTCACCAACATGCCGGGTGATGGTGCGTTCCTACGCCCAACGGTCTTTGCCAACCTCTCAACGTCGTCTCGTACGGCTACTGAGGAGATTTTTGGACCCGTTGTTACCCTTCATTCCTTTTCGACAGACGATGAGGCCATTACCATGGCGAATGCAACTGAATACGGATTGGCCGGCTCAGTTTGGACTGCTGATATCAAACGAGGTCACGCATTTGCAAAAGAGATCGAAAGCGGTATTGTTTGGGTGAATACATGGCTCAACCGAGATCTTCGCACCCCCTTTGGAGGCGTCAAACAATCCGGCGTCGGACGTGAAGGTGGACGATGGTCAATGGACTTCTTTTCAGAGTTGACCAACATTTGCATTCGTCAGCCTTGAGAACACATGTTCAAAAGCCGTGGATTCATGCTAGAACCATGGACGAAGAAACACTGCCTCTCTTCGTGCTCCCCATGGTACTTTTTCCCGGAGAAGTCCAAGAACTGAGAGTGTTTGAGCCTCGGTACCGCCAGATGTTGGATACCTGCATCCTTGATGAACGCCCCTTCGGTCTTGTACTCAACGATTCATTCGCACCAGCCAACGGGTGGGATGGACCACGTCGCCACGGATGTGAAGCGGAAATTGTTCATCATGAGACGCGAGGCGTCCACCACTTCATCACCATCACGGGCGGGCGACGTTTCTTCATTGACGAAGTCATTGAACCGGCCTTGCCACCCTTCAGTGACCCGAGCATGGCAGAGTTGGTGAGCGATGAAGGGATGCCTCCGGACGTTCACACACTCATGGAACAGGTTCCTGCCGACCACCCCAATCCGTCGCTCTACATCTCAGGGAAAGTGACCTATCTGAAAGAAGAAGGGGTTCTCGACGAGGCTACACAAAATTATCTCAGGGACATCGTAAGGAAAGTCGTCGCTCGGGCAGGGGAAAACATGAGCATTAACGAAACAATGCTCTCAGAATGGATTGAATCCATATGCGAAGAAAATGTGACCGATTCCGTCCAATCCATCTACAATATTGCCACGCTATGTCTTGACGGACTGGAAGCACGGCAGCAATTGTTGGCTTCGTCAACGGTTGATGAAATGATGAATGAATTCAACGAACACCTTCCAGCCTTCATTCTCGAATGGGAATAATGACGGGGGAGCCTTTGAAA
>QQSD01000096.1 GCA_003602485.1 Candidatus Poseidoniales archaeon | reverse complement strand
ACATGGACAACGACGACAGCGAACTATGTCTATCACAGCGGTTGGGACCCTTCAATTGGAGTTGATTCAAATGGAACTGTTCACATTGCCCACTCGAATTTGGATAGTGATGATTTTTGGCTCAGCAGTTATGATGGTTCAACATGGGCGCATGTGAAAATCCGGAATTGTGATTCATGCAGGAATGCAGACCTCGTAATTGACAGTAATGATAACATTCACATCGCTTATTATCACAGTATATCAGGCAATGGCTACCTACTCTACACCATGTATGACGGAACATCGTGGACAAATAATTGGAGTAAGTCAGGCGTAGAGAACGACCAAATTTCCATCGCCCTTGATGCGAATGATCAGCCACATATCTCCTACTCAAGGGATGGATACATTTGCAATGCCGCGCTGTTATCCTATTATGACGGGTCATCATGGTCAACGGTCACTTTGGATGACACAACCACATACATTGGTTGTGACTCTTCAATTGCGATTGACTCAAACGGCTTTGTCCATGTTGCATACAGGCACCATAGCAACATGGACATGAAGATCGCTTCGAACATCAGTGGTTCATGGCAACGATACACCGTCGATAACGGCAATGGTGTGGGCTATCACAGCGCTATGGCTGTGGATTCAAACGATGAACTTCATCTTGTTTACGCCTCTAATGCTGCCGGAAATACTGCTTACTTTGCAGACGGTGCCTCTGGTTCGGCTTGGACAGTTTCAAACCAAGGCAACTCAAGAAACACGTTTAGCATGTACATTGACCAATTTGACATCGTTCACATTTCGGAATACAATGGCAACTCAGACCTTGGCTACAGCATGGTGGCGCCGGGTGGCTCCCGACAGTCAATGACGGTCGATAGCGTCGGTAATGTCGGCTATGGAAATGACGTTGTTGTTGATGACAACAACATGGTTCACATTGCATATTACGACACAACCAACAAGAATTTGAAGTATGCGAATCGCTCAACAGGGATGTACCTCAATCAGGAGATAACGGTCCAATTCGGCTCCTATGGTTCAGTCACAGGAACTGTAGTGAACGACACCACCATTCGAGTGACAACACCGAGTGCAGGCTCAGTGGCAGAACAAGTTGACCTGAAGCTCTTTGGTGACCAAGGCACATCGCTTGATCTGGGCCTTGTGTTCCAATATGTCTCACCCGATGATCTTGATATGGACGGTGTGCTTAACGATCAAGACGACTGCCCTAACCAAGCTGGAACCTCAACGATTGACCTCATTGGCTGTCCTGATACGGACAGCGATGGTTACAGTGACGCAGGCGATGCTTTCCCAAACAATCCAACCGAATGGATGGACAGCGATGGTGATGGAGTAGGTGACAACAGCGACGTCTTCCCCAACGATGTGAATGAAACAATGGATTCCGATGGTGATGGCGTGGGCGATAACGGTGACGCCTTCCCGTACGATGCCAATGAAACCATGGATTCTGATGGCGATGGCGTGGGTGATAATTCGGACGTATTCCCGCTGGACTTTTTCGAATACAAGGACAGCGATGGAGACGGAGCCGGTGATAATGGCGATGTATTCCCGTTTGATGCAAATGAAACCATGGATTCTGACCTTGATGGCGTGGGAGACAATGCAGACGCCTTCCCGAACGACCCAACTGAAACGATGGATTCTGACGGTGATGGCATTGGTGACAATGCGGACCAATACCCCTTCCTTGACAACTTCCTCGACACAGATGGCGACACCTTCGTTGACCTGCAGGATGCCTTTCCAAACGATTTTACACAGTGGAGCGACAGTGACGGAGATGGATACGGAGACAACCCTGACGGGACAAACCCTGATGTCTTCATGACCATTCCTTCGCAATGGTCTGACATTGATGGTGATGGATACGGAGACAACTGGGGCAATACCTCATGGAATCAAAGCCGCATCAGTTTGGGAATTGGTGCTTATGTGCAAGGAGCAGTGCTTGCCGATTACTGCCCTGAAGTAAATGGCAACTCCACCGCAACTGGCTACTTCGGATGTGTTGATGATGATGGAGACGGCATACCAAACATGTTCGAAGTTGAAGAAGAAATTCGAGACGGTGACGGAGATGGCGTCCTTGACGAGGACGATACATGCCCTGACACACCATTCGGGGTCGAGGTTGATTCTCTTGGTTGTGAAATAAAGGAAAACATCGTTCAAACACAAAACTCCGAAGACGGTGTCAGTTCGGGAAGTTTGGTTCAAACAGTGGGTATAGGTGCTATCCTCTTGGCAATTTTCTCATTGCTACAAACAAATGCAATCGCCTCAGTTCTACCCGACACAATGCGTTGGGTCCAAGTATTCCGACGAAATTCGAAATTGACCAAAGAAGAAGAAAATGAACTGACATACCTTCAATCATTGGTGCAGGCATACTACACCGAACCAGAAAATCTAAAGCAAGAACTACGAGATCTGAAGGCTGAATTAACGGCGCGTTATACCAACAATGAAATCAAAAAAGACACGCGTGAGAAGTTGTTGACACTCATTGATGAACTCATCGAGAGCAATCATGAAGACCTCCTTCACATTGCTCACAACGACGCCTATTTCGGATTGCATGACACCGTAGGAACGGAAGAACGTGCGGCACGGCTGCAGGAAAAAATCTCGATGGACGGCGATTCAGAAGGAGACGTCTTTGATGAAATTCTTCCTCCAAATAGTGCACAAGGTAAGCACAACCCCGACGACGGCTATGAATGGCTGGAATATCCAGCGGGTAGTTCGTCGTGGTTCTTGAGAGCATCACCAAATGATGAATGGAAGGCTTGGGAAAAATAATCCGAGTCCGTCCTTTCCAAATGTTTCGTTTATCCGTGAAGGCGTAGACTTCTTGAGGAATTGTTGCTGAGGGGAGAACATGGCAGACATCTTGGATGCGACCCTCATCGGCGAGGAAGTCATCTCCAATGTGTCACCAAAACAACTCCTCGCCCTGGCGATTGTGGTATTGCTGGTAGTTTCCCTTGTCGCAGGAATTGCGACATTAGGGGATTCTTCGGAACAAAGCAAATCATCTGACGTTTTCAGTGGCGAAGACGGTTGGCGTGCATTCTCAGTTGTTGCACCAATCGATACGGGAATTAACGTGTATCACGACCACTTTCGAACCAATGAAACCTATCCAGATTGGCTTCTTGATGGTCTTGGAGTCAATAAAATCTGTGAGGTCACACAGGAAGGGAGCTGGCAAGAACGTTATGACGCCGATAAGGAAACGTGCTGGGACACGCTGACCGCGAGCGACATTGTGTACTTCCCCGGAACAAAAATCATTGGTACCTCTCCAGATGGAGACAGTGAAATCCTCATCCTCGACGACCCATCAGACGGACACGGTTCTGCAGTTACAGGAGCCGTTCTTGATGCCAACCCAGATGCTGTCATTTTCTTTGTTGAAGGGTTTTCAGAGCAAGCAGTCCAGTCAGCAGCGGACCAACCTCTGGTTGATATCCTCACGACATCCTTTGGGGCCATCGGTTCCTTGCCAGTCCCAGGAATTGAGCGGGCAACCGAATCTGCTGTCGTTGAATACGGGAAAATCCACACTGGAGCGGCTGATAACAGCCCATCTCCAGCAGTCCAGGATGCCACAGCAGGCCCACCATGGTCGATTGGTATCGCAGGATACGCAGAAGAGGGGGACGACCAAAAAGAAATCATGTCGGGTTCCTACCCAGATATTTCTGCGGACTGGACACAGGTCTTACCCAATCACGATGACATTGATGGATATCATGAAACATCCGGGACATCTTTTGCAACGCCTCGTACTGCGGGAATCCTCTCCTTCGTATTGGAGTCCTTACGGCACGAATACCAAGATGCAGCATCAGGTGCTGAACCCACCATGAGGTCGAAGAACCTCGTCAATGGAACAGATGCTGAAGGAAGTCCAGTCGCCATTAACAACGCTCACATTCGCGAGGCGCTCAATCTGTCTGCGTGGTATCCAGACCTTGGCTGGGACCCAACCTCAGGGACCATGCCGATTTCTCCCGTCGCACCGTGCACACAAACGGGCTGGGGGCTGGTGAATCTCTCGAATATCGACCCCATCATCAAGCATCTCAATGGTACAGAACCGCTTGCCGACCGAGCGGGTGATGTCGTGGCTTGCATGAACTTGAACCAAGCAGCACGAGAAGCATATTGGGGGGCGTATCCATCACTCCCAACACAACTTCAAGTCATTGGGGAAGAAGGCGTAGAGCGACGTCAGAGCGTCAAAGAGTCGTAAGGCTCAACCAGCGTAACAAACTCGTGGAATGTTCTTGCTTGAAGGGATACCTTTTATTCCAAAATAGTTGGAGATATTACCATGGGATTCATTCAAGAGTGGTTTGGTTTCAACGGATGGAAGGAGCTTTCAACCAAGGGAAGTATTGTTGCTACCATCGCTTATCGCATCATATTTATTGCTGGTCTCGCAGCATCAATCATCGCGTATTCCTTCATATCAGGAGGAGAAGACCCGTCGTTATTCTGGATTGTTGTGGTTGGATTCGTCTGGTTCATCATCTTCCAATTTACCATCAACCTCATTTTTGTAAACGGCTCAAGGTAGCGTGATCAAGAGGCCTAAGACGAGAGGGTCGCGGGGTCAGCATTGAATGATGAATCGTTTGCAATGGCACTGCGACTTCTTTTTTGTTCAATGAGAAACTGGGGTAGAGAGATATCAAATACAAAGGGAGGAGAGGGCTGAATCATGATTGAAGTTCCTCAAGATTGTGACCCAGTGTTTGGAGAGGTGGACAAATTGCTTCGACTTTTGACCCGTTCAAAGTTGTTGCACATCCTCTTGCTTCTTCACCAAAAACCAGGTCGCTTGATGCGATTCTCTGAGTTGAAGCGACAGATGAATACCTCGTCCACCACCCTTTCACGTCGATTGAACGAACTCGTGGAAAATGGTTTGATTGAACGTGATGAGGAAGGAGTTCAAAGGCGAATCAGTTCGTATTCACTGAGTTCGAAAGGCACAGCACTCGCACCTTCAATTCAATCAATGTATGATTGGATCGTTGTCTCTGAGACCTCAATCGTATAACACCATCAAAGCAGGCGAATAT
>QQSD01000095.1 GCA_003602485.1 Candidatus Poseidoniales archaeon | reverse complement strand
AGGGTGAGGTCTTCATCAACGAGAAGTGGGAAATTCAGTTCCTTATTCTCCACGAATCGCTTGTGAGATTTCTGAGAGTCTTTTGAAACCCCAAGAACAACGTAATCGTCGTTGTTGAGTCGCGCCATGCTGTCACGGAAATCACAGGCCTGTGTCGTGCAGCCTGGAGTCGAGTCCTTTGGGTAAAAGTAGAGGATGACATGCTTACCTGCTTCTCGGTAGGCGGAAAGGCTGTGTTCGTTTCCTTCCTGGTCCAGCGCCGTGAAGTCTGGTGCATGCTCGCCTGCTTGTAATTGAACCGTATCGCTCATGGGTGCTGCTCATGGCTCGCCATCAAAAGGAATTGGTTGGTTTTTTCTTACAAAAAGATGTCCAATGGGGGTGTTTGATGCCGCTTGTATCCTTTTATGCAGAATGAATAATTTATGATTCACAGTGGGCCATTTCAGTAAAACCTACCGATTCTTTCAATAACTGGCAGGACTCACGGTAAGATATGGTGAGTGGGCGCATGTCTCGCAAGGCTCGACGCCATTTTAAGAAAATCCAGCGGACAAAGACAAAATTTGAACTTCAAGAGATTGCAAGCGGCATTCAAACCGACCTTGACAAACGCCATTTGACCTATGACGAGGCGCTCATGTTGGGTAATCTTATTCAAAACAGGGCTGACCAAGTTCCTGGCGACACCATTGTCTATGCTATATCCGACAGAGATGCTTACCGTCGTACCCTTGAGTTATATCTACGTGACGCCTTGCTCACACGCACAGAGCAACTCCTCCTTTGGGAAGAACGTCGACGCCTGGGCATTTCAGAAGAAGAGCATCAATCCTTGCTTGAGCAATTGCTCACCCAATGGAAACGACAGGGCCGCAATGTGACCATCGACCGCTTTGAAAAGCCGAGTGGAGGTGCAGATTCTGTCTAAGCCAACTCTCGCATATGCTTTGGTTGCCCTTCTGATAGCCACAATGGTTGCGCCTCTTACGGTCGCTGACAGCGGGCGATCCACACCAGACTTCGTGATATCTTCATTCACGCTTGATGATGCGGGGTCCATCGTGCTCGATGGAAGTAACATCGCAGAAGATGCCACTCACGTCGTCCGTATACAAGTCCAAAACATTGGCCTTTCAGCGGGACAAGCATCTCTCTCGCTTTTGCTTCAAGGCACTTCATCGTCAGGTGATGTCGTTCTTGATACCGCAGACCTCGGAGTTATCAACGCAGGAGCAAGCAGCTCCGTGCAACTCTTTTCATGGGCAGCCACCCTAGGCGATGACCAGATACTCAAGGCAAGAGTCACTTCAAGCCTTGACGCTGTTACCTCGAATAACGAACTGCAAAAGATCATTGACGTACAACAATACCAAAACGCCAGTGTCCCCATTGTCAACATCCCTCAACCAACCTTAGGAGCCCCTAACGTTGTGTGGTCACAATCCGTCCATGCATTTTCGATTGATGTCCGTAACGATGGGGTCAAGAATTTCTCAGCATCCTACACGCTCGCCTTCTCAGAAGTCGGGAATCCCGCCAACACTTTTTCTGCGGCTTCTTCCACAGTGCCGATTGTTAATCCTGGGTCCTTGTACAACGGAGGAGCGACACCTCAGGGCATTGGTATGTCATTTGATGCAACCTCTCGCAGCGGGACATGGGACGTTATAGGGACCATGACTGCATCTGGCGTTGGTTGGTCAAAATCAGTAGAATTTCTATCCCAAGTCGTCGTTTTTTCAAATTACGACTTTGAAATTACGCCTGCACACGACCGAAGCGTTGAGCCTGGGCAAACATCTACGCTCACCTACTTGGTGAAGAATGTCGGGTTGTCGAGCGATGATTATACCGTTTCCCAAAGCAGCGTTAGTGGCTGGGTTACCTCCATGACGCCAAATTCACAGACACCAACTGTCTCGCCCGACGTGACGAGTTCAGTCCTGATACAAGTCGCAGTGCCCGCCGATGCCCTACGAACTGATTCAGACATCGTGACACTCACGGTTTCCTCAAACAGTGCAACGCTCTCCAAGACTGTATCAACCACTGTGTTGGCAAGCGAGTCTTACGGAGTTGACGTCACGATGCCAACTGCCTCTACAACGCTCATTCCCGGAGTTGAAGCAACCATTCAGGTCAACGTTGAGAACACAGGCAACGCGCCTACGACCTTCATGCTCTCATCCGGGGTGTCAACCAACCCGATTAACTGGGACGTCTCCGTGGCAAGGTCTTCAACAGGTATTCTCCAGCCGGGGGAAGACGTTAACATCGCAGTGGCAGTCACTCCTGCAAGCATCAAGAATCCACTCGTCTCCGCCGAGTACAATCGTGCTGGTGATTCAATGTCTGTCTGGGTGCAAGCTCAATCCGCCAACGGAGGATTGCCCGACCTCGGTGCTGCTCCAGTGACCATTCAACCGGTGATCATCGTTGACCCGGGTTTGCCAACCGAACACATCGAGATGACGGTTGAAGAAGTCATGCTTGCTCGGCAAGGCGTTGGCCTCGAAGAAATTCTTGACCTTGATGTTGAGGTTCGTCACAATCTCGTTAGCCAATTATCAGAAACGGTTGATGCAACTCTTTCACTGGGCACTCCAGTATTCGTATCCGATTCGACTGGTGGCTTTGATGAGGCTTCACGCTGGGCAGTCGGCCTCACGCCAACGGCCTTCCCAGGTATGAATCTCGGTCAAACCTCATCTGCGGTCATGACGCTCCAAGGTCCAGCAGATGACTATCCTGTGTCTGGCACCCTTACGCTCCCTGTTACCGCAACTCCTACTCTTGGTAGCGTTCACCAAGGGTCCAGCGTTCTTGCTTCAGCAATTACCCAGACCTTGACTCTCGTCGTCCCGCCAGTTCTTGGTGCTGAAGGCCCAGATGTCGTCCCCTTTGACGTCATGGTAGGCGAAGAAACAGAAGTCCCCCTCTCTCTCAATAACACGGGCAACAACATGACTTCCTATTCCTTGGTGATGATGAATACCCTGCCTGCTAATTGGGTCGCTTCTTTCTCGAACAGCACCCTCATGCCGTCCACGACTCTTCTTTCTGTTCCTGCCGATGTAGCAGACTACCCCTCTGAAGATATGGTGCACATGAAGAATTTCTCTACCTATGTAACCACCGATCCAGATGCTCCTGCTAACAGCATTGAATACCTTCAGATTCAAGTTCTTGACCTCGCCAGTGGCGCTTACGTAACACAACTCGACATACCGATTCGTGTTGGCGAGAAAGTCAACGCAGAGCTTCATCCGACGAGCCAAAAGATCAATCTTTCAGTCGGAGATACAATCACTACCAGCGTGGTTGTGAGCAACGTAGGAAATACACCTGCCACCTTTAGTCTGTGGCTGGACGATACCAATCGTGGTGAATTAACATTCCAACTCGAGACTCCGAACGTCATCCAGATTGGCGCAGGTTATGACGAAACGGTCCGTGTTCGAATCACGCCATCAAGTGAGGCTCTCGCCGCTACAGTTTATTCTGCAACTCTCTGGGTAGCAAATGCCGATTCAGGGCTCAATCTATCGGCCGATATCATCGGTAATATCAGCGAAGAACACGGCATTATGGTCGATACACCCCTCAGCCTTGGCGTGATCCCTGGCACGTCTCAGGAAGTCAATTTCACACTCACCAACAACGGAAACCTCGTTGAGGACATCGTCCTAGAAACGATGGTCGCCGGTAATTGGACTGTGACTTCGGCTTACATGCCACTTAACCTTGGCGTGGATGAAATCTACTCCGACACCTTTTCGGTCGCAGTACCGCCTCTTGGCGGGGATGAGGATTTGCTCAATGGCGAAATCTATCCTGTTACCATGCGCATTTTGAACGCAACGACCGATGAGGTCCTCAAGGTCCACACCTTTGACTTCATCGTCAACCCTCTGTTCATGGTTGAAGTCGACGAATGGCCGGCCACCATGGAATACCACCGGGGGACAACTCGTACCTGGGATGTCATGGTCACAAATACAGGAAATGCTGATGTGACTGTGAATCTCAGCTATTCGCTTCTTCAAGGCGGCCTTACCACACCCAGTACCGATTGGGAAATTTCTAATTCGGCACCAAGTACATTGCTTCTCAAGAAAGGATTGCCAACACAGTTCACCTTTGCTGTGAAGAATACCGCTACACAACCAGCACTCACCCTTGCCGCCAACCTCATCGTGAAGTTGCAGCCAGCCAATGCCGAAGTTCAAGGCAGCGCTGAATTCTACTCGAATCTCGAAATGGATCGCTTCTTTGAAATGAGTGACTCACCAGTCACACCACCTCAAGATTATGGAGAAAAGGAATATTTCATCACGTATTCTCACATTCCTACTGGCCAAATTGACGCTGTTGCTTACGAGATTGAACTCTGCCAATCCACTCGCCTCCTCAACATGGCCAGCGTCGGACAGAATGCATCTGATTACGAATGGTCGTTCAGCTTGCGGGTCGGCGGAGAAGACACGCCGCTGAATTTGTCTCAATATTGTGGCTCTACTTCACTGGGAACGGATTCTCGCGTCACGTTACCATCACGCCAACCTTGGGTAACCAGCGACCCAATAACGCTCGTTATTGACACGCCAAACCCCCCGAATATTCTCGCAGGTGATGGTTGGGACCTCACGTTCAGACTCTATCACCCTGACGAGAACAACGGTTACACCGTCTATGATGAGGAGACCTTCACCTATGAATTGGCAGTCTATGCCGATCCTGAAGTCGTAACTCATGGACCAGATGACGATCTTTTCTTTGAAGGCCAAGCATCAACATATTCAATGCAAGTCAAAAATGACGGTACAGCACAAGCGCTCGGCATCACTCCTTTGCTCGACTGTGATGGCGATGTGACCGTGCTTTCAACTCCCGACAACCTTGCCATCTTAGGCCCACGGGAATCGCATACCTTCCAATGGGAAATACAGCCGAACACCATTGACTGGTGGGAAGCCTCACGAGCCATCTCCTGTACTGCCTCGATGGAATACCTCTACGTTGGAGAAAACAACCAAGCCGATAACGATGCACTTCAACTCGAGATAACAGTTCAATCTTGGTCACCCGACCTCTCAATAGCATTCATCGCTTGTGTCGTAGCGGCCTTGCTGTCATTGATCTTCGTCCGCCTCGCCAGCCAGTCTGAAAAGTGGCAATTAGCAGGTGTGTATGCCGGAGTCATCAGTTTCGGCTTTGCCTTCCATCTGTTCAACGCCTCCTATTGGGGTCCGACCGTTCTCATTCTCTGCGGATTGTGGATTTGGCGTATGACATGGAAGAGCAGCGAAGAATTCCGGCTCATCCACGAAGACTACCAGCGTGCACGAAAAGGTATCTCGACGGTATACTCCGACCATTTCGACGCTCTCACGGACGGTCGTCGGCAATTAACCATCATCCTCTCAATTCCCGTTCTTGGAATGCTTGCTATCGTCCTCGGCCTACCCGCACAACTGGCAACGGACAGCGACAACCTGTTGATGATGGTTGGATACTTCCTCGCCATTATGGCTGGTGTGTGGTACATTCTCCGCCGCTCCGACCGACTTTACGGTAACCTCTACGGACGCATGACCGATGCTGAAATTAAGGCAATTCGCATTGAGCGTGACCTCGGTGACCCGGCTCGCTTACTCAACGACTTGGCAGATGACGGGCTCGACCTCACCGCAATTCTCGGTGAACGTGCTCCATCCTCAGTGTCGACTTCAATCGCCCCGGTGACCCCCGGAGAACCGAACAACATCACCGATGAAGAATTCAAATTTGACGACGGAGGTGAATTGGATGACTGACGATGACTTCGAAATCCCAGACGACGTGATGGCTCAAGAATTGGCTGAACGTGAGCAAGGCATCCTCGAGGCCTCACAAACCTTGGAGCGCATCGCCCGTAAGGCCGCTCGTCAGGAAAACCCATCACTCTCAGAAACTGAGATGGACCTCGGGGAAGCCAAGGTTTACCTGGGGATGCATCAACTCGGTCGAGCGAAGAAGAACATCAAAATCGCCGAGAAAACACTCGATGATTTGGAGGAAGATGTTCTCCACTTGCGTCGTAGTATTGCCATGTTGCATCGTTTGCTGACCCACAAACACATCTCCCTCGAGGAAGCCGAACGCATCTTGTACAAATTACGAGAATCCACTGCAGCAGCTGAAACTGGGGACATACGCCAATCTACTGTTGAAGTCGAGGACTTGCTTGAGGACTTAATCGGTGGCAACACCTCGACGCTCAACCCCTTCCTCTTCAGGCACTTTTGGATGGGTGTTGACACACGCTGGCCAGCAGGTGGGGATTCTGGTGTGCTTCTCGTGCGCATCATCAACGACGGCCCAATTCCCATGCCCATGCTACGCCTCAAACCTCCAGTTCCCGAAGGGTGGACTGCGTTCCCACCAAATGTCGACCTCCCCATCATTGCGCCCGGAGGTAACATTCCATTGCGTTTCGAAATCAAGCCGGACTACCGTCTTACATCTGAAGACATGCCGTTAACTCGAAAGTTATCCGTCGCAACTGCATATGAAATGCGGTCTGGAGAGATTACAGTGACCATGCGAGCACAAAACCGTTCAATGGAGCCTCTCAGCGAAATCCTTCTCACGCCTTGGATACCACCGGGCTTCCTCGCAGAGGAAGTTCCTTTTATCCGAACACTCGCTTCTGATGAAGTGGCAACAATACGCATGCCACTCCGCATTAACCTTGGTCAGGGAGGTTCTTCTTGACCACATCCAATTCCACCCGCATGGAGCGGGGGATACAATAAAAAAAAATGGTGAAAAATATGAAAAACGAAAAAACGAACGAAAACCGCGATGAACTTGCGGCTATCGGTATTGGTGCAATGATTGTCTTCATTGCCCTAATCCTTGTGGCTGCAGTTGCAGCAGCTGTCATTATTCAGACGGCTGAGAAGTTGCAACAAAACGCGCAGAGCACTGGAGAGGATACCACCGACATGATGGCTGGTAAAATCTTCATCAACTCTGTTGTGCTGACCAACGGTGGTGCAGATCTGTACATGACCTTCGAATTGGCCCCTGGGTCTGATTCCTTGGCTGCTTCCGATGTGGAATACAACCTAATCTGCCTTGACGTGGGTGCCCGAACAGGTGCGCTTACACAGGTCGGTAACTTTGGCGTAGCTGGCGGTATCACTGCCACCGTTGCTTCCGAACTCGGAACAGCAGGTGCAGCAGGTACCCTCGAGCCCGCAAAGACCTACACGGTCACAATTACTCCAACTGGAAACTGTGCTCCCCAAGTCAACACTGACGACACATATGTCGTACAGGCTGGTGGCGGAGGCTTCACATATGAAGTCCTGAAGTACGGTGGTAGCGTGAACGCAGGAGACGTGGTCGTATGAAGTCCAACACTCAAACCAAAACCAACCTCGAAGAAGACAAGTTTGCCGCAATTGGTATCGGTGCAATGATTGTGTTCATTGCCCTTATCCTTGTGGCAGCTGTTGCAGCTGCAGTCATTATCCAGACTGCAGAAAAGCTTCAACAGAATGCTCAATCCACTGGTGATGACACCGCAGAATCCATGAATGGAAAGATCATGGTCAGTCAAGTCTACGCAGGAACTGCTGCAGCGACTGACTATGAGATCTATGCACGTCTTGCCCCCGGCAGCGACAGTCAATCTACCACGGAAATCTTCTACCAGATCATTTGTACCAACAGCGCAACACCCGTTGAAGGCAGCGACCCAGTCGTCGACGAAATGGACCAAACCAACGCTGACATCGCAACGATGGAGCCAAACATGCCAGTATTGATCACAATTCCTGGCGGTGCATGTGCCCCTAACAACGGAAACAACCTCAACACGAACATCCAACTCTACATTCACGTTGGTGGCGGCGGTACAACCTTTGAGACCCTCAACATCCCTGCAACAGTCAATGCAGGAACTCCGTTGATCTGATGTTTGGTTCGAGTTTACTCGAATCAATATGGAGGAATTTGAATGGCATGGCCATTTAGTGGAAACTCCGGTGGAAATAAGAACCCAGACCAGAATCTAAGCGAAGAACGCCTGAAGATATTGGCCAATGTGGCCATTGAACAGGTACCGTTCCCTGAACAGGGAATGCTGAGTGAAGAGGATGCATGGACAATCTCTCCCGGACCAACACGAGCTCGGATTAACAGTCAGCAAAGCGTGCCTAACGTGGCAGCGACACTCGCACCTCAAAGTGCTCCAGTGAACCTACCACCGGCCACCCTTGATACATCGGGCCTTGAGCGACTCATCAGCAGTCGTCTCGATATGGTTGAGGATGTATTGCGAATGGTCGAGGGACGATTGGAAGATGGGGCTTTGCCCCAATCCACTGCTGAGGTTGAATCCTCATCAGAACACGAAGTTGTTGAAGGCGACGATGAAGTTTCATCGGGTGACCGAATCATCACCGCTTCTGGAGAAGTCGTTGAAGTCGGCGGGTCTGCCCGCATGATGGAAGACGATGAAGCACCATTGGTTGAGTTGTATGAGGCGCAAGCCCTCGCTGCAAACCCGTTTTTGAACGCTCCCGCAGCATCCCATACGGGTTCTGCAAATCAAATAGGAGCACCGACTGTTTCTGCCCTTTTGCTGGATCATATGTCTGGCATGGCAGCTGTGAGTTTTACGCAGAAAGCAATCGATTCAGGAATGTTGACGTCAGTCGAAGGAAACAGCATCATGGCTATTGTCCAACTTGCTGAGCCTGGAGACGCAGAAACAGCATTGGAAGACCACTTGCCTCATCGTGAGTTGCTTACCTTTTCTGCCTTGGTCTCATCATGGCGGCAAATGGAATTGTTACGTGGAGGAGAATGAATGGGCGCTTCGGTTGGAATAGGAGGATTGATTGTCGGCATTTCGATGCTTGTCGTTTTTTCGATGGCATATCAATCCATTACATCTCAAATAGATTCTGGTCTTGACCGACTGGAAGATGCAGATGAACCCGTTCCAACCTTTGCAATCAACGATGCGATCTTGTTTGATGGCGCAGTGGTAGACTCTACCATTGCAACTGCCGGAACCGGATATACCGATGGCACATTGGCCTCCTCAACGGGGACCGGTGGCTTTGCAGGTGAGTATACAGTGGACGGAAGTGGAGCAATTATTGACGTGGTGATCACCAGCCACGGCGATTATGCAACTGCTCCGACACTCACCATCACCTGTACAACCGCTTGCGCAGGAAACTCGGGTACGGCAAGCGTCGTTCCGACCTTAGGCAACGCAGTGTATGCGAACTTTACCAATACAGGCTCATCAACAATTCAATTCGATGACATGTGGTTGTTCACGAACGGAACAAATCCTGTTCCCTTTGATACTGCTTACACCTCTGGAATCTCATCAACCAATTGGTTTACTGGAGAGACATTGTTTCTCCAGTGGATTGACACAGGTACCATCGGACATGACCGTATTTCTATGACGGTTGGCCCTACAACAGTGGGCCATAACTTTGCGTGAGTTGATTTTATGGCAGACGGAGGCGCATCATCGTTCATCATGTTGGTCACAGCATTGCTGATTTCAGGCAGTGTGAGTACCATACTGATCAACGAATGGGCCAAAGTTACTCGTGTTGTAGAAATTGAAGAACGTAAATCATCTGGTGCTCTCGGTGTCTCCGTAGATTTTGCTGGAGACCCCATGATGGTCGGTTTTGAAAACCCGGCAGCGGGTGATGATGAAGTAACGGTCTATGTACTCAATTCTGGAATATATGAAATGAGCACGACGTTTGAATTCCTCATCAATGGTGTGGCACCTGGTACAATCACGACTTCGATCACTCCATCCGGAACGGACTGGCTACCTGGCTATCTTCTTCAGATCAAAGCATCAGACAATAGCCTCTCCTACACCGACGGTGATGATGCATCCCTGTTCTTTGTAGGAATCTCGGAAACAGTACAAGGCTATACACATTCAGCCACGATGAGTAAGGAGGTGAGATTGAATGAAATTTGATGAGAACCCCTTCATGATTGCGCACAAACCAGTCGAAGACGGCTTCCCATTCGAAGTTGAAACGGATTCATTGGCTGACTCGATGGGCTTGCGAATGCCAAATCGTTCACTCTATGTGTTGCAAGGCAAAGTTGGAGCAGGGAAATCCCTTATCTCTCAGCGTCTTGTTCACGGAATGATTCACAACGGAATCAAAGTACTCGTGGTTACAACTGAATTGACGACACGCGGTTGGATTGAGCAGATGGAAAGCATTGGTTACGGAATAACCGATGCCATTCGCGAAGGTCGATTGATGGTCATCAGTCGTTTTGGTACCATCGCTGAGTCCCGAAGTGATGTGACGCTCGAGGATGTATTGGCGAGTCCAGCAGTCCCTTCAGCAGATGTTGTTGTCTTTGATTCTGCCAGTTCACTGATGCCAGAAAACCTTGATGAAAAAGGGCGCTTTGAACTCGTCCAACAAATCAGAAAAGTAGCATCAGAAGGGCGTTCGTTCATGCTCTGTGTAGATCCCGAAGAAATGGATACAAAACTTCTGCATACGCTACGGGCTTCCGCAGAAGTAGTTCTCAATTTAGAAAATACGCTCATTGGTGGGGAGATCAAGCGAAATATCATCGTGACAAGATTCCTCCGCGCAGCAGGTCCAATCCAATCCAGTATTGGATGGCGTGTTGAGCCAGGCATGGGCTTCATCGTCGATATCACGGCGGTAAGCTGAGGAGGAATGCGAAATGGCTGACGAATCACGATTTGCCAAGGGAGACCTCAACAGCGTCATGGCTGCTTATCCTCACGTTGCGGACTGGGTTCGCGACTTCGAAGGTATGTACGGGACACGACCGATCTATTACGGCCCGCTTGACCGTGATGCGAAGAAGCAACGCCCTCTCAATCTCATCTACATCACACGAGAACCTATTTTCGTTCACATTTACGAACCACCTGCTGACGATGAAGGTGGTGGCACAGTGATGTGGTTTGGACTCGAACCACAATTGACTGAAGAAGAAGAGAATATTCGTCGTGAATTGGTTGAAACTCTTCTTCAAGAAGCTCCCGCTGCACCATCCTTCACAACGGACACTGAGTTCGAAAATATCCTTGAACAAATGATTGATAGATATACGATTCTGGACACAGAGGCCAACAATCTCGTCCGTCGCCAAGGTCGTTTGTGGGAGATGGTTGGAATGGATGACAAACGTCTGACAGTCACACAAACTCAACGCGAACGACTCACCTATGTGGTGATTCGTGACCTCATTCGTAACGGACCCCTTGAACCTCTACTCTCTGATGAAATGCTGGAGGATATTCACTCCGTTGGACTCAAGCATATTCACATGGACCACAAGGTCTTCGGAATGGTCACCTCAAACATTCGGTTCAGAGAGCGAGAATTGCTCGCTCGGTACCTTAGGGCTATGTCCGAACGTATTGGTCGTCCAGTTTCCGACAACAAACCGATTATTGACGGTGTATTACTTGACGGCTCCCGTATCAATATCATATTCTCAGACGACGTGTCCATGCTTGGACCCTCGTTTACCATTCGTAAATTCGCTGAGGAGACGATTTCAGTGGTTCAACTCATCAAATGGGGTACCATGTCGGCCCAACAAGCAGCATACATTTGGATCTGCCTTGAATATGGAATGTCCGTCCTGGTTTCTGGGGAAACAGCCTCAGGAAAGACAACGACGCTGAATGCGATTCTTCCCTTTATTGACCACAACGTCAAGATTTATTCTGCAGAAGACACCCCTGAAGTCAAAGTACGCCACAAGATATGGCAACGTCTTGTCACTCGTGACGCTAAAAACGAGGAGTCTCGTGTCGAGATGTTTGACCTACTCAAAGCCGCTCTTCGTAGCCGTCCTCGCTACATCATTATCGGTGAGATTCGTGGTGTTGAAGGAGCTACTGCGTTCCAAGCAATGCAGACCGGTCACCCTGTGATCGCAACGTTCCACGCATCCTCAATTGTCAAGATGATTCAACGGTTTACTGGCGATCCAATCAACGTTCCAATTCGTTTCTTTGACAACCTGAATTTCGCTATCTTCCAAGAAGTGGTTGAAGCACCGGGTGGCGGTATTGCCCGTCGTATTACTGGAATTGATGAGGTCATCGGATACAATAAGCACAGTGATGGTGTTCTCACACGTGGTATGTTTGAATGGGACCCTGTCAAAGACAAGCATTACTTCCGTGGAATGTTCCAATCCCATTTGCTTGAAAATAAGATTGCCGCCATGGCTGGTTTCGCCAATAAGCGTGACATCTATGATGAAATGTTGCGCAGGGCTGATGCTATCCAACGCATGGCCGACCGCGACTTGACACACTATGATGACGTGTTCGACCTTCTCGGAATGTACTATTCAAACGGCTGGGAACATTTCAGTTCGTCCGTGGATACATGGGTTGGCATCAATCACAACTGAGGAGATGATGGGACATGGAGCGAATGCCAATTTGGCAACTAGCCCTTCGTCGTCTTGATATGCCAGTTGGCCGCTTTCTTGCCATCTATGTTGCTCCAGTCGTCGGTGTGACATTTTTGATTTCGCTTGTCATCGTATTTTTGACGGGTGGGTTGAGTGATGGAGCACTCTTCGCCGGATTCACCGGCATCCTTTTCGTCATTCTCCTTACCGTAATGGCTGCACTTGCAGCCATCGCTTATCCCATTCTTGAAGTTCAACGAACGGCAACACTCATTGAAGCAGAAATGCACATGTTCATCACCCGAATGGGCATACTTTCAATTGGAGAGGTTGGTGCAAAATCCATTTTCGACATTCTCAAACAGATGCGAGACTATGGGGAATTAGCTGCTGAAGTGAAACGAATTGAGACCCTGGTCGACAAGTGGCACACCTCCTTGCCTGAAGCAGCCCGTATCGTTGCAAAGCAAAGTCCAAGCCCCCTGTGGTCAGATTTCCTTGACCGCATGGCTTTCTCAATTGAAGCTGGGCAACCCATTGATCAGTTCATGCGCTCCGAGCAGGAAACCATCGCAGAACAGTACAACACTCTGTACGATACACGCTTGGAATCCGTTGACACGCTCAAGGAAATTTATGTCTCATTGGTCACGGCTGGTTTATTCGGCCTTGTGATTGCGGGAATTCACCTGGTCCTGTTCGAAGTCGGGGGCGCCAACGATACGCCGATTGAAGTCGCAAGTCGTTTGCGATTCTTACTGCTTGCATCCCTGCTGTTCACATTCATTCAAGTGGGTGCAATATTTGCTTTCAGGGCAACGATTCCAAAAGATCAAACCTTCGCCCGGGATGAAATGGATACACCGTTCCGCATCAATTTCCGTCGCTCCTTCATTCTATCAGGGCTGGTGGCAGCAGGGCTGCTTGTTCTGTTTACATTCACACTTTATTGGACGTGGATTGCCATCACTTCACAGTGGGATAAGTACGGCCTGATCTTCATTGCCATTCCTTTCACTCCTCTGCTCATTCCTGCCATCATGGTTCGAAGAGAAGAAAATCAGATTCAACGGAGGGACGAAACATATCCGGACTTCATCCGTGCGCTCGGTGGAACCGCTCAAGCACGTTCGGCTGAGCCGTCTGCAACCATCAAGGCGTTGCGTGGTATTGACTTCGGTATGCTGGACAATTCCATTGACCGATTAGAAAAGCGCTTGTCGACACGGATTGATTCTGACCGCGCTTGGGATTACTTCAACGCAGATACCAATTCAGCCGTGATTTCGCGTTATACTCGCATCTACATTGAGGGCTCGCAATCATCTGGGAAGCCTGCTGAAACAGCAGAGATGGTCTCTCGGTCGGTTGGAAACCTTCTCTCACTGCGAAACCGAAGGGCTCTTTCTGCCAATACCATGTGGGGTGTGGCGCTCGGCCTCCTCATTTCCAGCGTCGCTTCCTTGAACGTCACAACAGCCATTGTCTTGCAACTTGGAGAAGCCATCGCAGGTGTTGCAAGTGGTCTCGTGGATACAGACGTGAGTGCTCTTTCAGAATTCGGTGGAGGTGTTGCCTTACCAGTCATGGAGGACGCTTCGTCGGTAGATGAAAACATTCGGATGTTCAAAATCATCATTTCGTTGCTTATCCTCATGCAGGTCATCGCCGTTTCTTCCATCGCTACAAGGCTGCGTGGAGGTACGAAAACCAGTGCAGTGGGTCAGATGATTCAGTTGACGTGGGTTGCAGGGATCGCTTCGCTGTTCACTGCAGTCATGCTCGAGGGTGCAAGCAGCATCTTCAGCGTTTGATTCCTCGGTAAGGTTGATACTCCTTTTTGACCATGGTAGGCCATGCAAGCCCCCCTGCCACCACCCGGAGCCCCCTCGCCTTACCAACCACCGACAGCCTCAATGACAAAGGGGAACATGTATTCCTTCCAAAAGTGGCTGATGATCGGTTTGGCGTTGTTGGTCTTCGCCAGTATCTTTTCCCAATTCCCTCTTGAATCTTCAATTCCAGATGTGACGGATTACGATATTACGGTGGAGAAAGAACAACAGCAATATCTCGATGACGTTGACAGTTACCAAGGTCAAGTTGCGCTTTTCGGGGCCATGAGCACCATTTTGCAAACGGCTGCCCTGGCACTTGTTGCCTACGGTTTTGTCCGTGAAGCTCACGAAGAGGACCATCACCACGTTGCGCTCCGAATCACCTTTGTTCTGAGTGCAGTGATTCTCATCACAAGCATCGTGGGTCGAAGTTTCTCACTCTTTTGAGAGCCTTAACGTTTCATTTCTTCACGGATTCGCTTCTTCGTTGCCGTCCATGAGCAAATTGGACATTGTGTGAGGTCGTGAAAGCGGGCAGGGCAATATTCCCGGCCAAAGAAAATAATTTGCAAATGCAAATCATTCCACTTTTCTTTGGGAAACACGGCTTTGAGGTCTTTTTCAGTTCGTTCTACGTTTGAACCGTTTGAAAGTCCCCAGCGGGCAGCAAGGCGGTGAATGTGGGTGTCGATTGGAAAGGCAGGCACGCCGAAGGCTTGAGCCATGACAACTCCTGCTGTTTTGTGACCCACTCCGGGAAGGGCTTCAAGCGCTTCAAAGGAATCGGGTACCTCGCCTCCGTGTCGCTCCATAAGCAATTCAGACAATCGCTTGATGTTCTTGGCTTTGGTTGGAGCGAGTCCGACCTGACGAATGTCCGCAAGGATGGTTTCGACCTCAAGTTGGGCCATCGCTTCAGGTGTACTCGCTTTAGAGAAGAGGGCAGGTGTCACTTGATTGACTTTCACATCTGTCGTTTGAGCACTCATCAGGACGGCCACCAGCAATTCAAAGGGGTTGCTGTGGTCGAGGGGAATGGGTATCACAGGATACAGGCTCTCGAGTTGTGTTACGATACGTTCTGCTTTCTCGGAACGTTTCACAGTTTCACGCTCCGATGAGTTGTTGGGGGATGCGGTAGGTATATTCGCCAAAGGACCCCTTGCACTGAATCGTCTTGACTTGTGTTTCAAAGATGACATGTTCCAGGCGAGCATCGACTTCATGCAGTGGCATTGATGCAGAAAACCGACCGTCACGCTGGATGGAAAAGGCAGTTGCTACCTTTTTGGGGTCGGCAACAAAGGTACACGAGTTCTCGTTACGACTGGTAGTTCCATAGTTGGAAAAGAAGGCTTCGAAGGCTGATGCAAGGTCATTCCATTGTTCGAGGGAATGTTGAATCTGCACCTTGATCCAACTCACTGTTCGTAGGTGGCTGAGTATTCTTCACCGGTTTGCCATCCGAAATAGAGACCCGAAAACACAGAGAGGAGCGGTATGCCATTGCAAATAAGCGATTCAAGTGGTTCAGTTTCTGGCTTACCAGCGATGTACCATATGACAAGGGCCAATACCAAACCAGGAATGACCATCATGCTGCCCATGATGATGGTACGAAGGGTGCGCATGCTCAATCCAAGTGCCGGGGAGTCAAGAAGGTGTGCTTTCGTCTTCGTGCCTAAAAGCGAGTGGCAAGGTCTGCGGCCGTGAGTGAATTCAAGGTGTCTTGGGGTTCAAGCCAACCCTTGCGTGCGGTCATCACCCCATATGCAATGTCGCTTAATCCACGAACAGAGTGGGCGTCTGGATTGATAGCAACGGGGACTCCGAGTCCCTTTGCATGCTTGCACAAACGCCAATCCAAGTCCAAACGATACGGGCTTGCGTTCAACTCAATGGCTTTTAGACGGCCCTCTTCATTGTGTTCAGCCATGTGTTCGAGAACGGCAAAGAGGTCAACTTCGTATCCTTCTCGTCCCTGAAGAATCCGCCCTGTTGGATGGCCCAGCACGTTGGTAGCAGGATGGTCAATAACCCGCATGAGTTCTTCGGTGTTGTCCACTTCATCTCTTCCTCGCCATTTGGTCATGGCGTGTACGCTCGCTACAACATAATCGAGTTGGGCGAGAACATCATCAGGATGGTCGAGCTTGCCCCCTTCCAGTATGTCAGATTCCACGCCGTGGAAGAGGCGGAAATCAACGGCATCGTCAGCCCATTGCTGGTTATATTGCTTGATGGTAGCACCCTGCTGCAGTAAATCATCAGCACTCGCTCCGTTCGCAATTTTTAGCGTGGGAGAATGGTCGGCAATACCAAGCCACTTCCAGCCCATTTTCCGTGCTGTATCGGCCATGACTTCGAGACTTGCATCTCCGTCGGATAACGTGGTGTGGTTGTGCAGAGCACCTCGGATGTTGCTCGTTTCGATCAGCGAGGGGAGTGATGCGTTGGCAGCAGCGTTGACCTCGCCCATATCTTCTCTCAATTCAGGAGGAACATATGCCATGTCGAGATGTGCATAGATGTCTTGTTCATCGTTAGCAGGCAACGAATACTGAGCCGCTTCCATTCCTTTGAGTTCACCGGCTTTCGCCTCGGGGATAAGGCCGAATTCATTGAGTCGTAGCCCTCGGTCAATCGCTCGCTGACGCAGTGCGATATTGTGTTCCTTGCTGCCAGTAAAGTAAGCGAGGGTGAACGGTTCTGTGTGTGGTGGTACAAGGCGAACTTGTGCGTCAATGGTGCCACCCGCTTCCAGTTGTTCGTAGTCATCACCTCCAATGGCGTCCAATACATTTGGGTCAATATGGCCCACTGCAAAGGATTCATCGAAGATAGTCGTGTCCAGAATAAGGCTGATTTTTGAGTCTCCTGCCCCTTTGACATCGGCGATTCCGGACAAATTGAGGATGGCATTTGCTACGTCTTCGTGGTCGGCTTCATCTACGGCAACCACAACGTCAAGGTCGCCGATGGTATCCTTTCGACGACGAGCACTGCCCGCTAAGGTTGCGCGATAGACGCCTGGTAAGGCGGCGATTTTACGCTGGAAAGCCTCTCCGTAGCGCAGACCAATGTCCAAGCGCCGTCGTGCACGGAAGCGTGATAGCAAATCAATACCGTCAAGAATACGTTGCTGAGACTTTGCACCAAATCCTTTCATCGGAGCGATTTCATTTGCTTCTGCAACTTCTTTGAGGCGAGCAACAGAATCTACGCCTAGTTCATCGGCCATCAATTTGATTCGTTTTGGACCAAGTCCCGGGATTCCCAGCATTTCGATGAGTCCGGGTGGGGTGGAGGTATGGAGATTGACCCAATCATCAGGCCACTGGCCTTCTGCTACGGCTTGAGTAAGGGCGCTACCAAGTCCCTTGCCGATGCCTTTCATGTCAAAAATCTCGCCTGTAGCTACCAATTCTCCAAGATCTTCGGTGAGGCTGCCCAACATTCGGCTCGCGTTTTGGTAGGACCGAACACGGAATACATTGGCTCCTTGGAGTTCAAGCAAAACCGCCACTTGATGGAGTACGTTGGCGACCTGGTTGCGAGAAAAATAGGGTGGGCCCTTCGGCCTTGGTTTTGGTAATGCAAAACTTCCTCCTGCCATATTCAACTGAAGGCCCACGACCCTACACAAAGGTTCGCCTCTGCCCCCATGTTCAAGAAGAGCCACATGGTGGCATGGTCATGGTGGATGCAGCCTTGGTCGAGGTCGTTGCTGAAGTGTTGTGCGGCCTCTCAGCGGTTCTGTTCACCTTTATTGCCACGCTTTCACGCTCGCCACGTGCAGAGGCTACCGCTCAGACTGTCATTTTCATTCTCCTGATGTCCGCTGCAGCCGTACTCTGGCTTCTCCCCTCTGTGGGAGGTTCTCTTTGGGGCTCGAGTTATCTGCCCCGTCCGCTGGCCTTGTTTTGCATCATCTTGGCGATTTCAGCCCGCATGAATATCAAAGGAGAAAACATCTCCTTTGGTGCGAATCCTCACTCTATCGGTCGAAATGAAGAAGAATAATCAGACGATTTCCCCTTGCGGTTCATCGTCCCCTTCCGTACCTTGTTCAGCCTCCTTGGCCATTTTTTGGTCAATGAAGGTGCGCATGTAATCAGGTAGTTCACCGTTGACAAAGATGACATCACTCACGTGGTCGAGCTTCTTGAGTGAGTAATAGATTTGCATGGCGGTCATAGGAGTGGAAGAACAACCCGTGCAACCTCCGTCAAGAGAGAGCATGATATTGCCGTCACTGGTATCAATGACCGTGACCACGCCGTCGTGCTCGTCAAGGATTTCTTGAACGGGCCCGATTTCGGCCAAGATCTCCTCGGCACTGATGCTCATGAAGCAGACCACACGCCACTCCTCTTTCAACGATTGCCTCTTCAATCCATTGATTTAAACCCGCTTCGGGATTAAAAATGGAGTATGGAAACTGCCTTTGAGGCGGAATTAACGGGGGAACGGCTTATGAATGGTTCGCAGGTCGCAAAGCCAACAGGTGTAACTTATGATGGAAAATATACCAATGATTGCTGCAGGCGCAGGCCTTATCGGACTTGTGATTGCTTTTGTACTGTATCAACAAGTAAACAAAGTGAAAATTGACAACGAAACCGTGGCAGATATCACGCAAGAAATTCAAGATGGAGCAATGGCGTTCCTCTTCGCTGAATACAAAGTTCTCTCAATCTTTGTCGTCGTCGTCGGAGCATTATTGGCATTCATCAACGATGTCGATACCTCAATTGCCTTCTTTGCGGGTGCTATTGCATCCGTACTCGCCGGTTTCTCCGGTATGCGGGCTGCAACCTCCGCAAACGGCCGAACAGCCATGGCCGCTAAGACTGATGGCCAAGCAGGCGCTCTTGCTGTTTCATACAACGGTGGCGCTGTTATGGGTCTCTCCGTTGGTGGACTCGGCCTCCTCGGTATCTCCCTCATCGCCTTCTGGCTTGGAGCAGGCGAGACGACCGACGGTGCCCTAAATCCAGTAAGTGCTGCGGCAGGATTCGGCATGGGTGCCTCATCCATTGCCCTCTTTGCCCGTGTAGGTGGAGGTATCTACACCAAGGCAGCCGACGTTGGTGCTGACCTTGTCGGTAAGGTTGAGGCAGGTATTCCCGAAGATGACCCACGTAATCCTGGTGTAATCGCAGACAACGTTGGAGACAACGTTGGTGATGTTGCTGGTATGGGTGCAGACATCTTCGAATCCTTTGTCGGCTCCATTATCGCCGCTATGGTCATTGCCAATGGTTTTGACACTTCGGTTGCTCCAGATTATATCTTGATGCCAATCATGCTCGGTCTCATTGGTTACATCGCATCCATCATCGGTGTCTTCTCCATGAGCTTCCTCAAGAACGGTAGTGACCCCGCAGCGGCCCTGCGCAACACAACGTTCATTGCAGCTGCTTTGTTTTGGGCTGGCGGCTACCTTGCCATCAATCAAGGACTCATCGATGTTGAGATGGGCGTCATGCACTCTGTTGTACTTGGAAGCATCATCGGTATTCTCATCGGTCTTGTGACAGAATATTACACCGGAATCGAGCCCGTCTTTGGTATCAAAACCAAGGCCATCCCACACATCGGTGAAATGTCCAAGACCGGTCCTGCAACCAACGCAATTGCTGGCCTCTCTGTAGGTATGATGTCCACCTTCATCCCTGTCTGTCTCATTGCTCTGGGTATTCTTGGTGCAAACGAATTTGGCGGAGAGGACTACGGCCTCTACTGCATTGCAATGGCTGCAATGGGCATGCTTGCAACTGTTGGTGTGACCATGACCGTCGACGCATACGGCCCAGTTGCAGACAACGCCGGTGGTATCGCTGAGATGAGCGGTCTAGGTGACGATGTCCGTGCCATCACCGACGAACTTGACTCCATTGGAAACACAACTGCTGCAGTCGGAAAAGGCTTCGCAATTGGCTCAGCCGCACTCACCGGTCTTGCTCTCTTCGCAGCCTATACCGCTGCCTTGAGCACAGGAACAGATACTCTCGACCTCAGCCTCAACAACCCAATGGTGGTTATCGGCCTCCTCATTGGTGGCGGTCTACCGTTCGTTGTCGCTGCTATGACCATGACTTCCGTCGGCAAAGCTGCTGGTGACATGGTGATCGAAATCCGCCGCCAATTCAAGGAAATCCCCGGCCTCTTGGAAGGAAAGGAAGGCGTGAAGCCCGACTCTCAAACCTGTGTTGATATCTCTACCAAAGCGGCTCTACGTGAAATGGTGGGGCCCGGTCTTGTGGCCATTCTCGCTCCAGTTATCGTTGGATACGTACTCGGCTGGGACGCATTGGGCGGCCTGCTTGCAGGTTCTCTCGTGACCGGTGTTCTCATGGCCCTCTTCATGGCCAATGCTGGTGGTGCTTGGGACAATGCCAAGAAAGCTATTGAGCAGAACCACATTGAAGGTGCTAAGAAAGGCGATGCTGCTCACGATGCAGCAGTTATTGGCGACACCATCGGAGACCCATTCAAGGACACCTCTGGCCCTTCTCTGAACATTCTCATCAAGCTGATGTCAATCGTCGCTGTGGTCCTTGCTGGAGCAGATGGTTTCCTCAGCAAGTCGGGTCTTCTCTGAAGTATGATAAGAGCGTTAGGCTCTTGAAGGCCTCATCCTACGGATAGGCATGCGTGGCGCCTTGGTACTTAGCCTCTTGATGCTTTCACTCAGTCTCGCAGGATGCCTTGAGAGCCCCACAGTTTCAAGCAACTCAATGGGTGATACGACCGAAGACGAGTTGGTATTGCCCACTTGGTCCATTGGAGACCAGTGGCTCTATACCTTTGTAACGCCTCAATTTGGCGAAGACAGCGCTCGCTTGGTCGTTGCTGAAATCGACAACGAGAGTGGCCTCTATCGGCTTGGTATCTCAAGCGAGCGTGAGGCTCAACGGCACGCTGTGATCAATCACAACCCCTTCTTGGGACGCATCACCATCGATGCACTCTCTGTTTACGAGCAAGGCGATGCCCAACCTGTGTTCAAGTTCCCATGGCAAGAAGGCGATACCTGGCAGTTCACACTCTTTGGGCAATCATGGTCCGCTTCAACTGTATCCATCTACAACGGTGTGGCTGACGTGACGGCTGATTCCTCTGACGGCCATCGCCTCACCTACGCCTTTAGTGGTCGAAACGGTTTCTTGGATTCTCTCGTCTGGACAGATGGTGAAGGAGTTGAACAACTCCGCATGGAATTGACCCAAACGAAATCAAATTACGAAGGCGAGGTGTATTTCTATCAGGCACGTGACCTTCTCGACAGCATCTATGAAGAAAACGAGAACGACATCTACGACACCTTCCTTGACAGCGGTCACCCGGATGGGGAAGACTGGGATGTACTTGTGTGGTACATTGACGTGAACATTGCCGGAGGTGGCTCGGGTACGCTGAGCATGAAGGACCATCAAGGGGCTTCACCGCTAACACGTGCATGGGGGTCAGGTGCGAGTGAGAAAGGTGCCATTGGAACCATTCCTTCATTGTCGGGTGATTATTCCCTCACGGTGACGCTTCGTGGACAATCCTCTCTCCTTCACTTCAAGGTCGCTGGTGGCATTGTCTCCCAGTGGACACTCTGAGGGATTGCATGCCAACGCTCATCATGATGCATGGGATGACCGGTGACGCCTCAATGATGCGTCCTTTTGCTCAAAAAGTCTGCCCGGAAGGATGGACCTTGCTGGTTCCTCAAGCCCGCTATCCACATCCAACGCGTGGGTTCACCTGGTGGCGCTACGAAGATTTTGGTGCTGATGTGACGCGTCGGCTTAGCCTTTCACGAGTTGAACTGGTCGATGTGGATGCGAGCCTTTCACAATTAGAGCAACTCATCGCTCAAGAAGCACCGATGGGCCCTCTGGTCGTTGGTGGTTTTTCACAAGGTGGGGCTATGGCTCAAGAGATGCTGCAGTTGCCCATCGCAGATCGTATCCTAGGCGTCATCTGCATGGGGACAAGGTTGGTGCGGCCAATGGAATTACGTCTACGACTGGGTGAACTTGAGCACAAACGTCTGTTTTGGATGCACGGTGAAAAAGACATACGCGTCCCAATAGAGGACGGATGGGCTGTAGCACATCTGTTTGAATCAGCTGGTTGGGCTGTAGAGCTTGTTGAACATCCCAAGGGACATATGATCCCACTTGAGCATCATGATGCCCTCAAGGAGTGGCTGCTTACGATTGCTTGAGGTAGCGGTTCGTTTCATCGAAACCCCCGATGAACATCGGCCCACCATCCCTCAAATCAAATACGACCGGTACGGTACGGTGGTTGGTCACTTCGACAATGCTTCTTCGCATCCTTGGATGCTCGTCGAAGTTAAATTCGGTGAATGTGAGTTCGCGTCCGTTGAGCAGATTTTTCAATGCTCTGCAATATCCACAAAAATTTCCAGTGTAAATGAGGAAATCTGTGCCTGCTTCTTGTGCGTGGTCGAGAATCATCGTTTCACTCATGGCAAAATCGCCAACTGCAACCCGTATAAGACCTCGCTATCTTATCCATCCCAAGGGGTCAATTGCACTCGCAAATTCACCACTCGGGTCGTGATTCATAACCACCCATCCGTCGAGGTCAGGTATTTCTCCGTCCTGCATGGCTGCATACTCAGCGTCGGACAGGCTCGCAGCCTTCTTCATCCAACGACCCAGAAGTTCCGTATTGAGTTGATTTCTCCTCAGGATGAGAACCTTCATGCCTTTCAGAGCTGCACTTTTGGCGAGTATTTCGACGATCAACGCCCCCATCCCATCAACACTTTCGAGGCTCACACCAAGATTTGACTCCCATGTGGATTGATGTTGTTTCCAACGGCGGCCTACGAGCGAACTGAAATCGGTGACGACCATCAATCGGTCAATAGTGCACTGTTCAATGTCGTCTAAGGTGGCTTGCATACGTTCCACAGAGTTGGTGAGGGTCGACAGGTCGCTTCTGCCTTCTCCATCGACAAATACGACAGCAGTGTCACATCCCTCTGGTTGGGACGAGAGTTTGAGGCCACTGAGGGCTTCAAAACAAGGGTCGCTCACTGAGCGCCCCACAATCCACAACGTGGGCATGGTCAACCCAATGCGTCACCTTTCATCTTCCTTGCCGTCCGCTACCATGACCGGTACTGCTAACCTCAAATGGGTCGGCGTGTTCCTCTTGACATGGCGGCCTTGGTGTTCATCCTTGCATCGGATGGTAACAACGCTGCCCTTGCAAGCGAGGTAGAGAACCGAGCCATTGAGATGGGTCACTCGGTGACCACTGTACATCTCAACGCATACGATTTTCCAATCTACACCGTTGCAACCGAACAAGAAATCGAGGAATTAGACGGCTTAGCCTCGCTGGTTGAGTCCCTTTCGAAAGGCGAAGCATGGATGGTTTTCGCTCCCGAGTACAACGGTTCCTTTCCACCGGTGCTCAACAATGCCGTCGCTTGGCTGAGTCGAACAGGAGATGATTTTCGTCGTTTGTTCCGTGACAGGAAGGTCGCACTTGCCACCCACTCTGGAGGAGGTGGGGCACATGTCATTATGGCCATGCGCATGCAATTCTCATATCTTGGCAGCAATGTGATTGGACGTTCACTGACTGTCAACAAGAAGAAAGCAGCCAACGTGGATACAATCGATGCAATACTCAACAGTTTAACAGGCGGGATTCAATGACGAAAAGAACACTTGATTCCATCGTACCGACGAATACCGTCCTCGAAGGTGGTGGCTTCAAGGTGAGGCGACCAGCGGCAATGGGCCGATTGATGAGTCCGTTTTTACTTCTTGACGAAATGGGTCCAGTCGATTACGGTCCTGGAGAAGCCGTGGGGGCTCCTTCTCACCCACACCGTGGTTTTGAAACAGTTACCTATCTCCTTGCAGGAGGTATGCAGCACGCAGATTCTGCAGGAAATAGCGGAGATTTGAACCCAGGTGATGTACAATGGATGACCGCCGGGCGTGGCGTCATACATTCTGAACTCCCACAGGACCACATGATGAAAAACGGAGGCAAAATGCACGGTTTCCAAATTTGGGTTAACTTACCCGCCAAGGACAAGATGATGCCACCTCGCTACCAAGATATACCTTCCAAGGATATTCCTGAAACTACGAGTGAAGACGGAAATATTTGGGCCAAGGTCATTGCAGGAGAGGCTTTGGATACATCTGCGGTGATTGATACCGTGATTCCAATCACCTATATCCACATGAAAATGAAATCTGGGGCTACCTATGTTCATGCCTGTGAAGCAGACCACAACGTCATGATTTACGCCTTTGGAGGGTCTGTTACTATTGAAGGGCGATCCCTGAATGACGGAGGACTTGGGCTGCTGTCCTCTGGAGATTCCGTCGAAATCACTGCCGAAGAAGATGGAGCAGAATTTCTCATTCTCGGTGGACCCGAATTGGATGAACCCATTTCACGATACGGACCCTTTGTGATGAATACCCGTCAAGAAATCTATCAGGCGATTGAAGACTATAACAACGGCACGCTGGCTTGAATCAGTGTTCAAACAGCTTGCATGTTGCGAATCCTTCATTCACAGTGTTGCAGCGAACGATACGATGGCGTCGTAATCAGGTTCTACGCCAGGGTTTTCTGCAACCCATCGGTGTGCAACAATACCGTTCTTGTCAATCACGATCACGACACGGTTGGCGCACATGTAGCCTTCAATACCGCCGAGACCGACGAAGGATGCATCATAGGCTTGGACTACTTCACGGTCAAGGTCCGAGAGCAGCGCAAATTCGAGGTTGTACTTACGAGCAAATTCAGCGTTCGCCCAAGGTGAATCGACGCTGATACCCAATACAACAGCGTTGGATTGGTTTAGTTTGCCGAGGTTGTCTTGAAAAGCACACATTTCTTTGTCGCAGACGCCCGTAAAGGCTCCCGGGTAAAAAGCGAGGATAACGGTTTGACCGCTGTAATCAGAAAGGCTGACATCACTCTTGTCGGTGGTTTTCAAGGTAAAGGCTGGGGCGGTGTCTCCGATATTGACCATGATGGGGGCAGTGTTCGTCTGTCCTTAACCTTCTCGCTATCTTTCGGTGCACGTTGTGTTCTGAAACGAGTCTCTTCAATCGACGATGGGCTGTTGCGAGGGTCTGATGTGCATCAAAAGGTGGTTTTTTGGTCGACTTTTAGACCAATTTCGCCCTCTAAATTAAGCAGAATATACTTCGCAGTAATGCGTTTGAGTAAGGATGCTCGCGCCGGGATTCGAACCCGGGTCGACGGGATGAAAACCCGTAATGATGGACCTGGCTACACCACGCGAGCGGCAACCCGTCCACCGAGGGCCTGTTCATAACCGTTCCCATTTCAAAGGATGTAGAGTGCGCGGGGGACTCATGCATGGCTGGGTGCGTCTGCGTCCAAGTTGACCCACCAACGGTAAGCGAACCAAGCCAACGTCAGGATGACTATCAGTACAACTGCGAGGAGGAGTTCGTTATCCAACACCCACATGATGCCGTCAAATGCCCGTTGCCCGTAGAGTCCGATAAGAATGGCCTCAAAGCCGAAGCGGCAACCACGACCAATGAAGCCAGCAATAATGAAGGGTCGTTTCGGCATTTCAGCCATACCAGCCATCCATCCAAATACCTTGTATGGAATTGGTGAAATAGCAGCGAGGAAGATACCAAATGAGCCGTAGCGCTCTGTCAATTGGCGCAGTTTGATGAGATGCTTTTCTTGACCAAACCGAACCATGAGTTTTGACCCCCAGCGTTGCCCAATGAAATAGCCGACCAGGCAGCCGAGAACGGAAGAAACGGTGACCACCAGCCAAAGCCACACCACCAATGGCACATCGCCTGATGCGTTAACGAGCATGGGTATGTAGACCAAATCAGGAGGTATTGGCTGGATGATGGCTTCCGTGAAGGAGAATACGAAGAGGCTTGCAGGTCCGAAGACGTCGAAGGCTTCCACGAAGGATTCCTTCCAACTCATGTCTGTCCCTTGCGGCTTCCTTTGATGAAGATAGGGGTAAGCGGTGACTTCATGGGGGTGATTCTCATGTTCGGGTTATGCAGCGGGTTCTCGATACAGCCGCCCTCCTGCATTGGCCGATGAATCAGCTTGCTGGAGGGATTTGTGCAGAATCTCAAAGCCGAGAATTGTCACAATTGAGTGAAGCCCGTTCTCTGTTGATTGATGCGGCCGACCTTCAATGGCAGAATCCTCCTCGGGCATGGATCGAACAAGCAAAGCAGGTTGCATCTCAAAGCGGTGACCTGCCTCGCCTCTCAGATGTTGATTTGGACGTGCTTGCTCTGGCGTTAGGACATCAAGCCCACCTCGTCACCGATGACTATCGCCTTCAAAATGCATACAGAAGTTCTGGCGGAGAGGTGAGTGGTGTGGCGAATACCACCTCAAAGGCAGTTTGGTCATGGTCGCTCCGATGTACGGGATGCAGAGCGGAATTTCCTGTTCCCGAAAATGCAGAGCGTTCAAAGAACAAGGATGTAGGTTCTTGCGACCGGTGCGGTTCACCGTTGAACATCAAGCGAAAGCGAGGCTGAAGTTTCACTCGTCACTGCTCAAAGCTTCAAGGGCAGTAACTTTCTTTTCGAGTTCGTCAATGGCCATTCCAGCCGGGTTGATTCCTACGGCCTTAGCCCGTTCCATGAGGACTTGGTCGGGTGTTCGGCCACCTGCTTCAAGGTCCGTTACAGTTTGTGTAGCAGTGGCTAATTGAGTGGTATCGTTGAGCCCTTTCTGGAATTCACCTTTCGAGCGGCCCAGTGCGTTGGCCATCTCAGGGAGTTTATTTGCTCCAAATAGAATGAAAAACAATCCGAGTAGAATGGTCAATTCCAAGGGTCCTAGTCCGCCCACCATGGTGCTTCCTCAACATCGGGTGTTCGTGCCCATTGTTGAAGGCTTTCCTTCATCGTCGTCTCTCGAGAGCCTTTAGCCACCACTCACTGGCGGTAAAAGAGCGATTTCACAACCGTCGACAAGTGCTTCATCAAGGCTGCAGCGTGTCCCGTTGAGTGCCACAGAAAGCCCGAAACCGATCCATTCTTCAAGCCCTTGCTGAATGACGAGTTCTCGAATCGTGAGTGGAGGAGTTAGATGCATGGTGTGGCTGGGGCCTCCGAGGCGTTCACGTAGCGGGCCGAAGGCGAGCAGCGTGATGACAATGGCGGTCGCATCGCTTCCCATGCCATTGCCTACGGGCAGGACTTTATGAACACAATTCTCTTTGGTCCATACATGACCAATGCTCTGGTAGCCACCGCGTTGTGGAAGTTGTATCAAGCCGGTGAATCAACGGTTCAGGCGGTGCGAGGCGTTGACTTGACCATTCAATCAGGTGAAATGGTCGCAGTGATGGGGCCGTCTGGATGCGGGAAAACCACGCTACTGAACATCCTTTCAGGAATTGATGAACCCTCATCTGGGGCAGTGAATGTCAAGGGTCAGCCGCTCTACGGCATCAGTGATGATGCTCGGACTGATTTGCGAGCCGAGCATTTTGGCTTCATATTCCAAGACTTCAACCTCCTTCCAGTCCTCTCGGCAGTGGAAAATGTAGAGTTGCCCTTGTTGTTGCTGGGCCGAGCCCCTGGTGAGGCACGTCGCAATGCAATCGCTGCCCTTGAACGAGTCGGCCTTAGTGACCGCAGTGAACATCGCCCTGCCGAACTCTCTGGAGGCCAACAGCAGCGGGTTGCAATTGCCCGTGCTATCGTTCATGAACCCTCCATCATTCTCTGTGACGAACCAACAGGTAACCTCGATACGGCTACATCGGAAGAGGTCATGTCCCTCATTCTTAGCATGAACAAGAGTCTCAACACGACCTTTCTCATCGTGACGCACGATCCGGATATCGCCTCCCGTTGCCGTCGCAGCATTACCATGAATGACGGTCTCATCACCGCAGATCACCAGGCAATTGAAACAGAGGAGGAATGATTCTGCTCCTCCTCGTTGCGCTGGTTGGATTGACTACGGTCATCCTCAGCGTAGCATCACTTTTGTTGTCTTCAAGATTTTCAAGCCTTTCATGGACGGCTCGCCTCATCCTCATGCTTGGCCCCGCAGTGGACGCAATTCTAGGGCTCTATGTGTTGAATTGGATGGGGTTGAGTTCTGTTAATGCCGCCATGGGTGGAATTCTCTGTGGTATCCTTTCATTGACGTTTCTTCAGCCCTTTTTCCTGCCGCAGCGGTTGGTTGTATGGCGCCTTGCAAAAGAAAACATTCGGCGAAGAAAGCGTCAGTCCGTGCTTATGGTTGCGGGATTAATCATCGCCTCTGCAATCATTACCTCCTCCCTCGTTGTAGGTGATTCCCTCGATGCAACCGTTGCTTACGAAGTTGAAGCGTCTTACGGGGCGACGGATGTTTTGATTTCTGGCTTTGACCCACAAACAGGGGCAGGCGTCCAGTTTTCCTCAGATGTGGCCCGTTCGGTTTGGGAGGGCATTGAACAGGACGCGATTCTTTCATCCCAAGTTATTGGGCGACAATATGGCTTGGCGAACGGAGTGAGTTTGACTTCTGATGGTGGCTTGGCTGAGCCTTCAGTGTCATGGTTCGCCCGAAATGCTAGCATTGATTCTTTACAAGTTTGGCAACCTCTTGATGTCACAACAGGCCTGCGTTTCCAAGACATCGCTGCTGCCAATGATGGGGCTCTGACTCCGCAGGTGGTCGTGAATCAGGTGGCGAGTGATCGCCTCGAGATTAATGTCGGTGATATCCTTGAGATGGGTTGGTTTGTCACAGATGACGGTCAACGAGTCAAACGCCAATCGGATGTTCAGGTTCATTCGATTGTGGCCAATGAAGGGCAAGGTGCAATGGCAGGGACACGCTCCCCCGCTGTTTTTACAGACATTTTGACAGCACAAAAATTGCTTGAAGCTCCCGACACCATCAACCGCATGTCCTTTGCTTTGGTTGATGACTTGAGCGATAGTGCAACCGAAGCGGCAACCGAACGAATCGGGGAACTCTTCGACCAACGGTTAACTGCTGAAGATGTAGGCATGAATCTAACGTTGGATGAAACTACAGGCGCCATCACCATCTCAACCACTTCAGGATTTGGTCGGATAGCGGGAGAGGATGTACGGGCACTGCGAGAAAACGCTACTCTTCTCATACCCAACAACAGCATCATGGAGGTGCTTCAAGTTCCCCTCATCGATATCGTGACGGATGGAGAGCCTCTTCTCACCTTGGGAGATGGAGATGTGACAGAATTGTATTCCTCAGGCAGCGCCCTTTGGCATTTCGGTCCCTCGGGAGCAGGGTTTGAACTTACGGAGTCTCATGAAGCGTGGATTTGGCAGACTGAGCAAGGTGGTCTGCTTCACGACATTGCATTTGATTCGTCCGGTAAAGGTGCACTTTTGGCCCACGACCAAGGTGTGATTCTTGCAGCAGAAGACGAAGTTGAATCATCATCCGTTGCCAAATTTGATACAGAAACTCCCGCCTTCGCTGCCGTCTATGGTGCCGAGCACTGGTATGTTCTTACTGCGGATGATGACCAGTGGTCGTTGCATGAGTTCACGGAAGACCTCGCATTGAACCGGACAGCGGAGCTTGACCTCCAGCGGCCATCAACGGTATTGGGTTACGAACTGGCTTTTGACGGGGCACTCTATCTGGAAGTTGAAGGCCTTCTTTCAAAGCAATACTTCGTTACGCCTTTGGCTTCCCTGGCAGATGTAACATCAACCTCAGAAGCGATGTGGCCTGCTGATGATGTGGCATCGGACACTACGCTTCCAGAGTTTTGTAATGGGGACGCTGATGTTGCAATGTCCCCTTCCACCCATTGGTGCACACATGCAGAGGGATTGGCAAGATGGAATACCTCAACCTTTGAATTGGAAAGTTTGCGCTTCCCTGTAGTCTCACAGGCTCAAGGTTTTGGCCAATTCCCTCAAATGTTCCTCGCTTTTGGAGGCATGAATTCCAGTGTAGAGGTCGATTCAGGTGATGTTCTTGTGTCCAATCGATTGAATGACCTCGGACTTACTGAGAATCAATCGCTTGCTGTAAAGGGAATCCTTCCCTACGCATATGGCAACGATACTGCTGTGGATTTGACCTATGTTGGTCCTTATGGTGTGATGCCAGGTTTCGAGCAACTGGGTGAGTTGGATTCTGTCGTGCTCGGTTTCATCAGTCTTGAAGATGCTGAAATCCTCGCTCTTGCAGAGGCGGATGAGCGTTCCATTCTTTTGATTTCAAGCATGTCAAATTCAACTGAGCCTGAATCCATGGAACTATTGCGTGATTGGTTTGACCAGCGCAGTACCATGGAAGACCTCTTCCTTGTGGCGTCTCCAGTGAAGGTTTTAGCAGCTCAGCAAGCAGAGCAATCATCAGGTCTTCTCTCAGCCATGTTCCTCGTCTTTGGAACCTTCACAATCGCAGCAGGTGTTCTCCTCTCACTGACCATCATCATGCTCCTCGCTGACGTACGACGAAGCGAATTGGCGGTGGTGCGAGCACTCGGCCTACGACGTAGCGATGCTCGGGCACTCTTCGTACAGGAGGGGCTGATTTTAGCGCTGATAGCAGGAGGAATAGGGTCTCTGGTTGGACTCGGTCTCGCTTGGTTCATCTCTCGCGCCTTTTCCACTATTTTTTCCTCTGCTGGTGCTCAATCGTTCAGTTTCTCGTGGTCCGTGGACTCCTTTGCCGGAGGGTGGATATGGGGGACGTTATTGGCCGTCGCATTGTTGTGGTCTGCCAGTGTATTCAATTCACAGATCAATATTGTCCGTGCGTTGAAAGGCGGTCGTTTGACGTTGAAATCAGGTGTCCCTTGGGGTCTTTACCTCATGCAGGTTTTAGCGCTTGGCGGTGGTATACTCAGTCTTGCAGGCTTGTTCTTCCTCGGTTTTGATAGTGGCCTTGCATACGTTGCTTATGTCTCTCTTGGGGCTTTTATGATTCTCTTGCTGACACCAGTGTTGACCTGGCAATTACCCGTCTTCCTTGGCTCAAAATCTCCTTGGAAGCGCTGGAAACGTCACGCACCCCGCAATACCCTTGGTGCCGTCGGCTTGCTCTTCCTCTTTTGGACCATTGTACTCGCTCCCGTTGACCCTGTACGCTCCCGCTTGGAGGCCAATGAAATCGCGTTTATTGTACTCGGACTTCTGCAGGTCATTTCAGGTGTCATGGTATTGACCAGCCTTGCACCGCTTCTCGTGCAGATGCTCTCCAAATCCAGCGCCATCACACGTCGCATTGGCCCTGTTGGCTCCGTAGCCTTAGCACACCCATTGGCCCACCCCATTCGAACGGCTGTTGTAATGGGGATGTTTTCAATCACCATGTTCTCAGTGGTCGTTCTCTCCGGATATACCGACCAATTTGACACCTATTCCTCTGATTTCGTCGAAGAAGCAGAAGGTGAATTTGAACTCCTCCTCACCGCCTCCCGGTCCCGACCTATTGACCTTGACAGCAACACAAGTCAATGGGGCGTGGACGATTCTGCAATGGCCAACATCGATGCAGTGGGAGGTGTTTATCGCTCACCAATTCATTTACAGGACAGTGATGGTGAACGAATGCCCTACATCTTACGGGGTGTTGATGAGGGGTTCAGAAATCACGGTGGCTTACCTCTCCATGTTTGGGATGAGTCGCTTGGTGAAACACAAAAAGAGGCGTGGGACTCGGTTGAACGCTTTGACAATATCGTCTTCCTCGATGCTTCCTTTGGCTTGGAATCTACGACCGACGGAGCCACGATTGTGCCCTTGCAATTTTCAATTGGAGATTCAATTTTGCTAATTGATTTTTCAAACCCAAAAAATACTCGAGAAGTCCAAGTTGGAGGCTTCCTTGAACAGTCCTCATACATTTTTTCCCCAGGGGTCTGGATGAGCAGCACCACCGTGGATGAACAATTTGGTGGAGAGATCACACGCATGTATGTGAGCGTCAGCACGGATGCAACAGCGAGCACTGACGAATTCTCCTCTATCGACTACTCGCCGCAGGGGAAATCAACCGAGGAGCGTCAGGCCGCAGCAGAACTCGCCGACGTACTTTCGCGAGACCTCGCCTCGCAAGGTGTGACCGTCCAGACTGTTGCAGAAGAAATCGCCATTCTTCAGTCGTTGGTCCTTGCAATATTATCGTTATTTGAGGGATACCTTGCAATGGGGCTTCTGGTTGGCGTGGCCGGGATTGGTGTTGTGACCGTCCGAAATGTAAGCGAACGACGTCGCACCATAGGCATGTTGAGGGCCATTGGATTGAGGCAGCGTCAGGTTTTGGCGGTGTTCTTCATCGAGGTATCTTGGATTGCCATGCTGGGGATGCTCAACGGATTGTTACTCGGGTATGGTTTCCATCGGGCCCTGTATCAGGCGATATGGAAATCTGAGGGTGCAGCATTCACTTTTCCGTGGGCTTCTACCCTTCTCCTGTTCCTTCTTGGATGGGTGATTGTGTTCCTCACAACCTACCTCCCCGTCAAACAAGCATCAAAAATACCACCTTCGGCAGCGTTGCGGGATATTTGACGCGCAAATTCATGATATTTACAAGTCTAACAAAATAACTGCTCTAATTGTCTTCTGAAATGAACACAGGAGGCGAAAACGCATCACTGAAAAGCACCTTTTTGTGCTAATTAGGCATAAACATCGTTCCATTAGTATAAATACAACGCATGGCGTGGTGAGGCATACCGAACCTTCGGGGGTATAGACATGAAGAATATGACACCTGTAATTTTGGGGTTGTTGATGCTGACGAGTTTTTTCGCAGTAATTGACTTCACCGAACTTGAAGAACCCATGGTAATCGAAGACACCAGCGGCCGTGCAGGCGCTGACCCGTCCGTGATTGCTATTACAACGCCGAAAGAAACATCTTGCGACGACCGCGGTTGTCGCAACACGCTAATGGTTGGAGAAGAAACAACCTTCGCTGCGTATATCCAGAACTCTGGAGATGCCGACATCGAAGAACTCTCCTACACCGTTACCGTCTATCTGACCGACTTCAACCAGAATGTCGGAATGATTGCTAAAGATGCAAGTGGAAACGACCTCCACTGGGAAAACCTCGACGCCATGTGCGACGACGGTACCGTGTGTGATTTCGATTCTACTATCGACCCTCTCACACCAGGAAGCTATCTCGACGGAGGCAAGTACACCTTGAAGCGTGCTGGAACTGACATAACATGGACTCCAGTTCAAGGTGAGTACATGGTTGAAGTCAAGGTTTCCAGCCCAACAGACTCGGATGCAGCCAACAATGCAGAACTTGTCTACATCGTTGTTGAAGACTGGTATGACATTCAAGTCGACCTTTCATGGGATACGACCGAACAAGACATCAAGACCGACTGGACTGACACAAGCGGCGATTTCACACTCACAGTAATCGCCAACGGTTCAGACACCTTTGACCCACGTGAAGTCCAAATCCGCCTTGCCCTCTCAGGTGACTACAACTCAGCTACTGCTTCAGACGGTACTGACCTCACTGCAAACAGCGGTATCACCATCCTCACCGCAGGAGCACCAACCACCGTTGACGTCTATGAAAACGAAACGGACCCAAACGCTACTCAGACAGCAAGCCGTAACGTCTTGTCGTACCTCACTTCATGGACCTACACGGGTTCAATAGCCATCAACACGGCTCAGAATGAATCCACCATGAAGGTCGAAGCAGAAGTCATTGGATACACCATGTACGGTCCCTTTGAAGACTGTGTTGAAAGCAGCGACGCCACTGAAGGTAACGAAAACGTCACAACTTGGAACAACAAGTGTGAAGTGACTTCCAACAACGACGACAACCCCCGAACAGATGCCGATGAGATCATCGGTACAACCTTCACCTATCACGACATCCGTATTGCACGAATGGGTGTCTACCAAGGTTACAATTCAGACGGTACTGGGCTACCATCGACCTTTGTACAAGCAGGCGAAAACACCGACCTCAACGTCGGTGCATCACTCATTTACGCAGACGTTGAACACCGCGGTAGTAACGGAATGGACGCCTACAATTGGGACCTTAGTTACTCCATCAGCCTTGATGGAACTGTCCTGTTCACTGGAACTGCCAATGAATGTGTTGAAGGTACAGATGTGCCATACACGCACCAACCACTCGGTGGATTTGGTTCGCTGGTCGGTTCAGCATGCGTTATGATTACCCTTGAACCAGGTGAATATGACTTTGACTTTACATTGACCATGGACGACAAGCCAAGCCCAGAAGGCGAACCGATTGAATGGATTGGGGCCTTTGACGCACGCTTGAGCAACAACCTTCAGTCAATGAATGTTGATGTCATCAACAACCTCCCTCTCATCACTTCCTTTGAACTGGTGAACACCGGTGACCTGGTTGTTGGCCAAGAAGAGTTCTTGCAACTTTCCGTTACAGCATTCGACGTTGACGACCCGTCTGGTGACGGCCTGTCGTTCTACTACTCCTACCAAGGCGGCGAGATGCTCGGATGTGGTGAGCGAAATCAAACTGAAGGCGGAACAACATGCCAGACTCCAGTCCTCGGAGAGTATGTCGGTAACCTTGCCATCAACATCGTGGTGAACGATACACACGGTGGCCAAGTTTCACAAACCATGATGTTGGACATCTGGAATGATGCGGTCGCACAGTCGACTACCGTCGCGGGAATTACCATCACCTATCCGTTGCAATACTTCGCTCTAACCGATTTCAACATCACCACCTTTGCAGATAAGGACATCGCAAGCTATGACGCGGTGGCTTTGGAAGGTTTCTCCGGAACCTACGCTGCAGTGGCTGCAATGGACTATGCTCCAAGCACCACCTTCCCTGCGAGCGATATCCTGTCTCAGTCACTTTCAGTGACCGTTGACAAGTCTCTTGAGGCTACGTCCTTGTGGTACATTGACGGGTCGGGCAAGTGGATTCTTTTCGCTGATACATCGGCCGATGTTGATGCTACTACTGAAGAATTCGTCTACAGCATCCCCGCTAACAGCCCGGTTGTTCCATCTGGAACGTTGGTGCTCATGGGCGGAGAACTCGCACAGGCGAGCATCCCTGATGCATCGGTAAGCGGATTCAACGCAGAAGCACTCAAGGGTGGCGCCATTGGCGTCACATGGGGCATCACAGGAACTCTCTTGGGCAGTGACAACATCGTTGTGACCATCTGTGACGGCCAGGAAGATTGTGCAGAACCGTTCACTCAAACAGTGGCTGATGAAGATCGTTCGTACTCCTACTCGGGGACCAACACCGTTCACGGTACTGTGTACCACGTCTCTGTTGCTGTTTGTAACGAGGAAGGCTGTTCGACAGCTGGAAAGGATACGGTTACCGCCGACAAGCAAGTTGACGGTGGCGCTGCAGCAGCGACCCTGACTGTTCAAGAAGACGGCGAGAACTGGATTATCAGCTGGGATGTCACTGGCGACACATCAGATGTTGCTATGTGGCACGTCTGCTTCCAGCGCGGTGAATCCTTTACCGCTGCTGAAATGCCAACACCTTGCCCAGACAGTGCTATGGGTGCAGATGCTAACACGCTGACCATCGCTCAGCCAACTGCTGCTGGTACCTTCGAGTACTACTTCACTGCAGTTCCAATGGACGCTTTGGGCAACATGGATGCCGCTGAATCAAAGAACAGTATCACCTACAACCGAGCCGCTGACACTACCAACGACGGCGACGGGACCAGTACCATTGGCGACGACAGTGACGGTGCCTCCAGTAGCGTCCCAACGTGGACCTGGGGTCTCATCGGTGGTGTTGTCATTGTTGCCTTTATCGCAGGCGCTTTCATCCTCTCACGAGGCGATGGCGAAGACGGCGAAGGTAAGGACTGGGATTACTGATTCCCGGACCCTTTGGTGAACACAACCTCCACTCCTAGCGAGTGTACAACGCTGGAGGGGTCGCTACGGCGACCTCTCTGGCTTTCTCTTTTTTCAAACGCATGAATCACAGTAGATTCTACTTTTGGATTCGTTAATCCTGAGCTCCCCAGTTGATCACATTCCACAGGCAGACTATTGACGTGCGTCCATGCAATGTGAGGCTGTGTGATCCGTGGTTACTTCTTGCATGCCATTCGACTTGCTTCTCATGTCGAAGCAGGTCTGTTTGTCAGTAAGAAATTAGAAGTGATATTTTCTTCAAACAAATGAACTATTTCGGAGAAAAATATTTTCCTAAAATACAGGTTAATACGGGTGCTTGAGCGGATTTATCAAACATATTGCACCCCAACCACTATAAGTATT
>QQSD01000094.1 GCA_003602485.1 Candidatus Poseidoniales archaeon | reverse complement strand
GGCGTTCCTGTTATTCCGGGTGAAGAAGTCGAAGAAGATGACGAAGCGAAGACGCTCGAAGCATTACGAGAAGCTGCACAACGTGTCGGCTATCCTCTGTTACTCAAAGCCTCAAGTGGTGGAGGAGGTAAAGGAATGCGGGCCGTCCATGACCCAGCCGACTTTGACCAAGCGGCATCAGCGGCTCAACGAGAAGCAATTGCGGCTTTTGGAGATGGACGAATCTACATTGAACGCTTACTCACGGGCTCCAAGCACATCGAAATACAGGTACTCGCCGACCGACACGGGCGAACCATCCATCTCGGTGAACGTGAATGCAGTGTACAACGTCGTCACCAGAAGGTGTTCGAAGAAGCCCCAGGTCCCACCATGACTCATGAATTACGAGAAGCGATGGGCCAAGCAGCCGTTGCTGCCGCACAAGCTGTTGATTACGAAGGGGCTGGAACGGTTGAATTCCTCTTGGCCGCATCGGGCGAGTTTTTCTTCCTTGAGATGAATACGCGAATTCAGGTCGAGCATCCCGTAACCGAATTGGTCACTGGCGTGGACATAGTCCGGGAACAACTGCGGATAGCCAATGGCGACCCTATGTCTTGTGGAGACTTGATGATCCGTGGACACGCCATTGAAGTTCGTCTTTATGCTGAAGATGCATCCAATAATTTCCTTCCTGCCATCGGCCCATTGGCTGTATTCCGCGCCCCCGAAGGGCCGGGTATTCGCTTGGACACAGGCGTGAGAGAAGGAGATGAAGTCACACCGAATTACGACCCTATGTTAGCCAAATTGATCGTTTGGGCACCTTCCCGCGTTGAAGCCTTGCAAAAAATGCGTCGAGCACTGGATGAATTCGTTATTTTGGGCACCACGACGAACGTTGAATTTCTTCGTGACCTCTGTGATGCTCAGCCAGTCATTGATGGTTCAACCACCACGACAACCATTGACACCTTGTGGCCAAATGGATGGAATCCTCCACAGGATTTAACCCTCGAAGATGCTTCATTGCTCGTTGCTGCAGGAGCTGAGACGCTCGGACTCCACCTTCAACGAAATGCTGGTTCATACGAGGCGGCTGGCGGACCTGCAAGTCCCTTCGCGACCCTTCACAGGAGGTATCCTTGATGCAGCATACATTCACTTCCCCCGACGGGCCGATTGAAGTGACCCTTGCCCGTAACGGTGAGGCTTTGGAACTCTCGGGGTATTCGCTCAAACAACACGACCGAGGAAGGTTACTCGTCACGCTGCCTGACGGGGTGAAATACATCGCTCACGCCACAAAAGTTGGTGATGTTTGGTGGGTTCATCTCAACGGTCGCACCTACCATTGGGAGCGAATTGAACCCGGTTCATCGTCCGCTCATGACGAAGGAGGCTTGGTCGCACCAATGCCCGGTAAAGTTCTCGATGTCCTGGTAAGCGAAGGCCAATCTGTAGAAGCAGGTACGGCCCTCATGGTTTTGGAAGCCATGAAGATGGAACATCGGATCGTAGCATCCACCGACGGCAAAGTAACACAGATTCATTTCCAAGCCGGTGAACAGGTTGCTCAAGGTGCGGTATTGCTGGACCTTGAAGAAACAGAATGAGTCCCGCTTCGCCCACAAAGAGCAAACTTCCTGCCTCAGCAACCATGTGGGTATTTTTCAATTGAATAATCGAATTTCATATTGATAATTTTTCATTATTCTTTCCAGGATATTGGCTTGAAACATGCGTTGTTTATCGAAATCAAAACAGGCGGTTATAAGCAAAAAGAATGTGCGAAAATCATGCGAAATCCTTTCATGACACTGACCAACTGGAGTGTTGACCGACCACGCACGGCCTTTGCCACCATCTTGCTGGTCGTATTCATGCTCGCATCGGGTGCCATGCACCTTCAATTCGACAACAGCGAAGATGGTTTCTTCCCCGACGATCCAAGCGTTGACCTGCTCAACGAGGTTGAATCGGAATACCGTTCAAACATCGATTTCATCCGAGTGATTAACGAAATTAGCGCGGGCGACATGCTCAATCAGTCCACTTGGCAACAACTGGCACAGATTGAAGCAACCATGCTTGGTGATGAGAACTTCACCGATTATCACTATCCCCTGTTCGGAACGCAGGCAAACAACGGTCCTGCGGGTCAAGCGATGCAATGGCTGGCCCTTCACGATGAAACAACCGCTGAAACCTGGCTAACAGCATTGGAAACATCTGTAGTCGAGGTTTTACTGGCGCAGGATGACGCAAATCTCAGTGCAGCCTTGCAGAACCTGAGTACTGCTGCTAGCGCAGTCCCTGAAGTCGAGCCCGTGACTCCTCAGCGTCTGATGGATTGGGATGCAGGAAACCCAGCCGTGTGGTTACCTCGATTGGACAACGCCACCAACCTCTCTGATGAGTTGGGCCAGCTGATGGGACAATTAGCCAGTGCGCCCGACAACCGAAGCGCAGCACAAGCAGGCCAGATTGCCGCTGTTACCGGCCCTCTGCAGGCTCAATTGGGACCACTTCTCGGCTTGCAATCCGTTGACTTCCGAGCGGCCATTCTCTCCTGCCTCCCAGCAGATGATAGCGGCGACCCTTGGAACTCAGACGGCCCTGTTATGGTGACCCTTGTGGTTTCAAGCGAACCCGATGACTACGGCTACGACGTCATCGG
>QQSD01000093.1 GCA_003602485.1 Candidatus Poseidoniales archaeon | reverse complement strand
TGAGTGGCCAGAGCAAACGCTGCGTCATGAAAACAAGAACGGAGTAGGCTCCTATTGCCAGGGTACCCTCCAGTGTTAACCAACCTCCGAGCAGAAGGGTGGCGGTAAATCCGACAAGGATAGCCATCCGGATCAGCGGTGTAAATGCTGCAGATAGGCGAATCGCTTCACGATTTGCGGCTCTGTAGTCTTCGCTTAGGACTTCAACCCGTGCGAGTTCATGGGCTTCGGCAGTAAAGGATTGAACCGTGGACATCCCTGACAAATCATTTTCCAAGAGGGCATTCATTCGCCCAGCAGCATCTCGAACACGAGCATAACGGGGCTCTAAACTACGCTGATAGCGAAATGATCCCCACACGATGATCGGAATGGGTAAGACTGCAAATAAAGCAACTTGCCAAGAAATCAGCAAGAAAACTGCGCCGACCACAATGACTGTGGTGCTGACTTGTAACAAGTCATTCGCCCCTTTATCCAAAAACCGTTCAAGTTGATTGATATCGTCATTGAGGATTGCGAGGATATCTCCTTTCTGGCGTTCATCAAACCAGGCCATGCCTTGTTGTTGAACGTGGTCAAACGTGTCAAGGCGTAATTCATGTTGAACCGTTTGCGCAAGATTTCTCCACAGAACTCCATAGAAATACTCGAACAGAGACTCAAGCCCCCAAATCAAGAAGGTAAGGACGGAGAGCAAGACGAGTTGATGCCACGGGTCTTCCACCCCCATAGAGGCAAGCAGGGAATCTTCTCGAAGAACGACCACATCAACTGCTAAACCAATGAGCAACGGAGGGGCGAGATCCCAAATTTTGTTGAGGATGGAACAAAAGGAAGCCAACCGAATTGTTCCTCGGTGGGGGCGCATGTACGAAAGAAGGCGTTTGAAGGGTCCCGCTTCGCTCATGGTGGTCCCAGAACGCGGGGCCTTGAGAATGCTCGCTTCAACCAAGCAGGAGCGCAACGCCTATGCCCTTCACGCCACAACCGCTGACTGAGCAGCATGCATGTGGAAGATGGTACGGTTCTCGCCAAGGTCTGCCGTCCTTCCGCAACGGCACGACATATTACCCTCATCGACCCTGCGAAGCAGACAGCAGACGTTGCTGCCCAACGAGCGATGGTAGCTGTAGAATGTGGCTCCAAGATGGTCTTTGTCGGTGGCTCAACCGATACACCGGACAAAGTCGTCCATGAAACGTGCACGGCAATCCAAGAAGCCTTTGAGTTGAGGATGTTTGCTGCCAGTCAAGACCCTGAAAGTGATGAGATGGACTGGGATATCCCCGTTGTCTTGTTCCCTGGCGGAGCCCATGCCCTCTCTCCAGCAGCAGACGCTATTACCTTCATGATGCTCATGAACTCGACCAAACGAGCGTTTCTTGTTGGAGAGCAAGTACGCGGCGCACCGTATCTTCACCAATTTGGCGTTGAGGCGCTACCTACTGGCTACCTCGTCTGTGCACCAGGCGGTCGCGTGGGAGAGGTCGGTGCTGCAGAATTGATTCAGCCAAGCGATACGGAACTGGTTGAGGCATATGCGCTCTGTGCCAAAATGTATGGTTTTTCACTCCTCTATCTCGAGGCGGGAAGCGGAGCCACTTCACCCGTACATCCCGACCTCATCGCCAAAGCAAGAAGCGTCGAGGGGCTTACTTTGGTGGTCGGTGGTGGTTTGCGCAATGGCGAAGACGTTGCCAAAGCCGTCGGTTCGGGTGCTGATTGGATTGTGACGGGGACTGTTACGGAAGACGCATCCTCACTTGATGAATTAAGGGTACGACTCACGGAAATCATCAACGCCTGCTCAGCGTGAATCATTCATCAGTGTCTTGGTCAAAGAGAACAGGGTCGCCTGTGCCACCTGGAGAAGGCGGACGATTTTCATCAACATCCATGCCCTTCTCGAGGACCGTTTCACCGGTTTCTAAGTTCAACTCTTCTCCGTCGGCTAATTTTGCCATGTCATCGGTGCTTGGGGCTTTGATGGTACGTTCAAGGTCAGGAGCATTGGCATAGAGTTCACGCTTCAGTTCCCGACTTTCGTGACTCCGCACGAGGGAAAGTGAATCCGCAAAGACACGGCCCACAACTTCACGTGTTCGCTCACTTCGACGAGCGGAATTCAATTCATGTTCCATTGAACTTCGCTGATCTTCGATTTCACGTAGTTCTGCGGTACGGTCCTGGAGCGCTGCTTCAATATCGGTCATGGTCAACGTCATTTGTTGGAGTCGTTCATCGCGTTCGAAGACTTCGTTGTGCAGACGGCGTTCACGACGTCGCAACGATTCATATTCTCGGTTTCGTTCCAGCAATCGGCGCTTCAATTCCTCAATTTGCTCTACCAAATAATCGTGTTCTGCAGATACGGACCGAGGGCCTTGCATGACCCGTTCAAGTTGTTCCTCCAACTCCTCCAATCGTCGATCTCTTGCATCGAGGAGGCCACGTAGCCGATCGGCAATATCACGAAGACGCTGACGTTCTTCTTCAAGGGATTCGGCAGCGGCCTTTTCCACTTCGAGTTGGCGCTGACGTTCATCGACCTGCTGCTTGAGCAACCGTACTTCTTCTGCCGTAACCGAGGTCAACCCTGCATCAGCTGCTTTTTCCAAGGCCTCAACCATTTGTGTGATACGGCCCTCCATCTCTCCGATCACTTCGTCTTGTTGGGTGGTGAGGTCGCGCAATTGGGAAACTTCATGCTCCATCGAACTTCGCTCTTCTTGTGAGAGTGAGGATTGTTGATTTGCTAGTTCTTCTTTTGTATCGTTGAGAAGACGCTCAAGGTGGACAATTTTCGCATCAGCCTCTTTCATCGATTGTTCAGTTTCGGCGAGGCGGGCGACCTCGGGGGCGACTTTGTCGTGCCGTTCTGCCAAATCCAATTCAACAACACGAAGGCGTTGCTTGACGGTAACCAATTCATCGTTCCGTTTTCCAAGCTCGTCCCAGGCCACCAGGACCTCTTCAACAAGTTGCTCTACAGGGTAGCCTTTGAGCATCCCCTCAAGCGCTGCGCGCTCATCGTTGGACGAATTTCCAACACGACGGATACCTCCGGGGGACGAACTCTCTACAGCCATACGGCAACGCATGCCCGATTGACTACACTTGAACCTTCCCGCCACCACAGGGGCGATGAAGCCGTATTTCAGACCCTTTTTTCAGCACCGAATCAATTGATTGAGGTGTACATGTCATCAGGCATGTCACTGGCGAGCTTAAGTGCACCAATGGCGACTGAGTTGATGGGGTCTTCAACGCACCAAACCTTGACATCACCGATGTCAGAGATTTCGCTTGCAATTCGCTCAGCACTACCTTCAATCAGGGAGCCGCCACCAGAGAGGATGATGTTGTTGCGGAGAATAGGTTGGTATTCAGGGTCAGCGCCAGCGACGATCTTCTTGATGGCGTTACCAATCTTTGGAACAATCAATCCGCAGGCTTCTTGAATCAAATCGCCGATGTCGACCACTTGTTGCTTACCTTCAACGGATAGTTTGACGGTCACTTCTCGAGTATCGCCGCCAACGTAGGAGGACTCTTCCTTCCACTTTCGGACCATGTCTTTGGTGACTTGTGCACCGGTGTACTTCTTCTTGATGAGTTCCATGAGTTGGAGGTCAAGCCAATCACCGGCTTCGGTGATGGTGACTTGGTCTTCATCGGTAGGGAAGGTTCCGTAGACTCGTGCAATGTCGGTTGTACCGGCGCCGATGTCGACAACGATTGAGCCAGCAATCTCCTCGATACCATAAGCGGTAGCGAAGGGTTCGGTGACGACCATGATAGCGTTGACTTGGCCACGAAGCGTAGCAACAAGATTCGACTTGTCTGTGAAAGAAACGTGGCTTGGGGAGCAGATGACGCCCAATACTTCGTCGTATTCTTCGGGGTCAACGGTTTCGAGGAGGTGGGAGACGAAGGCCTTGGCAGCAGCCAAATTTGCTTCATCATCTTGGGTAACTCCAGCGGCCATTGGGCGGTAGAGGTTGCAAGCAAGTTTGTTCTTCAATGCATCATCGCCGAACAACACATCACGGCCGAGGAAATTACGGGCGACAGCGTCCTTTGGACGTCCAACGACAGTTTCGATTGTATGCATCTTATCAGCGCTTGAAGCGATGGTAGATTGGTAGGTTCCTAGATCAATTCCAACATAAAGGCGGTCACTCATTTCATTCACCTTCCGACTTGCGGACATGTTGGCGAGTCCGCCATCAACCTTCAAGGTTCACCTTCGAATTTGAAGAGAATAAAACAGGGATGTGAGATAAAAAGAGCCGCAACCACCCGTTTATTCTTGCTCAAGGGGTCTCCCAATCCCCTGGGCCACTCCATCCTCTACGAATGGCGGATATGCACGCTCATATGTATCGGAAGGCCGATACACGAGACGATAGGCGCGCGCGACCAAAAGACCCAACAAAACACCGATGAGGCTGATGAGCAACATCGGTTGAACAGTCACACTTGTTTCTTCAGGTAGGGGGTCAGAATCATCGTCTATGAATGGAGCGACCCATGAAAATGTAAGGTTTTGACGTGCGATGGCGGTGACCGGCGATTGAAGGGAAGCTGGCGACCCATTCGTTGTTTCAATGGACACAGAGATCTCGTAGGTTTCCGATTGGAGGTAATAGGGGGGCAAATCGCCCGGAACACTCCAGTTACACTGGTGCACGTCACCTGGCTGCAATGCGATCCCGGTGCAAGTAAATACAGAGAGGTTCGTCTGATTGGTGAAACGAACCGTGAAGGTAGAAACATAACCGTCTCCGTCATCATCGACAATACGCCACGAAAGGAAGAGATTGTCGGATATGAGGCTGTCATTTGGAGGGGCGTCCACGAGAACGAGAACGGGAGGCTGATCGATTGGATAACATCCAGATTCATTCACAGGCCAAGCGCTATCGTTGGTAAAACATACATCCACAAGGTCGTTCACACCGTCCCCATCACTGTCATCAATGCAACCGTCTATGTTTGCATCAAACCCACTTGCATCTTCGCTTGGGCAAAGGTCGTCGAGGTTGTTGACATCATCTCCATCATCGTCGTCGAGGCATCCGTCACCGTTCAAGTCAGCCAGGCTTGCATTCTCCAACGGGCAACGGTCATCGATGTTGTAGACGCCATCCCCATCCCCATCTACATGGTCGTCTGAATCACGTTCAACACCACTGACTACCAGAGCAAATCCAACCGCATCCCCATCAATACCTACAGAGCCAGCTGTTCCGCCTGGAACAACGTAACGGGCGGCCACCTCAATTTCAATGAATCGAGAATCGTTCAGTAACGACGCAGGAATGTCAATCCCGAAGGTTGTTTCATTGCTTTGTGGGAAGAGCGTTGTGTTACTGAGGTTGACTACATTTCCGTAAAATGAGGTGGGGGTTCCATCCGCTTGAATTCTGTCTGCCACAAGAACAGTTCCATCGTCCAGCCGAATTCGTAGTTGGAGGTCGTCAACGGGCGCAGGTTGTGCTTTGGCAGGGTAGGCCAAGCGGACCTGTACAGATTCGTTTTCAAGAGGCGTAAAGCGGTGACTGAACACATCTCCGGTTTGTAGGAAGGGGCCCGAGGCACCTTGGCCGAACCAGGGTTTTTGTTCAAAAGCACCCAACCCCGAATGGGGTTGAGTAAATTCATCAAACCAGTTCTCGACAGTTGTATTGTCCAATCGATAACTATCGTGAGCCCAAAGATGAGCTCCTGGTGACTGACCGCTCGTCAATGACGCTGTGTCAACCAGCCTGCTTAGATTGAGCACCCCCCACCCGTCATAGGGATTGTGAAGAGCAGTGGAAGTCTCCCCGCCAGCTCGGAACTCATCCTCAAGCGGGGCCGTGGATAATGCGAGGGTAGCACGCAGGAGTGGCCCAGATGGCGTAAAGCCTGCACCAAGAGCCACGCTTCGAGCATCAGGCGTTGCCCATTCTGGCTGAACATCGCTCAGGTTGACATTCGTAGTAGACTCCCATGGCCCGTGAATCCAACCGTCTTCGTAGAGTTGCTGGATGACTCCAGCGGCCCCTGCAGCAAGTGGCGTGGCCATACTGGTCCCAGATGAAAGCCTCAACCCGTCATTATTGGTGTCCCAAAACCCATCACCATTGGCCGATTGAATGCTTTTTCCCGGGGCGAGAAGGAAGACCCCATCGGTACCCTCCTCGGTTGGGCCATAGGCTGTTGAACCCCAACGGTCCGGTGAGATATCTTTGGTGCTCGCACTCACGGCAACGACATTCCTCCCGTTTGCGGGTTCAAGGATACCAGATCCGCTATTTCCGGGAGCGATGAAAGCCAGTGACCACGGCATCGCCCGAGCATAACTATCGAAATGACCGGTGCGCTCCGTGTACGCAGTGGTATCGTCCCCCCAAGAATTAGAATGGATAACTGCACCATACACGCTCGCTTCGTAGAGTAATTCATCGACATTCGGAGGAGACCATCCGTTCTCGTCAACGATGTCCTGGACAACGAGTCGGGCGCCATGAGCAAGAGTGCTACCGTTGGTCGGTTCTGCATTGGTTCGCTCGCTGAACACGTCGCGACAGGCCAGTGAGGCAACCACGTGAGTGCCGTGCCTGTAATCACTTTGCCCGGGCGTATCGTTTCCGTCAATCGTGTCGTTGAGGAATACGACTTTCCGATGTGCTTCGCCAAAAACACCGACCGCAGGATAGGCAGCGGCTTGTTCTGCGTGCGACGCCGTATCCTCTGTCGCATTCCGGAAACAGGCGTGGTCTGCGTCAATTCCACTATCTGCTACCCCAAGAACGACTCCCGAGCCGTCCAAGCCCAAGTCCCAAAGCGGACGTGATGAAAACGCCCCATCTTGGATGAGGGCGCTGGCTTGACTGTTCCTCGCTTTCGTAGTAAGAACTGGTTCAATCCACAACACTCCTTCTAATTCGAGAAGTTCCTGAACAATGGAACTTGAGACACCGCCCAATTGAATCGAGGTGGGCAACACTGAGGCAATAAGGCCGTCTTCATCCATCGGTTCAGCACCGAGGAGCGAAAGAGATGCGAACATGCTCTCCTTGACAGAAAGGGGAAGGTTAGGTTCGAAGACAAGACGGACGTGATTCCACCCATTACCGCTCAAACCTCCTTTCCAGACTGCATCACTGAACGGAACCGCCTCAACATGAGAAGGGAGTGATGACTGCTTTGGATGCCAAATCAACAAGGTTTCTGGACTTACAACCCGAAGCGGGACGAGGCCATATTGCTCAATCTCCGCCCAAGCCTGAGAGGTCCAAACACCTTCGTTGAGTCGCAATAATTCCTCTCGCCCGTCAACGGCGGGTTCAACCATGTGAGCGGGTTGATTGAGCCCTGACGCGAGAGGGAGCACGAAGAGGAGAACAAGCCACCATGCCGTGCGCATGACCCTGCCAGCCTTGCGGTTTGCCTCAACCTATCGGTGAATTGTTTGCCTGATGTCGCGCCAGCGCGTTTAAGGATGGATGGCAGGTCGGACGGCTTGATGAAGGCCTACCGAGTTTCAGGAACGGCACCCTTTGGAAGCCAACGACAACCATTTTCCTTTGATATTCCTGCGGAAAATGAGGACAGTGCAACCCACCACACGTACTCGATTCTCGGGTCTCGACACCGAATCGGTCGCCGTATGGTAAAGATCGAGTCGGTATCAGAAATTGACCCTCGTACCTCAACAGAACCCCAAGTTCTCCATCATTTCCGTGAACAAATCGCAGCACAAGGCGGCACCATCGCCACTACTGCCGAGGAAGAGTGAAGTCGCCACCGCCTTCTTCTACCCCGAGGTGTTGGGAGGTCTGAAGACGATGGTTGATCGAAATCAATTGCAACAGCATGCCCGTGAGGTTGAAGCCCTCCGCAAGCGATTTGATGAAATCAATCTCCGGCTTGAACAAGTTGACACCGTCCTAGCAGAGCATGCCATTACCACCTCGGTTCTTTCCGCACTCACGGAACCAACCGACAAAGCATCGATATCCACCCACCTCCCGATTGGTTCAGGAGTAAGCCTTCCCTACCGCCATACGGGCAATGAGGAAGGCACTGCTCTGGTCGACCTCGGGGCTGGAGTGTTTGGAGAACGTCCGTGGTCAGACGCTCATGCTATTACCGATCAACGACGACAAGATATCCAACAACTTAGAGACGAATTGAAAGGGCAAGCCGACCAAACTGAAGCAAACCTTGCAGAAGTGGCTCAGAAATTTAACACGCTGGCAGAAACACTCCAAGCCCAGGCTGCATCACCTCCGGCAATGAGTCCGGCTCCCGTCACTCAAGAGGAAGAAAAGCCTGCACAGGAGCAACCTTCTCAGCGACGCCCTCGTAAACGTGGGATGTTCGGTAACGATTTGACACTGGACGATTGAGGGAATACCATGGGACTGTTTGACCGATTCCGCAAGCGCATACATGAAGTCGCTGATGAAACCGACCAGGACGCCCTTTCAGTTGACGCTTCCTCGGAGGAAGCCAAGGAACTTCTCCAAACCCCCCAACCAATTCAACCTGAAGAGGAATGGGAAGACCTTGAGGAAGTAGAAAGCACCCCTCAGGCAGAACCAGAAAGCAATACAGATGACGATTGGGATACATGGGACGATGACGAACCCATTACACCGGTTGTCCTCACGAAGAAAGAACGTAAGTTACTCGAACGCAAAGAGCGGGAACGAAAGAAAGCAGCAGCTCAAGCCAAAAAGGCCATGAAAAAACGGGGGGCGGTCGAAATGGCCCGTCCAAAAGGATCCAAGGTGGATTTGAGCATGATGCGAACCACCACCGGGCGACAACTCGTTGAAGTCAAACAAGCACCAAAAGGGTCGAGCAGGACTGCCACGATTGAACTTGAACAAGGAGCGACCTTGGATATTGACCTCGGAGGAGGTGTCGTCAGCGAAGGGGGGCGCATCATCAAACCCGGCCAAGGACTGGACGATTTGCTTGAGGAACTTGAATGGGCCCTCCTTGAATCCGATATCTCCCAACAAGCCACCAGTGCCATCATCGACAGTTTACGAAATGCACTCATCGGGGCGCGTTTGCGAAAGGGTGCAGACCTCTCGAAGGTGCTTGAAGCCGCTCTCAAACGAGCGCTTCACACCCTTCTACAAGCAGGTTATTGGGACTTTGATGCCTCAGTCCAGACCTTTATCGAAAAAGGCGATGTTCCAGTCGTCATCATGCTGGTTGGAGTGAATGGAACCGGCAAAACAACGACGGCAGCTAAAATCGCCCAGCGTCTGTTGAACAACGGATTGAGCGTGATCGCAGCGGCTGGCGACACCTTCCGTGCAGGTGCAATTCAACAGCTCGAATCCCACTGTGAACGCCTTGGCATCCGTTGTGTTTCGAGCCAACGCGGGGGCGACTCGGCCGCTATTGCCCGTGACGCCATTGATTCTGCGAAGGCCAAGGGCATTGATGTCGTACTGGTCGATACTGCCGGGCGTATGCAGAACAAGACGAATTTGATGAATGAATTGAACAAAGTTCGAAAGGTTACCAACCCGCACCTCACTCTGTTTGTTGGCGACTCTCTGGCAGGAAACGATGCCGTTGAACAAGCGAAAATGTTCCAGGAAATCATGCGCTTTGACGGCGCAGTACTCACTAAAATGGATACAGATGCTAAAGGCGGAGCAGGTCTTTCGATTGCCTTTGCAACGGGGCGACCGATCGTGTTCGCTGGTGTTGGCCAGAACTACGAAGACTTGCTACAGTTTGACCCCCAGTGGTTGCTCGACCAGCTCTTTGAGTGAAGCGTAGGACAAAAAGACCTCCACCTGCAGGGAGCCTCATGGCCGATATGTTTGCAGACGAAGACTCCGCCCGTTTTTTCCAGATGATCCAAATGTTGCAACGCTCAACAATGTTGCACATGGGCTACCTTCCAGACCAGGAAGGTAAGTTTCACTATGACCTCCTCGAGGCCAAGGAAGGGATAGAAGTCATACGTATGTTCCAGAAAAAAACCGATGGAAACCTCAACGCACAGGAAGTCCAATTGCTACGCACTGTCATTAGCGAACTCCAAATGCAATTCACCAAAGCCCCGCAACTTCATCGGGAACGCCAAAGCGAGCAAGCTCAGAGTGACGTGATACGCGAGACCTTCTCCCAACCTCAAGACGGACCTATCGAAGACCTCTCAACATCGGTTGATGAGGGTGAAGAATAGCGGTTGTTTGATGTGCAAGAACATCCTGCGAGGAATTGATTGGTATGGGGCTCGTAACCGAAGTTGATGACGAGGGAGCACCTACCGTGCTCATCGTCGACAACAACCCGATGTCGAGTCTACGCCTTTCGAACCTATTCAAAACTCGAAATTTCATTATCGAGCATTGCGAAGATGGCGACCAAGCGGTTGATGAATACATTCGCCTTGACCCAGAACTGGTCGTTCTCTCCCTTGATATTCCCTCCTTGGACGGACATCTAGCGGCCCTTGAAATGCGAGAGCACGGCGGCGAACAACGCATCGTATTCGTTGCGCCAGCCCGTATGGCTGACCTAGCCAACGATGCAGCATTTTCAGCAGGAGCCGTGGCTTGGCTTCAAAAGCCGATTTCAAACGAAACACTTGAGGCACAGTGGACCAAAATACTCGGCACGATTCCTGAGGCACCGGGTCTCGAAGACTTGGATGAACTCTACCCGGGCGATCGTGTCAAACCAGAAGCAGATGAAGGACCAATGCTACCAGGGCTCCCACTACCATTGCCGATGCCAGTTGGCGAACTTCCCCTGCCACTTCCCGAACTTGTTGTTGCAGAAGTTGCTGCGCCAGTAAAGAAAAAGAGTCGTAAAAAATTGGTTCTCTTCCTCTTTGTTTTGTCTGCTGCAGCCGCAGGAGCAGCGTACGGTTTGGGTTATATCCCGCTTTGAGTAATGCAATTTGGCAACCACTCATGGAAGCCCCTCGTCATCTTTCCGTTGTTGAACAGGCTTGACCAACATCCGGAACTGTACGTTCCTTCACCCTCAAAATGAAAAACTTCAGTTATCGGTTCTTGAGGTATTCTTCGCCGTAATACGCCCACTGTTCCATGCTCCATCCAGCAGGCAAGCCTTCTGGGGGCAACTGAGGCATTGCAGGAGGCACTTGGGGCTGGAGAGGGGCCATCGGAGCCATAACAGGCAAATGTGCGGGAGAAGCATCGAATCCAGTTGGAAGTGACGTGCGCTTTCGTCCGAAGAAGAGGAGAACACCAACCAAGGTGAGCAAGAGAGGCAGCCCGACAAAGAGAAGCAGGGAATTCATCTCGCTTTCGTCCTCTACGTACTTCGATGCGTCCATAGGGAACACATCGCCATCGTCCGACCATCCGTCACCGTCACCATCCACGCAGCCCTTTCGGTCTTCAGTAGACGTTCCAAATTCTTCTGGACAGTCATCGGAGAGATTGGTTCCTGTTTGGTCAGCGTACCCGTCACCGTCATTGTCTGACCAGAGCAACGGAGCGTCATCGTAGGCGTCCAGACGGTTTTCCCACCCGTCTCCGTCTGAGTCAGGGCATCCAAAACTCTGTTCGGAAGAAAGGCCGTAGAGGCCAGGGCAATTATCGGGCATCACGCCGTCGGCATTGTCTCCATAGCCGTCACCATCACTGTCTTCGTATTGTGTTGCTTCATTTGGAAATGCATCGTTGAGATCCGACCAGCCGTCTTCGTCAGCATCAACGCAGCCGTAGCGGTCTTCAGTGGAGGTGCCGAAATCAGTGGGGCAAGCATCTGGTTGGAAACCAGTCGCGGAATCTCCGTAACCGTCACCGTCACCGTCGGCGTATTGAGAGGTCAGGGTAGGGAATGCATCGTTGAGGTCTGACCAACCGTCACCGTCACCGTCAACGCAACCGAAGCGGTCAGCAGTTGAGGCTCCAGCGATTTGAGTGCAACTGTCGCCCTCGAACCCGTCAAGGTTGTCCCCGTAGCCGTCTTCATCAACGTCAAGCCATTGTGTTGATTCAGTTGGGAATTCATCTGTTGAGTCACTGTAACCGTCGTTGTCAAAGTCGGTACAGCCCAAGGCGTCTCCCAGCGAACTCGTTCCAGGAACGAGCGGACAATCATCGACATCATCCAAGGTACCATCGTTGTCGTCATCAAGATCTTCCCCAGCATCTTCACAACCGTCCCTGTCAACATCGTTGCCCGCATAGGACGTAAACGATGGCGAGCTCATTGGACAGAGATCGCTTGCCGCGGAAGAGACCGTGCAAGCCCAATTTTCATCCAAGTCACTTCCATCACAGATGCGATCGTTGTCATCGTCAACATCTTCACCGGCATCCTCGCATCCGTCACCGTCATAGTCGGTGGCTGCGGAAGACTGCCATTCTATTGCACCGAGTGCACATAAGTCGATTTGATCATTGAGGCCGTCGTTATCGTCATCTTCGTCCTCTGCAGCATCGTGGCACCCGTCCCCGTCATGGTCTGTAGAGAGTGAGGCAGTCCAATTGGAGTAACCGATGACACAATCATCGTCGAGGTCAAGAACACCGTCATTGTCGTCATCATCGTCACATGCATCGCCAAAAACGTCTCCATCGCGGTTGAGCTGCAGCGCATTGGGCGTGGTTGGACAATTGTCTACCTCGTTACCTACGCCATCGTTATCATCGTCTTCGTAAGGGTCGATGCGCACCACTTCATTTTGGGCGTTATCGACGTAGTAAAGATGACCTTGAGGGCCGACTTCAAGACCCATAATCGAGGTCGCAGTGGTTTGAATTTTATCGAGGAAGGTAGCGCTTTTCCCATCTGCAGCAAGTTCGTAGGCTGCAATTTTCCCATTTCCGTTTTCAGAGATGAAAAGTTGACCATCAGCTAGAGCAATCCCTGAAGGGATGTTAAGGCCAGTAGCGAGAACCCCCCATTCTACTCCGGTAATTCGTGAGTATTCAGCAAGAGGCTCAAGGCGGGAAGCATCGTTCATGATGTTCGCTTTATTGGTCGAAGGGTCGTCGGTGTTTACCCAGACAATACGATTGGCACCTGCATCAGCAATGTAGAGGATTCCCGTTCCCTTGTCCATGATCATGTGACCTGGCTTGCCCGAGAAGTGGGAGAGTTGAATTTCGGAATACCGGTGGACGACGGCGTCGGAATGGTCATCTTGGCCCGTGTCGTGATCGTCTTTGAAATCATAACGAACCAGTTCGCCATAATATCCATCATTGTACCAGTAGACGTTATCGTAATCGTGTGCGATTCCAACGCCGTAGGGCGATTCGTGATTCATGTCAATGTGGCTTCCGAGTAAACCATTGCCGTTGTTCTGGTTTTCGACGGCATAGTGGTCCAAAGAAGATGGCCAAAGTGTTGGCCCCATGAAGTTGTTCGCCTGTCCTTGGCCACAATAGGTGTTGGCAGTTTCTTGGGCTGAACCCCACATCCAATCGAATTCTTCGTCGTACGCTCCAAAGGCGATGGCACTCACTTCTTCGAGGAAATGGTTGCTGTTGGAATCTTCTCGATTTTGCGAAGTCTGATTGGCGAGCCCCGTGTTCTCAACGATGGTCATGCTGTCTGTTCCACGATTTGCAATCCAAAGCTCATTGGCTCGCCCCGGATGAAATTCCAAGTCACGTGGGCTCGAAAGAGCGTCCGAAGCATCGGCAATAACGAATTCATTGAACCCGACACCGAACTTCTCAACCGGGTCAGACTCACCCTCTGCGGTTGCGTGGGAAGGAAGCGACAGGAGGAGAACAATGAGCATGGAAATGGCGACTTGTTTCTTCATATGAATCACCGCTGATTGCAATTGACTTTTGATATGTTGGTATCTTTGCCCAAGCACACGAGTGTCTTCCGAGGCAAGTAGAGGCCCTGCAATTACTCCTTCTGATGCCGCGGTGGCTTGGATAGATGAATGGAGGCAATTGTTGACCAGGGGATGTTTTCAGGGGCTTTTCTTCCGACAACATGCATTCGGAGAACTGCTCCGTGAGGAAGGGTCGCTTTGAGGTGCTGAGCGCCGTGAGCCAATTGAACGGAACTCGGGGCCGAGGCAAACAAAGAGAGGAGGCCGTTTTTGTGAGCAACATCTGCCAAGAGCGGGACAGTCCTGCCGACTTGCCATTCTCGCACGGCATCGCCTAAGCCAAGGTCAAGGACATCGCCTTTGCACATCAAACCACCATTCAACTCGACTTCGTCCCATGTTCCAAAACCGTCAACGGTCTCAAGCAGTTCCTCGTTCAATGTTCCAGGTTTTTCCTCTTCAAGCATTGAAATAAAGCCCCGCTCGTCTTTGATGATGCTGCTGAGCAGATGGACGTTTTTAGGCCAATCCAGATTGCGGTTGGTGAATGCAAGGACAACCCGCACGTTGACTTCATCGTCTTTACCAATACGTTCACGGTGCATGGCGATGAGCATGCGAGATTTCCTTGCAATTCGCTGGTTGACCGTACTGTGATTGTGACTGCTTCCATTTTTCCGCTGTTGAATGAATTCCTCTTCAGCATTGATGAGAAAGGTGCCAGACCAATGTTTCTGTTCAACGACCAACAAACTGTTTCCTCCGACAATGACGAGGTCAATTTCCCGCTTCCCTCCTTGTTCTTCGTCGGGGATACGGACCGATTCAAAGACGTGCCACCCGTTCTCCTTTCCTGCAGCCCGAGAAATCTTGGCCAAACGCTGCTCCGCCATTTCACCGGCGCGATGGATATCATCGGGGGGATGCACACGCCGCCGTTCCCGCCACCAAGACCAGCGTGCAGATAATTTCATGACGTCACCGCAGTAATGCATCGACGCTGTTAACGATGACAGTTGGGCGTTGCTCGGCACCCTCGGGTAAGGCATCAACATCGGCCTGAGTTGCTTCGCCTGAGAGGACGAGAACACCAACAACACCTGCACGAGTGGCCATGGCCATATCGGTGTACAAACGGTCTCCGACCATGGCGCAGCGTGCGGGCTCAAGACCCAGCGCCTCGATTTTGTGGAGAATCATACCGGGATTCGGCTTTCCAGTGATGTGCTCAGGATCAACTCCCGTCGTGGTTTTGAACATGGCGAGATAAGCACCAACATCCGGCAATCCCCCATCTGGACTTGGACAGACCATGTCGGGGTGGCTTGCAACCAAGGGTACGCCAGCGTGCATGTGGATGCTCGCTTGTGCGATTTTATCGTAGGTCAATTCTGTGTCGTAGCCAAGCACAACATATTGTGGCTGCTCGCTTTTGGTGGAAATACCCGCTGATTCCAACATGGAGCGCATCCCTTCGGTGCCCACCAACCACGTCTCAGAGATCTGGTTTTTTGCCAGCCAAGCCAGCAAATCATGGGTTGAAAGGAGGACATCGTCTTCGGTTGCTGGAAGGCCAAGGTCTTGTAATTTCACGAGATATTGTTCAACCGACTTTGAAGAATTGTTGGAGAGGAAGAAACGCTGAACCCCCTGTTCCTGACATCGGTCAAGGAAGGCCTTGGCTCCATCGATCAACGCTCCTCCAAGGTAGATGGTACCATCTAAATCAAGGAACACAGCGTCGATGTTGGTGAGTTTTGCATCCATCATCTTCCCTCAGAACATCAAGGTCTTGAACATGAACCATGGTGAATGCAGATTTTCCTGCGCCTCTTTGCTTGCAATCATTTCAGTCATCATTTCCTGAATAGCAGGCTTTTTCGAGGCTTTCCCGACAAACCAGTTCAACAACCAGGCACGACGACTCATTTTTTGCATACGGAATGAATTGGTCAACTCAGGGCCGAGTGCAGTCCAAAGAGCATCCTGATACGCCTCAGGAGTCTTTCCGGTGAGGATGTGGTCTGCGGCCATTTCACCACTCACCAGCGCGTTGCCCACGCCTTCCCCACTAAACGGGTCAACAAGAGAGGCAGCATCGCCTACGAGGAATACACCGTTTGCAGATGAGCGGCGCGGTTGGTTACTCGCCTTTTTGCGAGGTGAGCCGAATGGAAGCTGCCACCCCTTGCCAGTCCCTGGAATCATACTGGCTTCGGCAAACCTGTCCTTGAAGAGCGGATGTTCGTGAATCACTTCATGCTGAAGTAATTTGAGTTTCTTTTTCTGCTTGTCAAGCAAGGACATCACCATGCCAATGCCGACGTTGACCACGCCTTCGGAAACGGGGAAGAGCCAGAAATATCCCGGGATAACGGTATCAACGAAGTGAATTTCAATGTCTCCGACATTTGCTTCACATCCTTTGACGCCCCGCCAATATTCACGGTATCCTGCGCAATAGTGGTCACGGTCGACCATCGCTTCGCCGTAGGTGTCCTCAACCATTGATTTGGCAACAGGACACCGATAGCCAGCGGCTCCTATGATGTTGGAGGCATAGTAGGTATGTTCCTCTCCCTTTCGGCCACCGATGCGAACAACGATGCCTTTTGCATGGCGCTCTGCTTGAGAACCTTCACCGGGGTCTGCACCACCGTTGCCATCATCGTAGAGGACATCTCGAACATCACCACCCTGAATGATAGCGCCGCCGGCATCTCTCACAAGGCTTTGAACTTGGTTGAAGAGGATGTGGTCAAATTGTTGCCTTGGTAAGGAATAGCCCGCCTCGAGACGCGCTACGTCCTCTTCAGGGAGTGCGACCCGAACAGTATGCCCTTTGGGCGAGGAAAACAGAATCCCAGTCACACGGAAGTGGGGGGTGGACTCGAGATGTTCTTTCACTCCAAGTCGTTTAACGTGACTGAGTGATTTGCCGCCCACTGCGTCACCACAGATTTTGTCCCTCGGCCACGTTTCTTTCTCAATCAGCAAAACGCGCTTGCCTTCCATGGCAAGGTAGCCAGCAGCAGAAGACCCGCCGGGTCCGCCGCCAACGACAATGGCATCGTAGGTGCCGCCTGAATCAGGGGTTTCTCCAGAGTCAATGGGTTGCTTCCAAGAAACATCGTCTCCTGTCCTCGGTGCGCCCATGACAGGAATGGAGAGGGGGCACTCTTTGAGGATATGCTTTCAAGACGATGATTTACCGCCACACTCATGACCCCTCGGCCATTGGTCGTACTATGGATGGAGTCGCTCGAGAAGCCGGTGTTGACTACCATCCACAGCGGCGTAAAGCAGCTCTCGTTTTATTGAGTGTGACCTTGGTTTGGGGTGCGACATTCATCTGGATGAAACAAGCACTCAATGCCCTTCAACCCGAAATAGCTGATTACGGGGCCTTCCCCGTGGTCGCCTTCCTCGTGGCCGGGCGTTTCTTCATCGCCATGGTATTGGTGTTGCTCTTCTTCTCAAAAGCAAGAGATGGATTGCGCGTCAGGTCCATGTGGAAGGGCGGGAGTGTCTTAGGCGGCCTCATGCTTGTCGGCTTCGTCACCCAAATGGTTGCATTGGATGACATCAACCCCTCTACCTCGGCCTTTCTGACATCACTTTACGTCGTTATGACGGCGCTGTTGACCGTCCGAATGGCAGAACACCCCCCGCGACGAGCACTGTACTGGGGGGTTTTGATGGCAACTTTCGGAGCAGGCTTCATCGAAGGACCCCCTCACCTCTCATGGGGCTGGGGCGAACTCACAACCGTGTTCTCCGCGTTTTTCTTTGCCCTGCACATCGTGTTTACTCAACATTTTACTCAGCGATTTGACCCCATCGGACTCACTGCGACCTCCTTTGTTTTCATCACGGTAGGCTGTCTACTTTTGGCACTTTTATCGACCCCATCACTCCCTGATATGGCCAGCGACATCCTATCTCGCAAGGGCGTCTTACTTCCCTTGTTCTTACTCGGGCTTGGAGGTTCGTTCTTCTGCCTCCTCGCACTCAACCTTTTCCAGCGACACATGCACCCTGTCCAAGCGGCCATTATCTACGCCTTTGAGCCGGTTTGGGCTACCATCTTCGGCCTCGGTTTGGACCTTGTCACCTGGACGCTCTGGATACCGCTTGGAGGTGGCATTCTTCTCGCCGGCAATATCTTGGTTGAATTGACCACACCGCATGAATCGTTCAAATCCGAGCAAGAAAATGAGCAGAACTGTTGAAGGAGCGGCAGGAATTGGTTGACCTGTTGGGCAACATGTCAGATGACAATGAGAACCACCGCTTCGCCACGCATACCGTTCACAGCGGAACACAGCATATCGG
>QQSD01000092.1 GCA_003602485.1 Candidatus Poseidoniales archaeon | reverse complement strand
GGCATCAGGGAATACACCATTGTCGTGAAAGAACGTAATTTCATCAATAACATGAGAACGGTATACAGAGAAGGAGAAGATCAGTTCCCCGGCGTCGATACCACCATGGAAGAATCAGTTCGCTAAGTGGTTCCCAACTCGGTCAACCCGTTCGTCCAAGAATGTGACCTCATCTGTGATTTTAACCAGCGAAGCACTCTCGAGATTCCGTTCAACAGAGGTTTTCATTCGCTTGATTTCATTCAAGCGCTGCACTCTGTCTTTGGGGCGCGTCGCATGACCTCGCATGCCCATCAACCATTCTTCGAGCAAGGCAGCGCCCCATTCAGGGACGCGCAATTCACTGGAGAGGTAGATGCTGTGCCGGCGATGCTGAAATCGAGTTTTTCCTTCTGAGGTGCGAATCCCTTGGATGGAGCCGGGGTTCCAAGTTTCAAGAGGAACATGGAGGTGCTGACGAATACCGAGCATCCCCTCACCGTTGACCTCAAAATCAGCTATCAGTACGCTTGATGAGAGTCGAATAAAGACTTGGACAATGCTGTCATGAGTTGCCCACTCTGAAATTCGCACGGGGCGTTCACCCCATGTCTCTTCGCACCAAACTTCAATCGCCATGTGGTGCGTGTGCATGGTCTTCTCAAAGGCCAACCTGTCAAGAAGGTTTGTCATCGTTTTGACGTAAGAGGCAATATCAACGTTCAAGACACAACGGCCCGTCCCGTTACACATGGTGGGCACTTGGGGGTCGGTTCGAGCCGATTGGACAATCTTGTTTGCCCTCCTCATTGGATGGTACCTTCTCATCAAACGCTGGGAGCGAAATGGCACTCTTGACCGATGGAATGCAACTCGAGCCCTCGGCATCGTCCTCATGGTGAGGACACAGCGTGGTCAGAGATTACTGGAGCGTATGGCTCGTCCTCGTCGATTTTGGAGAGCGTATGGTGAAGTTTCGCTGTGGGTGTGTTCGGTCTCAATGTTAATGGTTGGACTTCTGGTTCTCCTTGCCTTCATCACCTCCGTCCTTTCCCCTCCAACCGCCGCCCCTCCTTCGGCAAGCGAACTTGTTGCAGTACCGGGGCTTAATCCAGTCATTCCGCTTGGATGGGGTGCCTTGGCCTTCATCATCTCCTTGGTGATTCATGAACTCGGTCACGGCCTGCTCGCCAGGGGACATGGCATGCGAATTCGTTCCTTTGGATTGCTTCAACTCGGCCCGCTCCCACTGGGCGCCTTTGCTGAACCACAAAGCGATGAATTGCTCCGTGCACCACGGCGAGAACGCCTTCGAATGTTTGCTGCAGGGCCAGCAACCAACATTTTCGCAGCATTTGTGATGTTTCTTCTTCTCGGTGGTCTTGCTGGTCAATTTATTGCTTCAGAGGATTACATTCACGTCAAAGGTATCGTCAAAGACGGCGGAGCCGATGAAGCAGGCATGGAACCTTGGGACACGTTGATTTCCATCGACGGCCAAGGTGTACACGATCTTGACTCGTTCAGGCTCATCCTCGGTGAATATTCAACCAACGACACCGTTGATTTGGTGGTTAGGCATGAAAACGGGGAGCGAGAAACCCTCAGCGCTACATTTGGCGACAAATATGACTACTACCGCGAACTGGGATGGAGCGAAGAGTTGCTGTCCTCTTTGGAGATTGAGCAGGGCGACCCCTTCTTGGGCGTAGAAGGCCTTTCAGAGGGAACCGCCGGCATCGACAGACTCGCAGGCCCTCTTTCACCCCGTTGGGAGGGGACATTCCTGCAGCGTGTTCTTTCAGTACCGATTCACGTCATCACCATTCTCCTCGTACCTTTTGAGATGAACGGTGTTGCCATTCATCCCTTTGAAGAAAGCCTTCTTGAGGCCGGAGACGGTATCATTGCAACGCTGCTTGGAACATCCGGGCTTCTTTTCATCGCAAATTTACTCTTTTGGCTGATGTGGGTCAACATTCTCCTCGGTTTCACCAATCTCATTCCAATGGTGCCCTTTGACGGTGGACACATGCTTCGTGACATGTTGCATGCAACGCTCAGTGGTATCAAGCGCTTGGGAAGGAAATTGAAATTATGGGATCTTCATCCGATGTGGGTGGACCATATTTCTTCGAAAGCGTCGAGTTATTCATCGCTCATGCTCCTTGGCATGCTCTTGTTTACGATGTTCATACCCTATCTGTGAATTGAGTTAAGGCCGTTGTTCTACGCCTCTGCAATTCTGCTAAGATATCACTGGACGAAGGCTCAACGGCCTTTTCTTTGGGCATAACCTGCTTCGCTCTCTCCTGCACTGCCTCGAAGGGTGGCTCAACCTTCCCCTCTGGCGAGCACATCATTGCAAGGAATTCATTCAGTGGCATTCCTTGCTCCCAATCCATAAACGGGGTTCCATTTCGAGTAAGTGGAAAGGAAGGAATGAGGCTCTCTAAGCGTCGCAACGTTCCGCCTAAGCCTCGAGTTTCAACGCGGAAAATACGCCATGAATCGCCACGGGCACCTTTCAACCGATGGGCATAGAGCGGCATCAGGCCGGTACGTTCACCTTCTCGGATCATGGCTTCGAGCTGAATTTTTGTACGCCCAGAAAAGTATTTTTTCAGCCCCTTGGTCGTTTTGACCTCAATTGGAAAACTGCAATCACCTCTCATAGCAACGAGGTCCCCACTGCCTTCCATCCCAGACCCTGCCGCTCTCACGACAAGAAAGGGCCTCTCAAGTACACGCCCCATCCGGGTTTTTTCATCCGTGGTGCACGAACGAGTAACCATCTTGACTCCTTTCTCCGTTCCGGAGAGGACCTCGCGAAGCTCCCGCTCATAGGCGCCTGTCATGGACAAGCATCGTTGTCAATCGTTCTTGATAACTTCGGAAGAATGAGGGCCGAGTGATGTTGAATCTCAAGAGGGTCCAAAACACCGAACCGATAGATTAGAACAGGTCCAGCCCGAAGGGTGATTCATCATGCTGGTCTACGTGAGGACGAAAGATTTCCGTATGGCCTATCATTTGCTGCGTGTTTTGCAAGGTATCGGCATTACCCCCGTCCTCGTGGAACACGATCAAACCTTACCCGACCGTGATGCATGGTGGTTTGGGACGCCTGAAGAAGTTCAACAACGCGGAGGTCGCGGAGTTGGTGTCAACGTAGCGTCGGTTGACGATGCAGTCAATACCTGGCTGAGAGTTGTCAACAAGCTCGATAATATTGAGGAGTTTCTCATTGGTATCGACCCTGGCCCGCGACCCGGTTGCGCTTGGTTTGGCGATGAGAAACTCCTTGGGAAATCGGTCCACGAATCCATCGAAGCGACGGTTCTTGCCCTCGTAGGACATATCGACTCCTATACTCCTCAACGCGTCCTTGTACGCATTGGCCATGGCTCACCTTTGCACCGAGACCAGCTCGTGAATGCATTTCTTCTCCGAGGCTATCCAGTTCAGCAGGTGAACGAGTACCGAACCAGTCAAGGAACTGCGAGAAACGCCCATGCCAATTCAGCATTGAAGATTGCTCGAATGCCCGGGCAGCCAGTTGTTGAATGGCGGGCAGTTGAACCGAGTGAAGGAGAAGTGAGAAACATCCAGCGTATCAGTCGGCGTCGCTCAAGAGGGTCACTGACCATCTCGGCTCACCTCGCAAGGCGCGTGAGTCAGGGTGAATTAACGTTGGATGAGGCCTTGGCCAAAGCGGGTTATTCCTCTTCGGGAACCTCAACGGGTTGAGCCCACTTCCACTCTGGAGCACGACTCAGAATACGTTTGAACACATTTTCGGTCACAAAAGGTGCGAGCAGGACCACTGCAAGAAGGGTGAAAAGTGCGGTAAAGGACGAGTATGGGACGTCTTGTGTACCGTATGAATTCTCACCTCCAATCATCAATTTCACAGTTCCAAGCCACGGAAGTTCACCTCCGGCAACGCCGAGCACCCAACCATCCCGAATCGGTCCGACGATGCCCGATGGACTGTGAACTCCTGAGGAGCCATTTGTTGCCTGCCCGCCTTGGTCAACAGAGCATTTGTTATTGTCGCCCAACGTGAGGATGCCTTCGTGAGTGGGCTCCCATTGCCATACGACCAAATGCTGTTCCACAACATAACCTTGTCCGCTATGAGCGGGGCGTTTGCAATCGTAATAGGCTGCATCCGAGCCGTCAAAAATCACGGTGACATTGACCACGTCCTTGACCGATGTTCCGGGAACACTCCAGGTCAATATGCAACTCCCTTGCAATCCATCAGACGCCACGCGCTCTGAGTCATAGGTTGCTTGCTCAGGGCAAGGTTCCTCAGCCATGCGGTCTGGGAGCATCGTTTGTTCTGCGACAACGCGAAGGATGGCTCGATGAATAATGGGGGTGCCTTCCTCTCCGTTCTTGGCATAAATGATGACGTCACCTTCCATGCCGTGACGCTCATGGCCGTAGGAACGATGATGTTCATCGGTTGCTTCAGCGAAGGTGACGATGGTTGATGCAGGTTGGTTGTGGACCAGAATAAGGTCGCCCGCGTCAATGCTTCCGATTTCACCCTGCTCTTCATGAATCATTGATTTTGATTCAACAACGACAAGCGGGGGCATGGAGCCAGTGTGTATGAACATCGCACCGACCAAGCAGGCAATCATGCCCACGGCCAAAAGAAGTTCAAGCATCAGCGACCGCAACGGGTCGTGTCCATCCACTCTTGTTGCCTCCATTTCACCGTCGGAGGCCTCTGCTATCAAGGAATGCCTGCCATTGTTCCAAATGGCCCGCTCCGAGCGCTTGAGCAGCCAAATCACCATCGGCTTTTTGTCGTCGCAATTCAGCAGTGGAGCGAAGTTCCTTGATCTCTTCGAGCGTAAGCACATGTCCTTTGAATCGAAGGTATTCTGGGAATGAGATGAGGACGACGGCGAGCGCGAGGACTGCCCCAACCAGAGCCGGACCCGTGTACGAACCCCATGTTACGTGATTTTGTAAGAAAAGAACTTGATAGCCACAGAGCAAGAGAAAAATGGCGCTTGAGGCTGAAGCAATAGCGGTAATAGCGTACTGATTACCGTACTGTTTTGCCCATAGCCGACTCAAAAAAGAACCCTGTCCTGCCATCTTCTCACCGTTACGAGGCTGACCTTTGGAAGTCTTCAATCCTCGCTTTGATTGTGTTTACCATGGAGTTCCATCGGTGCCCGTAAGGGGTATCATTCAAATGTAATGAAAAGCATCACTGTTTGTCTTGGGTTGATATTAATGCGTCGTGCACTGTTCCTTACACTCGTCTTCGTCCTTTCAACGCTCTCGCCATTGGCCATGGGTGCGACCACAGAAACCCAATTTAAAGACGGCTCAACTTCCTACGAGCACACCTTTTCCAGCAGTGGAAACGGGACTGCTGGTGTTGTATCGATCCCCTACGGAGCGGAAGTAACATCTGCCCAATTTAACATCCGAGGTGATGCGAGTTCAACCAGCTGGACCAACTTTACCACGAACAACCACTACGGAGGCGAAGGTGACACTGACTACACCAGCGCCAATGCAGGCTCTCCTTCGCCCTTTACCACAGCACGACGCGATAACATCGACGTGAGTGGTCAAACTGCATATCTCAAAGGCAACCCCACTGAATTCACGCCACGCTTTTCGAGTTCATCCTCAGTGAGCACTCTTGGCAGTGCTCATCTCAACACCACCGGTGAATTCGTCGCTTTGGGCGACCAAGGCTACACCAGCCCGACCAAGAAGTACGCCGACCGAACCGTAACCGGCGGTTCTTGGGGATACACCGGGGTCGTCGTCCCTGCGATGGACCACGAGATTCACGTGATGCGATACACGAGCAGTTCTGGGTCGCTAACACAAATACCGACCATCATGCGCTACAACTCAACAACCAATGCCTACCTGGGTACTGCTTCCTTCTCGACGTCAAGTTGTGGAGGTTCCAGTGCTACCTATTACATGTACGACGCTGACGTATACAACGGCAAGGTCTACACCGCCCACTGGTCGTACTACGAAGTCAACCGATGGAGTGTTGCTGCAAACGCCCAAGGCAATATTGTATGGACCTGTGAAGCAAGTCATAATTACGGATATCCAAATTATATTTCAGGGGTTGATTTTGATGACAATACTGGGAAAATGTACATTGGCGTTTACGAGACCAGCAGCAACAATCACTACCTCAAGGAAGTCAACCCGTCCTCTCCAACGGTCATCACTGGTACATGGTTGATGACATCAACATCGTATTACTATGATTACGGAGCGGGCCTTTCAGTCAGTATGCCAAGCGTGATGTACAACATTTACTACTATCAAAGCACCTACAAGAGCATTCACTACCATTACTCCATGTCAGCGAGCGGCTTACTCACGCCTCAAGGTGAGCGTACGATGTCCGGTGGAGGTCATTACGGTATGACCGATATTGCAGAGAATCACGAGGTCTACTTCTCATGCCACTGGGCGAGTACGAGTTACTGCTCACAAGGTCTTCGTAAGATTCACACCTATGGAGACGGTGCTCACTATGACGTTCGAACTCCTTCTGTTACCAGCCAAATGATCGTTGGACAAAGCACAACGACCAGCCGAGCCATTGACACAGTCTCTCTCAAGGGCGTCTTCGGCTCAATTCCATCTGGTACGAGCATTAACGTGGATATCTCGAACGATGGTGGCACCACCTGGCGTTCTGCCAGCGTTGGGCAAAAGGTCATCTTCTCCAGCACGGGGAATTCAGTTGTCTGGAGAGCAACACTCAACGGAACGAGTGCGAAATCACCCGTTCTTGGAGACGTGGTGCTTTCATACACCACATCCTACCAATCAAGCGGCTATTATTACGCATACCAGTACATCGGTAGCGGTACGAAAACAGTGGTTGCTGCTACCGTAAACTGGTCTGAAACAGGCCCATCCTCAACCTCCGTCGTAGTCAATGTGGGCTACGGTGCGAGTAGCACCGCATGTAATAATGGGAATTCAGGCGTCGCTTCGTACACCGCACCGGGCCAAACAAAATCCATGACTGGAACGAGTTATTACTTCTGTGTGAGAATCTCACTCACCTCAAGTTCGACTTCAGTCACGCCTTCAATTTCGGATTTAACCATCGCACTCCATTCGAATGCACCATCCGAGCCTGGCATCAATATCGCTGGGAAAAATGCTTTCAGGTGGTCGCCTCAAAACGGTGCACTCCTCGGTCCTTTGACCGTTTCGAGCACACAGTCTGGGAATTCTCTTGTCAGCGAACTTAACAATGCAATACCCGATTCAGGCGCCGGCATCATGGATATCCAAATTGACCTTACGTCAGCCTCCTCGGGAATTTTGACCATCGAATCCTTCCAAATCACCTACGTCATGCAGACTGTCAATTTGGACATTTCAATTCCAGAAGGCGAAATTCTCCACGAGCGGATCACGCCATACGAAGTGGTCACTCGGCACATTATCGGTGAAGATGCAAACACGATGATGAGTGCAGAACTCACGCTCTTGACCAATTCGTTGGCAAACAATCCAACGCTTTCTTGGCAGTACGGCGATGTCTTCCCTGACCCGAACGACCCCGGCCAATACATCGAAATGGACCAATCATCCTATTCAGTGGAAAGCAACGGAATCTTGGAGATTCACTGGAAGTTCTTTGTCACCAGTGAATTCCCAGACCAGAATAACGTGCGTTTCCGTACGGGTTGTCTTGACGACAGTGGTTCAGCAGGGTATGCTCCAACACCTCTCTTGTCTGAAACTGGTTTGACGGTCAACCGTTCCTTTGGCCTCGGTTGGCTCAACGTTCGTGATAACGATGGTGAAATCACGCATCAAGACATACCCGACGGCTCTTGGGTCGCAGCGGGTGAACAAATTCACTTTGTTGGTGCCATGTGGTTCATGGATACTGAAGATGCGCCCAAGGACAGCGCCTTTGACGTCCGTGTTTCACGCAATGGCTATGTCGAGAGTACTGCACGAGATACGACCAACAACAACGGTTCGTTCTTTGTTTCAATCGACCTACCGGCAATTGATGTTGAAGACGGTCTTACCTACGAGGTCCAAACTTACAACGAACGAAACCCCGACCACGTCCAGCAACCAAACACAGAATGGCGTCGCACCTTCCTCGTTGATGCAACGCATCCAGAACGCATTGCAGTATCGCCGATGGATGATGCCTATGAGGCTGCTTCAAACGAGCAAACGGTTCAAATCCTTGTCGAAGATAGAGTCGGACATCCAATGGATTTGGAGCTCAAATATTGGGTTGAAGCCGACCACGACCAGAACCGAAACGGTGAGGCTGACCCTGAGGAATACGTTTCCAAGACGGTTACCAACACCACAGATTCCCGTTCCAAGTGGTTCATCACCACCATCGATACATCTCGAAACCCGAACATGGGGCGCGTTTCCTACTTCTGGGACGGTGGAGACCAGGCCGGTAATCCACTGCATTTCACTGCGGTTAATGACGAGGACGAAGTATTGATTTTCGAGTCTTCTGAAGGCTTCCTTTACGACGATGCTACCTTCCGAACTCGAAAGGATTCCACAGCTGTATTCACCGGTTTGGAATGGATTGGTCATGAGGACAATGAAGCTGTCTTTGCAGGAATGGAACAGAGCATCAACCTCGGATTCATTGACGCAAACACGGTGATTGACTTCGAATACATCTCGTTGGTCTTTGACTTTGAAGGGCCGAATCCAATGCGTGACGCCCAAGCCATCTCATATTCTGGATTGAACAATACCTTCTGGTCTGATTCACCTTACATCCATCTGCTACCAACCAGTAACATGATTGAAACAACCAATGAATCTGGTTTGCCATGGATTCTGCTTGAATTCAACTTCAAATTCAGTTGGGATTGGCCTGATGAGGAAATGGGCGACGTAGCACTTCTGTACAAGGAACTGGGCAGCAAAGACCCGTCGCGTATTCTTCTTTTGGAACACACCTTCCGAGTCGAAAACGACCTCATGCTCTCCCCAACCGACTTCGCGGTTGAAGACATCAGCGAACCCCGTACAGGGCCCGTCGCAGACGGTAGCCGAGTGCGCAAGGACGACCGACTGGCATTTACCGGTCGTGTGGTCTACGAGGGCAGTCAAACACCCGCTCCTCGTGACGTCGGTATTCTCGTCGAGGTCTTTGACGGAGCAAAGTTGTGGTCTGATGGCTCGTTGACCAGCGATGGTGGTTACTCAGTTGAAGTGCCCCTTTCCGCAGCAGCAACGCTTCAATCATCTCCCTCGCGAACGTGCTTGATTTCCATTACCAACATTCCAGGGCGTGGAGAAGACATGACTGGAACCTTGGTTTCCACGACCTTGCAAGTTGTAGTGGACGATGCAGCACCCCGTGTAACGCGACGAATTGCACCTCTGAACGTCATCGATATCTCAGCATCGAATGACATGAGTCAAATCAGCGTTGAATTCCAAGGAACTGAAGACGCAGATCTGACAGGTTCCAAACAAATGGTTCACTGGGTGATGCGAGACGCCACCCGAACCATGACCATCGGTGCAGGCTCAACCCTTTTGGGCATGCAACAAGACGATCAGAACGTATTGTGGACAGGTATTGTCGACATCACAGCGGGCGGAACTATCGTACCCAAGGCTGGAGATTTCGTAGGATTTTATGTCACGGGTTATGATGCAGCAGGAAATCAATTCCCCGTTGTCTCAAACTCAGAGGCGAGCCCGATTCCAGAATTGGCCGTTGACGATACAGACTTTGAGCGTCAATGGGTTCGTTTGGGAGCCGTTGGTCCTGAATTGCGCGTCCAAAACATCGTGCTTAGTGACGACCATATCGCTCCAGGAGCCAAGGTCGACATCACTGCAGACGTCATCAATGCAGGTGGAAATACATCGCTTCAATTCAAGGTCTCGTTCTACGCAGGTTCTGCTGACAAGCCATTTGAAACCGTACGAATTAACGGCATGACGGCTGGAGAAGTCTTGCCTGTTGAGGTTCAATGGACTTCGACAGAAGTCGACCGTGTTCGTGTCGTGGTCGATTCGGAGAATGAAATACCTGAAGCGAACGATTACGACAATTCCGCTGAGCACGCTGTTACGATTGCGTATGGCGAATACTTCGGCTGGTTTGACTCGCTTCGTGAGCAACCCCTCGCTTGGATGTTTGTCCTCTTGAGCATTCTTACGTTGGCGGTCGTGTTTACGGTTGCTACCAAGACATCCATTGATTTCGGTGAAGGTGCCTTTGCAGAAGACGATGAAGATTGGGAAGATGAGGAAGAGGATGATTACGACGATGACGACGATCCTGATGACGAAGATTGACCTTTGAAATCAGTTTACGCTTCAAGCCAAATCCTCAAGAACAGAAGGGTACGCCTTCTTCATAGAGGGTGGGGAGAGTATGCCGCGCGTGTTTTCGACCCTTCATCCATCGCTCTCCAAGGCTCTTGACGAAAAGGGGTGGCAACCAACTCCGATTCAGGAACTCGTTCTTCCCGAAATCATGGCCGGTCATGACCGAATCATCATTGCTCCAACGGGTTCAGGAAAGACGATGGCAGGTATTTTGCCGCTCTTTCATCGATGTCTGGTCGAAGGCTGGCCTTCACTTTCCATCCTGTACATCACGCCGCTTCGAGCATTGAATCGTGACGTTGACCGAAGGCTACGAGAATTAGCCGAAGCAGTGGGATTGACCGTGGATGTACGTCACGGAGATACCACACAAGCTCAACGCGCCAAACAAACGCGTCGCCCCCCTAATCTGTTGGTGACAACGCCAGAAACATTCCAGCTCATGTTCAGTGGAAAGAATCTGCGAGCCATGCTCAGTACCGTCCACGCAGTGATTGTAGACGAGGTTCACGACCTCGCAGCATCAGAGCGAGGTTGGCAATTGAACCTCGGTTTAACCCGTCTTGAAGCGCTTTCAGGACGCACACTTCAGCGACTGGGACTTTCGGCAACCGTCGGAAACCCTCAACACGTTGCATCTTGGTTGTCGCCAGGTAAAGGCCAGCCCCTGATTGCAAGCGGGCAGCGAGACACTCAGTTGACGGTTGAATCACCTACGCCACTTCCCGAAGACGAAATTGGTGGTGTTGAGTTGGCACTCAGCCCCCGGCAGCATGCCACATATCGGCATCTTTGCGACATTTTGCGAACTGAAGCACCGTGCCTTATTTTCGTGAACAGTCGAAGTGATGCCGAAACCCTCTCGTCGCGATTGCAAACGATGGCACCAGACTTGAACATCGGCGTCCACCATGGTTCATTGGCTGCTGAGACAAGGCAGGAAATGGAAGACAAATTACGTGCTGGTGAACTGGAGGGTCTGGTATGCACCTCCAGCCTCGAATTAGGTATCGACGTTGGTAGTATTCGGCGTATCATCCAAGTCCATTCACCGAAATCAGTAGACCGGATGCTTCAGCGCGTCGGCCGTGCTGACCATCGATTAGGTGGACTTGGAAGAGGGCACATCCTTTCGTGGGACTGTGACCATCTCACAGAGGCAGCGGTGATTGCACAACGTTCCATGGATGGGGCGATTGAACCTGTCGAGTGGCGAGCCCGCCCCGGTAGCATTGCCGCTAACCAACTTGTGCTCATGGCGCACTGCTTCAAGGCGGTGAGCATTGATGAGGCTACGGAGATTATTGCGAAATCAACTCAGTTTGAGGGTTGGAATCGCACGGATACGGAAGCACTCCTCTTGGTATTAGCAGAACGATGGATCATACGTTTTACGCCAAAACCCAGCGAATTGCCCTGGTACCGTTGGCCAAAGGCAGTGTATGCAATTGCACGGGAAGAAGCACAGAGCCGTGGCGAAGAACTTCCCGAGGAATTACCTCTCTATTCAGTACCCGATGAAAGCATTCCCCGAACGTATACCGAGCGACAGGTTGAGGTGCCCAAGCGCTTTGCAACAGGATGGTTTTCATCAGCAGGGCGTACACGAGAATGGGTTTCACATCACCTCTCCATGATTCCCGACAAGCGAACGTACCGCGTACGAGACGCCGTGACTCGGAGAAGTCTTGGGAATGTTGACGAGGCCTTCGTGTTGAGTCTCAACGATGCTGGTGAAGATGATGATGGCACGCCTCGCAGATTCGTCATTGCCGGCAGAACCTGGTTGATTGTAGACGCTGACCCAGAGCAAGCTGAATTATTGGTTACACCGGTCAACGACCACGGGAAAGCACCTCAATGGCTCGGTGAATTACCACCAGTACCCGAATCGGTTGCGAGAGATGTGGGGTACCTTCGTCATCTGATGGCTGCAGACCTGGGATTGCTGCCCAAGCCCGAAACACCCGACCTCGACCCACTCGGCCTTGTTCCTGAACGAACGGCGCAACTCCGTGACTATCCAATTGACGACCAAGCGAAGAGCATGATTGCTGAGGTAATTACCGCTCACTTCGAAGCAACAGGCTCCTTGCCAACCGACCGCGTGTTAACGATTGAGGAACGGGATGACGCGATTGTTGTCAATTCTTGCCAGGGCTCTAAAATTAACGAAGCCCTTGGAAACTTCCTTCTCGCAATGGCTTCAACAAAATCGGGCAGTTGGGGGCGACTGATTGTAGAACCAACACGCATCGCTCTTCAGGTTTCGGATGTCCGTCCAGAAGACATCATGACATGGCTGCTTGAAACACCGCCCGATGCAATTGAACATCTGCTCAGCATTACGGTGCCGAATTCACGGCAAGTAAGGTGGCGTTTTGCTCAAGTTGCCAAGGTGTTTGGGGTACTCCGGCACGGTGTTGACCCTCGTCGAATCAATCTCCAAGCACTCCTACGCAAATACCGGGGCACTGTGGTCATGGAGGAAGTACTTTCCAAACTCTTCCACGAACGCATGGACGTACGTGGGGCATCCGATGTGCTGAGCGGTTTGCAATCAGGCGTCCTCAAAATACACGTGACGGCCCGCGGCCCTATGGGCCTGTCAAACCGAACTCAGGACGATATGTTGCTGCCGAATTGGGACAATGCAGCCCTACGAGAACGTCTCAAGTTGCGATTGACCAATGAACGAGCAGTGTTGTGCTGCCTACGATGTCAAGCCATTCGCCGCTTCCGAATCGCTCGGTACCACGCAATGGAAAAGCCAGGAACTTGCCTCAAGTGTGGCGGGACTCGGCTGGCATGCGCACGGGAAGGTCTTCTGGAGATGCTTGAAAAATGGGTGAAATCAGAGGATAGAAAAGATCAGGACAGGATGACCAAGAACGCTGATATCGTCGCCAATCGTGGAATTGAAGCCATCATGTGCCTCATGGGAAGAGGCATTGGTGAGGCAACGGCCAATCGCTTGCTTGCCAAGGCATCACCGGGTGACGAGAACGGTTTGCTTCAAGCAATTCATCATGCTGAAGTGGAATATGCTCGAACACGGCGTTTTTGGAGTTGATGCGAACTCAAATGATTCAGGTGACAGTCAGAGGTCACCAGGATTAATGAAGCGTCAGAACGAGTATCAACAAATCAATAATTATGAAAAGGAAAGGAGATTGTTGTATTCCATGGCGACATCCCATACATGGCTCGCCAAATTCATTCACTGGAGTTTCATCCCTCTTTACCTCTACGGCATCTTCAAACAACTTGACGATTTATCACAATTAGAAGAAACAAAGCTCCTTCTTTTTGAGGTGTTCTTCGCAACATTATTTTTGCTCATCGTGGTACTTCGATACACATATATGAGGCGGTTTGAGACGTTTTTAGGGGCTCGCGAACCCGTGCATCCTGTTCACCATTTGTTCGCGAAAACAGTTCACATGTCCATGTACTTCTGTTTGGTTTTACTCCCCCTTTCTGGATTGGCGATTGCAGGCTTATTCAGGTGGGGTGTCGAAGAAGAAGGTCTTCTGATGGAGGGCACCCTTGGTTTGCATGCCTTTGCAGCGGATCTAAGTTATGCACTCATCGCAGTCCATGTTGTCGCTGCGGTTTACTCTCGACTGAAAAACGAGGGCGTATGGACTTCAATGGTCCCTGTATTCGCCGAGCAACAGAAATCAGCACATCCAACCGTGACTCGGTTCGCAGAGGTGGAAGAACGGGTCTACGACCAGGTGAGCCGGTTCTTTTCACCAAAGAAAGACTGATTCCGGTCAAATTGTACACTTCGACTCAACCTCGAACGATTGACAAAGGGGACTTCTGGTCCTGAAAAAGAGGTCAATCTTCGATGAGAGTTCGAACCGCAAGAGCCGAACTTTGAACAGTGAAGCATGCTAAGGGGCGCAGTGCGTGATTAAGCAGGGCCCCTCACCAGGAACGCCACCCACAAGAGCGACAGCAAAGACCCACAAAGCTTGAAGATTCTCGGACCGTACTTCTCATCACTGAAAAGTCCAGATAGACGTGCTCCGAAGAAGGTCCATGCAATCATGGCAGCAATACAGATACTCGTTGTGACTGAGATAATTGTAAGGATTCCAACTACGCCACCGCCTAATGGTTCGATGTATTGACTCATGATAAGTATCACAAATGCCCATTCCTTACCGTTAACAAACTGCATTGCAATTCCTGTTTTGAGGCCAAGTTTACCAGTAGATTCCGACACGTTGATAGATGTACTATCAAATTTGAATATAGCTACAATCATTGCTAACAAGAACGCCATCCCCATCCAGTGAAGAGCCACGAGCGCAGTCTGATTTTCATGGAGTGAGTCAATAGCCAATCCTACTGAAAATTCCATGATGAATAATCCAGTTATCATACCGGTGATCAACGATATGTTGCTTTTTTTCCCAAACATGCCGCTATGGGCAAAAGAGGTTAACGCATTTGGTCCCGGTGTAAGCAATGCTATGGCGATAATGAGCAACAACTGAAGCAAAGCAGTTGTAGCATCCATGACCGTTCTACCTCTTCATGATAGATAATAATTGAGCAGGAATTGGTTGTCAACCTCTCTTACACACGGGAAGAGTAATGAATGACATTTCATTTTTCTTGAGTAAGTTCAACCAGTTCCTAAACATCATTCCAAATTTCTAAGAATTCTAAAACTATGATTTTTGGCAAAAAACCAAGGTTACACCTTCGTTACCGTAAGGTTTCACTCGTGTAACCTATCAAACTGTCCTTTAAGTATCAAATGACGATGGGGAAATTATGAACAACGTTAAGACCCTCATGCTGACATTGATGTTTCTGTTAAGCACCACCCTACCAATGATTGCATCTGCAGACAGCGGGAGCACCACCAACAACTCCACAGGTACGAACCCCGAAGTCACCATTGGATTTGGAAACGTGACCAA
>QQSD01000091.1:6444-15849 GCA_003602485.1 Candidatus Poseidoniales archaeon | reverse complement strand
CCTGCATCTTACGAGGCCGCCATCCAACCCAATACCAAATTGCTCTACATTGAGACCTTGACCAACCCGGTTTTGAAGGTGTGTGACATTTCCGCTATGGTTGATGTGGCCAAGCGTCACAATCTATTGCTCATCATCGACAATACCTTCGCATCTCCCTGGGGCTGTCAGCCTCTGAACCTTGGTGCAGACCTCGTCATCCATTCAACCACCAAATACCTCGGAGGTCACTCAGATATTATCGGTGGAGCCGTCATTGGCCCAAAGGAACTCATCGCTCAAATTTTCATGCGGAAGGTCCACTTTGGAGGTAGCCCCGACCCCCATGCCTGTTATCTTCTCGAACGAGGCATGCGTACACTTGACGTTCGTATGCCCCGAATTTGCGAAAATGCTGCAACCCTTGCAGGGAGGATGGAACAACATGGCGCCATTGAGCGCGTGTACCACACCAGCCTCGAGAGCCACCCCGATTTTGAAGTCGCTCAACGAACCATGCCAAAAGGCTCCGGAATGGTAGCATTCGTTGTCAAAGGCGGTGATGAAGCAGCAATGAAGTTCATGCGTGGTCTCACTATTATCTACGAAGCGACCAGCCTCGGGGGAGTTGAATCGCTGATTGAATGCCCCTTCAATTCAAGCCACATGTTCGTCCCGGAGGATGTCCGAGTAGCTGCAGGCGTTGTCCCGGGCTTTGTTCGACTGAGCGTTGGCATTGAGGACGTCGAAGATTTGTGGCAGGATATTGACCAAGCCTTGGCTTGAAGTCATTCACCAGTAGTCGCCCGTAGCGTACCAAAAGCGTCGTTCCACTTTTCTTGGAGAGCGCTAATTTCATCCGGCTCAGCATTGAGTAATTCTTGTCCGATATCATTCAAAGCAGTCGTTGCCTGTGACCAAGCACCACCCCGGTCCCGGGCATTGTTATCGAAGTGCCACTCTTGGCCTCTGGAGCGCCCTACTGCCATGAGCCATGCCCATGCAGCGGCTGCTTCATCCACGCTGTTGTGGCGGGCGGTCGCAAGCCGTTCGACGCCCCCCATACCCGTGGTCAACCCCTTGATGATGAATGATGTGATCATGTTCGTCGCCACTCCGCCTTCGGTCATGGAGGGGAAGCGTGACTTTTGTTGAGCGAGTGCCTTCGCCTTGTCGAGACCCTTCAAGAATTTACCATAGGCTTTCGGGGTGTTGAGTTGGTCTTCCCAAATGGCATGAGCATCTTCGCCTTCAAGTCCAACATAGGCCAAACTCATCTCACCGTGTGTCGCCCACAAGGCGTTGAGAATATCACCACAGGTTACCCCCGCCATCACGCGCAGGCACCCTTCTTCACGGGCTTCAGTACCGCCCTTCGCTTCGATTCGAAGCGCTTGAGTTTCTTCGGTAGGTTCCAAAAGAGCGAGGCGGAGAATTTCTGCGGTCAAACCTTGTTCTTCTTTAGAGCCCGACACATCAGATAACGCATCAAGAATGGCATCAAATGATGTGCCATCAAGCCATTGTTCTCCAATCAATAATCCCTCATCAATCCCCTCGAGGACGGTTTGTTTAATCGCTGAGGCGACGAGGCCCTCGTTCATTGTCAATCCTTGCCAGGCGTCAACGATTCGCTCGATACCGTCAATGCAGGGTTGGGGTAGCGGAGTCTCTGTTGGCCACCCCTCTGGAGCCCAATGTGCTTCAACAGTGAGGATGGAAGGCAAGAGCGGAGGTAGCATCGAGAGGGCGAGGTGGTGAATGAACGGAGCGTCTTTTTTGGTAAACGAGGCAATGGATTCGAGTCCGAGATACACGGCTGAGCCGTGATGGAAGTTAATTTTCACATAGCCTGCCTTGGTGGGATGGCCTTGCAGTGCTAGCGCCTGGTCAACATCCTCTGTCGCCCACACGACGTTGTCGTCGACACGAGATTCCTTGAGGTCAAATCGAGAACGGGATAGAACATCACCCAACCACGCTTCTGGCGGAGTTGGTTTCGGGCCAGTGCACACAAAACCCCCGTCCCAACTGAAGAAGTACATACCTCGCTTTGCGTGTTCTTCCCACGGTAGCATGCGCAATGTAAGATGGCTGTAATTTTGGATGCCAGCGAGGTATCCGGGCTTTCCATCACCTCTTCGGATGTAGGATGCAGACCCAAAGGAAGTTGATTTGAATTGTCCAACCATGGTGAATTGTTCGTCATGAGTTGCGTGCAACGATCCAGCGAATGCCTTGGAAACAGGGTCTCCTCGCTTTGCCATCATTCGCTTTGAGAGCCACTTAACATCGTCTTTTTTCTTGATGATGCGTTCAAGGTCGCGCAATGTTTTGGTAACCGGGTCGGTTCTTCCCCAGCGCAATCTTCCTTCAAAGGCCATAGCGGGCAGGTGTCCACGAGGGTTTTCCTGAAATTGCTTGAGTTGTTTTGCTAATTTCTTGGAGGTTGCTTCGTTGGCTTGTTTGGTACCACGCATTTTCACGCGCTGTTTCTTCTTGCCGGGAAATTCCACTTTAGATGGTCCTGCCATGATGCTCCCCAACCCAAGCGGCTCGGTGGTGAGGTTTGAGTGCTTCTATGGGGGGTCGCGTTCGCAAAGGCCAAAGAGAAGAGGCACGTATCGCCTGCCATGGTGACGGTCACCTTGCTAGGAACTGCTCAAGATGGAGGCCGCCCTCAAGCAGGCTGTCAATTGGATTGTTGCAGCGCCCTTCGCCTTGAAGACTACCGTTATCCGGTGAGTTTGGGCATTGTTGACCAAGACGGCCGAGGGCATTTGATTGAGGCGACGAGGTCGCTTGCCGACCAACTCAAACTTTGGAAGCACCCTTCAATTCACTCGGTAGCATTGACACATGCTCATTTTGGTCACGTTGACGGACTCGGCCTCTTCGGAAAGGAAACACTCAACGCCAAAGGCTTGGCACTGTATCTGTCATCATCGATGAAAACCTTGGTTGAAGCGACCCCACAATGGAACTTGATGGTCAAAGACGGCGTTTTTGTTCCATCTCCTATCGGGGCAGGCCAACACGTTCGCCTTGGCAACGAATGCTTCCTGGAAGCAGTTGAAGTTCCTCACCGCGCTGAACTCTCCGACATGCATGCTTTCATCGTCCGCGGGCCAAATCGGAGCCTCCTGTTCCTTCCGGACCACGACCGTTGGGCGACGACGCTCGCCTTTCATGGAAGCTCAAGCATCCGTTCATGGCTCAACAGTATGGAGGTTGACATCGCTCTCATCGACGGGACCTTTTGGAGTGCAGATGAACTCTCAGGGCGAAATCAGGACGAGGTCCCCCATCCTCCTGTTCAAGAAACGATTCAGAATCTCGGCAAACGCCATGAAGGCGACCCTGAAATTCATTTCATCCACCTCAACCACACCAATCCCCTTCACGAAGAAGGGTCAACAGAGTATCGGGAAGTCACATCACTCGGGTGGAGTGTTGCGCAACAAGGGATGACCTTCACGCTGTAGCCGGAGTCATGCCGCTGGGTTGGAAGACCAACATTCGCAAGGTCACGACAACACTCTCACTCTCGTCGCCCCCGAAAAAGTTCCCATTATTTGTCTCAAGCGAAACATCCATGTTGACAGTGCCAACCATTTCTGGACTCGCTCCGAGGAACTCCAAGACTTCGATCAAATCATTTTCCGTACCGTTTAACTCGTAATCGCCCGTACCGTTACCTGCATACTGCGCGAGGTCGGCGTTGGGGCGAATACTTCCAACAACCGTCGTCGTGTCGCAGCCAGTTGTCGTACGTGTTGCATCATCGCTTTCAGACAACGGCCCAGCGAGGCTGCTATAATCGGGACTTGTAATGACGTCGTCACAGGCTGAAGTCGCAGTTTCTCCCGTATCGCTGTAGGTGATGGTCAACTCAGCGAGCAAAACCGCCGTCATAGCGTCGTCGATGGTGACGGAGAAGGTTTGCGTTTCACCATCGGCAAGGGAAAGGGTCTGAGACTCCGTCCATTCGCTTACAGTATAGCTGAGAACGTAGTCTCCGTTGCCTGAACTTGTACTGTCGCTGTCCGGTGCGAAGGCTTGGTAGGACCCTTCTACCACGGCAAAAGAAGCAAACAAAACACCAGCGATGATAGCCGCCGTCTTTTGGGTGGGTACGGCGTAACGGCCGAAGGGATTGCTCATCGAATCATCCCGTAACCAGCAGAAGCCGAAGTGGACTGCAAATGCAGCCCCCATTCCTGGTACAGAAGGAAAGACTTCGTCTCCGAAGCCCAAAATGGACCATACCACTACGGCGCTCATGGCTGCTATCATCATCGAGATGGAATGCGTTGTATCGGGCTCATACCCAGCCATACGGATCAGGATAAGAGGGACAAAAATGCCACCCAAGCCGTAAACTGCCAAGACAACGAGGGCGAATACGGAGTCGCCAAAGCCAGGGAAACTCTGCCCAACCAAGGAAATCAGGGTTGCAAACATAGCCACGACCAGCGTGACTTTCTTCGTTGTCTTGTGGTCCTGACTCCATTCAGGACGTACGTCATCGGTGATGGCGGCAGTGCAAGCCAGCACTTGACTGTCAGCCGTTGACATCGTGGCGGCAAAAATTGATGCGAGAATCAAACCCCCGAGGAAGGGGCTAAGTTCGGTCATGGCCAATTGCGGCAAACCACTCTCGGCACCTTCTGCTCCAAGTTCAGGGAGGAGGACACGGCAGGCCAGTCCAATCAGGAACATGAGGGCGATGAACGGCGTTTGCCACACGAAAAACCAAACCATTGCTTGCTTGCGGTCATTGTCGTCTTTGAGCGTCATGACACGGGACACGACTTGAGGCTGACCGGCAACACCGAGCCCTCCGAGGAAGAAGGCAGCAATCCAGAGCGTAGCTCCAAACATAAGGCCACTCGGGAAGACATTGATCATCGCAGGGTCAATGGCGTTCAATTCGTTGTGCAATCCAGACAGGCCACCCGTGCTCTTGAGGGCGACGACACACAAGATGGTCGAACCGATAATCATCACACATGACTGAGCGGCATCTGTCCAAATTGAGGCGCGAATTCCTCCAGCGTAACAGTAGGCGACGACCAATACAAATCCGATGAGGATGCCAATGATCTCCGACCACCCGAGCATGGTGTTGAGAGCGACACCGCCTGCCGTAAGTTGGGCAGCCGCATAAATTGAGAGAAAAATGACTGAAAGAACAGCGGCGACTTTGGCTTCTGGGGAGCCGGCAGTCTTTGAGACGAGTGAGGATAAGGAGCGAATACCACGTTGTTCCCCTTCCTGTTGAATGTACTTGTACAACCAAATCCAGGCGACGAGTTGTCCGATAGTAGACACCAAAGCGATCCAAATTGCAGAATAACCTTGAATGAAAATAAAGCCAATGAATCCAATGAACATGTATCCTGAATTCCAAGTACTCACCGCACTGAGGGCTGCCAAAGCGGGGTGCATCCCTCTACCAGCGACGAGGTAGTCATCCGTTGTGTCTTCTTTGACTCGCATTGAAGCAAGGCCAACGCCGGCAAAAAAGCCCATGAAGAGTAGGAAGGACAGGAGGAGAGACACATCGTTGGAAAGACCGAACATTATTCTCCACCTCGTTTCCACCGAAGAAGAGCCTTCTCTTCAACCTCACTCGTTCCTGCAGGGAAGATGAGACAGTTCAAACGTCCACCCGGCTCGTCGGCCAAAGCGCCCAGCGTCGTCGTGACAATGTGCTGGTCAACCGTGCCCATATCGGAGCAAAGAACAACGGGTAGGTCATCGAATGCTTGCATCATATAGCCGTTGACAATGGCCTGTTCTTGAGCTAGGAGCATAAATTCCTCAGAAATCGGCTCGTCTTTCCTGAGTTCTACCTTCTCCCACATCAGGCGCATGGAGTTCACGGCATCTGCTGGTTTCATGGGGCGTTGTTCACCAGTCCCTTGCCCGGTAGGGTCAAGGTCGAGTAAAACGAGCGTGTGGAGGTTACGCGACCAGTTGACGGCCACCAATTCAAGGGGAGAGGTCGCAATCCAATCTCCGTACGGATAGGTGAGCGTAACTTGACGTCCAAAACGGTAATTAGACAATCCAACAGCACCCGTGGCGACCGTTGTAATCGAGATGCCGTGGTACACATGGCAATCAATACCTGCACTTTCAGCACGCAACTGAAGGTCAACGTGAGTGGTGGCTTGCAGCGGATCGCCCACAACGAAAAGAGCCACGACACTTTTCTTCGCAAGAGAAAACAACGCCTCAGGATGCTCAACTTCAGGGCGCATGACGCGCTCAATAGACCCGACTTCCGCCTCCAATCGCTTCAATTCATCCTCCGGCCACAGGGCAGTGTATGCCTCATACCTTCGGTGGTCTGCGTTCCTAGCCGCCTCAATGGCTGCACGCGTCATGCCTTCGAGCGAACCCATGCCCATACCGATGAGCAGGAGGCCAGTGGAAGGGAATGAATCGTCTTCGTTTTCCTCTGCCGCCATGCTCAAACCTCCGTGACGCTTGGATAGGGCGAAGGCCATGCGTCATTTGAGAGTGCCGAGCGACCAAACCCAGGTTTGGTTGCACCGCTGTCGCCAAGAGGGGTGGCTCTCCAAAGCCTCCGTGCTTCAACTGGATGAAGGCATGCGAGGCATCCCCCTACTTGACGGGGCACCAGACGATGGAGATGAAAGGTGGCAGGGGCACACCATCGTTCACCGGGAGCCCAAACAACAGGGCCCAGCTCACTGGACAGAACGTCTCCCTGTTGCTCTTCAAGCACTGCCTCAGGATACGTGGCCGACTGCCTACGAAATTCAAGGCGATGTGTTGATGGTCAAACTTGAGGCGGACATAATGGAGCACCAAACTGCCATCGCTCAAGCCATGCTCGAGCAACTCCCCAATGTTCGGGTCGTATGCGCGGACAATGGAGTAACAGGAGATTTCCGCGTACGTGAATTAACACCTCTCGCAAGTCGAGACGGCAACCTCTCAACTCGCACACGCATCCGAGAGCACGGGATGGCCATGTGGGTAGACCCCAGCGAAGCCTACTTCTCAGCACGGCTGTCTACACAACGCCAGGGAACCCTCGAGCAGGTGAAATTATTGCGTCAACGCTTAGGGCGCGCTGTTGTGGTTGCAGACCCCTATGCTGGCGTCGGCCCAGCCCTCCCACTTCTTCTCACTGAACCCGCCCTCTTATCGGGATATTTGGTTGGAGACCTCAATCCAAAGGCCGTTGATTTGTTGAAGTTGAACCTCGAAACATGGTCGGCTAAACATGAAGGTAATCTTGACCCGTCGTTACTCGTGTGTGATGACGCACGAGTCTGGCAGCACGACCCATTACGCACGGGGCTCGCGGACGCTCTTTTGGTCAACTTGCCACACGATAGTCTGTCCCATTTACCAACACTTCTACCCATTTTGAACCAGTCAGGGCAACGTCTTTTGCGAGGATGGGCCATCGTTGAGCGTGCCGACCTCGCTCAAACGAAAACGGAACTCATCGACATGATTGAAGGAGCGGGGGCAACCGCAGAATCAGTTGAAGTTGAGGAGATCAAAGGCTTCTCCACGACGCGATGCTTCGTTGCATTTAACGCCATATTGGCATGGGAATAAAGCGTTCACTTCATGAAGGCCTTCCCTGTCCGATTGCCATGGACAACATCGTCAAGTGCGACTGTGGTGCAAGCATCGACATTGCAGGCGTAACACCTCGTAAAGACGGTACCAAGGTTTGGTGCAAAGTCTGCGGTATCGTGACAACCCATCATCGGCGCTAGGCCAAGTGGCCAATGACGTATTCATTGGGATGCGACCATCGGCATATTCATGGTCGTCCCATCATCACCAAGGAATCAGTGAAGGTCATGTCCGACAAAGCTCTCGTCATTGATGTCGTCGATAACGGTGGTCAATGGACGCACCGCGAATGGCGAATGTTACGCTATCTCAAGGTAGACACCCAGATTATTCCGAACACGACTCCAGTTGAGGAGTTACGGGAATTGGACGGGCTAATCCTTTCTGGCGGTGCTGCACGAATTGGCTTGACGGGTGAATTGGGAAATTGCGCAGCGTTTTTAGAACTTGACATCCCAATCCTCGGAATCTGTGCAGGCCATCAATTCATGGCTCGCCACTACGGCGGTGACGCAAGAGAATCCCCCATCCCAGAGTTTGGGGCAATGGAAGTACAACTCCACGATGGCGGGGGCAAGATTTTCGCAGGCACCGACGAACACCAGACCGTATGGGAGTCTCACAACGATGAAGTCCACGAAGTGCCCGAGGGATTTTTCATTACTGCAAGCAGCCCATCATGCGCCGTTCAGGGTATGGAAAACGAGCAAGGAGACAGATTTGGCCTCCAGTTCCACCCCGAAGTCAATGATTCCGAATTCGGCAAAGAAATGTTTGAAAATTTTGTCAAAGTCTGCGCTTCTGCACGGCAATAAGAACCCGTCTGTTGCGATGAAAAATACTGAAAACCGCCCCAATAGCCTTAATATGGACTAAATCGCGGGAATAATCGATGTCCGTTAACAAACGTACCCTCTCCGGCCTGCTCGTGACCCTCCTGATGCTCATGGCGCTTTCGCCCATGACTGCGGTTCAAGCACAACCTGCAGAAGCCTCAGAATTCTATTACGGCGTTGAATACGACTGGACAAGCCTTGACAGCGATTTGCAAAACGTTACAGGCTTGGACATTCAAGACCTGTTCGTCGAAATCATGAACGATGCAGATGATGCAGGATTCAACCTTGATATTGGACAGTTAACAACGGGTTCATCAAATGTTTACGTTCACCAGACAGAAGATGTCACTCCCCAAACCATTCAAGACCTTGACGGCAACGACATTACCGTTTGGAGCCGAACAAGCGACGTCGTATTGCGACACGGCCTTTTGTTCAACGGTATTCTTCTCACAGATTGGACAGAAGATGAGACCTTCGGAAGCGACCCAATATCCTTTGACATCAATGTCCAAAGCGAGTTTGAAAATGTTCTCACTGTCGACATTCTTTACACTGAATATCTTAACGACGCATACGAGCTTGTTGGTGCCGATATGGACATTGACATGAGTGTTTCAGCCGACATGTCTGTTGGCGTGGACATTGCTCTTGAAGGCGGTGGCGAGGACCTTGACATTGATTTTGACATGGGCGTAAACTTCGGCTACGCCATGGAATCCACGGACGCTGTTTGGCGCCTCGGCGCACCAAGCCCATTCTACATCGAAGCGTCAGCAAACGACGCAACCTCCATGAGTTGTGTTGAAGATGGCGAAGACACGGGCGTCGAAGACCAATGGAGTACGGCCTATGTTTACGACGATTGTGGCGCTATTTCAGGAACCTACACAGGAGTAGCTGATTATGAAGTTATATTCACTGGAATACCTACTGAAGAGTTCGGCCTCGACTC
>QQSD01000091.1:0-6325 GCA_003602485.1 Candidatus Poseidoniales archaeon | reverse complement strand
ACCTTGGTGAAGGAGAAACCATTGAAGCCATGGCGTGTGCGGATTGCCCGCCTGGCAACCCCGTGATGTTCACAATGATGGGAGGCGTTCTCGCACTCTCCTCCATGTCCTTTGGAGAAGCCATTGGCGATGACCTTGAAGCAAGCTTTGAAGACTCCCTCGTCGATACTGTCTTTGGCTCATTGTTGGGCGAAGATGCAGAAAGCGTTGACAATGAGGAATACGACCCGTACCAAAACATGTGGATGTGCGACAATGGCGAATACATCTATGAATGGTACGTTAACAATGGTAACGAAGACTGCAATGACGGCTCAGATGAAATGTCTGTCTATGCTACGCACAGTACGTACGAAGATTGGGATACAGGGGAGGAGATGCACGCACTCAATGGAAATGTTGATGTTGACGCTCTTACGTTTACTGACCGAATGTTCACTTGCGACGATGGAACGACCATCCTATGGGAAAATGTAAACGATTATTCATCTGACTGCGCGGATGATTCCGATGAAGATGCAGAGGGAACCAAGATGTTTACCTGCGATGACGGTACAAGCATCTCTTGGTCCGGCCTGAACGATTATTCAGTGGACTGCGCCTCAAGTTCCGATGAACGAACAACCAGCGAGATTTATACCGTTGCAGCATCATTGTACGACGGTAATGGAAATGTTATCGCCCAACCTGCCACACAAACCATTTGCGAAGGCGTGGCTTGGGATACATGCGATATCTCTCTGGACTACGGCTCTTTTGGCATGGACTTGGATGCCGCGCCAACACTCTCCTTTGGAGAAAACCAAATGTGTACCATTGCATCTGTCTCTGACGCGTCTGGAGTCGAAATCATGTCACAACCCATGATGTGCGATGACACGTGGGTTGGCCCAGATATTGGCTACCTCGGCACGGATTCCGAAGGGATGACTCTCACCGCAGACTTCCGTGTTAACCACTGGGACTCTGAAGACGCATCATCCGATGTAGACGTACACTTCGCTTTGTTGGATTCGAGTGGCGCCCTCATCACCGAATCTACCAATCCTCTGGATGAAAACGAGTCGTATACCCAATACTCGGAAACTCACGATCTATCGGATGAGGGTGAGTACTGTGTTGTGGTATCCCTCATCGCTCCTGGCGCTGAGCAACCTTACCAGTCTATGGACAGTTGCGAGGAGGTCTCAGAAGAAGGCGAACCAAGTGAACGCATCATCGCCATTGCCGAAGCCCTGGCAGAATCGAGCCTCACCAGTGTTCTTGAGAACTTTGGTGAAAACCTTGGAACAACCTTTGAGGACGTTGCCGAGAACCAAGAAACCCCTGAGTTCCCATACACGGAAGGGATGTGGGCTCCTTTGTGGAGTACCCAACATGCAACCATAGTTGGCGTTGGTGTTTATGCAGGCGATGACAGCGACAATCAATACGTAATTGTTGGACCTGAAACAACTGGATACAGCAACGATCTCCCAATGACCTTCGCGAGCGTGCGTTACCTCACTGGAGCGCCCGCACAAGATGCTCAAACAGAGATGGCCGACTTCCAAGACTTGGATGACATCGTTGATGTTGAAGACCATAACTTGGCAGACCTCGCAGAGGTTCTCGAAGAAGCAGGCGTGGATACTTCAGTGCTCGACTCAATCACTAACGAAGAAGATGATAGTGATGGCAACACCGCTGATGACACACAAACGGCTGAAGAAATTGCTGAAGACGCAGGCCTCCTTCCCTTCCTTTCACCCTTAACCGTTCTTGCCATGATTGGTTGTGCTGCTCTTGCAGGCAATCGCCGACATGGCGATGACGCGTGAAACCAAAAGGAATGAGGGAGACGGTTGGCCGTGTTCCCACGGCCTAAGCCGCACCCCGCATTTGGGGTTCTGCGACTGAGCATTACGGTTCTGTTGGCTATTCACGTCTTTATCTCGGCGTGGCTTGTCGCAACAGTTGATGGTGCTTACACGGAAGGAAAACCCGCTCCTACCGAAGCTCATGCTTTGGTTGCCATTGACAAAGATCAGACGCAAATAGACCTTCGAATTGAACGAGCAACTTCCTTTTTCTTCTACACTCTTGAGAGGGACGATGGTGCATCCGTACCCGTCAACACCTCTCAAGAGGACGCAGATTCAGATGACGAGGATACAAGTGAGGCCGATAGCGGTGAAGAGCGTGAATGGTTGAGTTTTGGGAGAAATAGCATCAAAGCCTCTCTTGCACTGTTGGTACTGAGTGAACTCTTGATGCTGGCCTCCTTTCGCTGGCGACATCACGTACGAACACTCGCCTTTCTGTTCTCGGTGATTTCATTTGCCTTGCTTCCCGTGTACTACACCTTGGATTTGGGCGGTGGGGGTGAAGACGAAAATGAATCAACTGCCACCAACACACCAGGAGCAAATATTGAGACCGTTTCGTTCGTCCACACCAACGCATCAACGGAGTTCCAATTAATTTGGCTGGGGATGCAATTACAAGCAGATTTTTCGGGATATGATTTGGGGCTCGTAGCACCTGAGAACCGAACACAAGTGGCAGAATCAATTCCATTGAATGGAAGCGCCGATGCCAACTCTTTCATCGCCTTCGAATCTACATTTGAGATTCAAATGGGCAAAAATCTTGACTCACTTCTGCTCTTGCCGCTGATGTGGTACCTTTTCCCTGCCCTATCGATCAAGAAAAATACGCCTCCGCTCCATGGAGAAGACGAGTAAAGGTGGCGCCCACTCCGGGAATTGAACCCGGGTCGCAGGAATGACAATCCTGCATGATAACCTCTACACCAAGCGGGCAGTTTCAGTCCTCCGGGGGCGCAACCGCTATTTAAGCCGCGCCATGTGGGTGAAATGGGTGCCATCATGGTGAAATCAAAAACATCAGCCGAAATTGCACGAGAAGAAGCAGAAAATGCACAACTCGATAACATGCTTGGAGGTGCCTTCGGGGACATCGAAGTTCTCGAAAAACCGGCCGCAGACATTGAAGAGGCCCAAGAAGCCGTAGAAGAATCAACCACTCCGCCAGAACCGGCTGCCGAAGAAGTCACAGAAGATGCTGCTTCAACGCCACCATCAGGTCCACCCACTGGTCCTCCAACAGGTCCACCCACTGGTCCTCCATCAGGACCTCCGTCAGGACCTCCATCAGGGCCACCATCAGGACCTCCATCAGGACCTCCATCAGGCCCACCCACTGGTCCACCATCAGGTCCGCCCGAAACAAAACCATCTGCCGAAGTTACCGAAGAACCCCCTGCAGATGACGACGTAACATCAGCCGACGAGGCTTCATCTGCCTTGGATGACCCACAAGAAGCCGTTGCCGAAGCAGTAGTTGAAGCAGAATCCTTGCCGGAGCCTGCCCCAGCCGAGCCAGAGCAGCCCTCTGAACCAACTCCTGAAGTGGAATCCATGCCCGAAGTTCTTGATGAGCCCGAGCCCGAGTCAAAGCCGGAAGATGTTTCAGCCCTTGGTCAATCATCGGCAGAGGAACTTCTCGCTCAAAAGGAAGCAGAATTGGAACGTTTGCACATGGAAAACGCACGACTGCGCCAATCAGTCGTTGGGGCAACAGAAGTAATTGAACAAATGGAAGAGCCTCCGATGCCTCCGATGGTGGAAGAAAATATTGTCGTCCCTCCCTATGTTGTTGGGGATTTTGTTCGAATTGGGCGTCAATTGGACCGAGAACACCTCGTGCGTGCCACCATGGGCAGTGTTGCCATGGTTCACCCCGAACAACCAGGTATTATGATTTCAAGCCGTCACATGACCACCCTTCCACGCATGAGCGAACGCAGCCTTTGCGCAGGACATTTCGGAGCGGCATCTCCCCGTGGAGCACCTTCGGACTGGCATGTGCTTGAAGTCGTCCTTGCCTCAGTAGCAATGGTCACAGGCGGCCCTGCTGCTGCCATCCACATGCACGGTGTTCACACGACCGCAGCGAGTTGTGAAAAAGACCTCATCGTGGTCACACCGATTGATGAAATGGGAAAACAACACATCGGAAAAATCATCATCGTTGACCCCGACACAGATCAGCCCGAAGAATACCTTCGCCAGGTTGCTGAAGCACTCCAGCAGGGTGGTATGCGTTGCGTTGTTGTTCGTGGTAATGGCGCTTATGCGGTTGGAGCTGATTTCGACCAAGCTTGGGCCAATGCCGCCATGCTTGAACACAGCATGCACATTCACCTCTTAGCACGGCAAGCAGACTTGAAAATTTGATTCTTTATATCTGCTTGAACCTTTCTCACTTCACAAGGTGAGCGAGCCAATGCCAATGAACAAGTTTAGCCTCCTGAATCCAGTAGATTCAGAGAAATGTCGTTTGTTTATATGCACTCAGCGTGTAAGCCTTGCAGAAGTGATTACACATGGATAAGGAATTGATGTTTAACGTAGAAGTAGCAGACCAATCTGGACACTCAGTTGTGCAGATGAACCAAGAAGAGATTGCCAACGCGGCAGCCAAGGACAACAGCGCCTGGGTCTTCGTGAACGACCAACTTGTCAGCGCAGCTGACATTGCTGAGATGGACCTCGAAGAAGGTAGCCGAATCCGCATGATGCCAGGGCTTGTTGGCGGCAAAGACGCCCCAACTTTCGTTGTGCAAACCGCAGACAGCACCGGCCACAGTGAAGTGGTCATGACACAAGCTGAAATTGCCACCAAGGCAACCAGCGACAACAGCGCCTGGGTCTTCGTGAACGACCAACTTGTCAGCGCAGCTGACATTGCTGAGATGGACCTCGAAGAAGGTAGCCGAATCCGCATGATGCCAGGGCTTGTTGGCGGCCGCTTCTGCTAATGCCGAAGACGCCCCTTCCCTGGACGCCCCATGAAGAGGACGTGTTCATTGAGAGCCTTGAATCGGGCTATGCACCAAGTGAATTGTCCACTTATCACGGTCGTACACCTGAAGAACTCATAGAGAAGATCGTTGAACTTTATTCGAAAGGCGACCTTGTCGTACTTTCTGCTGCGACATTTGATGCACTTTTACGACGCTCTACTCAATGAACAGGTTCAAAACGGGATGCACGGTCGCGTGGCACGGAGAGATACATATGGTTGAACTCGTCGATTACAAATGCGCCAACTGCGGCAGTCTTGAATCGTTCCACCGTGAGCGAAACGGAATCAGCTGCAAGGGATGTGGCTCTCGCATCTTCATGAAACTCCGCCGTCACGGCACCAAGCGTCTCAACGCAGAGTGATTCCATCACTTCGCAGAGTTCAAAGACCATGGTCTCTACTCTCACGTTATGACGATGTGGCTTGAGAAGCATAAGCCACTTTTGTTTGACGACTTGGTAACTTCACCATCCGTGATTGCTGCCCTTCGGCAACTTTCGCTTCAATCCAATCCACCACATCTTCTCCTTTCGGGACCAACCGGTTGTGGCAAAACCGCAGCCTATCAACTCGTTTGCCGCCAGGTACTGGGCCCTTCATGGCGTGCGACAACGCATGTGCTTCAGGCACGTGACTTAGCGAAAACTGCAGGGGCGATGTCAAAATTTGAGGCCTTCCTGCGCCCGGAAGGGAGTGGTTCTGAGGACACACTTGCAGGAAGAACCAGTCTCGATGCCTTTGACCATAACATCAGTGCATCGGCTGATGACTCCCCGGCTCCTGCAGGCGAGGAATCCTCAGCTGGTACTGACGCCCAATTTGTTCCTGTTTCGAGAATCATCGTCATTGAAGACGCCGATTACCTCGGCCACGCCCGACAATCCTACCTCCGCCGAATGATGGAAGAAAGTAGCCGTAGTGCACGCTTTATTTTCACGACACACACCCCCTCTCGGATGATTGAAGCCATGAGAAGCCGAACTCAACACATCCGCATGCCCACCCTCTCGCGACTTATGATCGAACAACGGTTGGAAACAATTCTTGAGCTTGAAACGCAAGCATCTACCCTCGGCATCATAGGAGACGTCGCACACGTCGCCAATGGAAATTTACGAAAAGCAATTTTCATGCTTCAACTTCTTGCTCAGCGCAACCTCCTCAACGACCGACGCAACGTCCAGACTCTGATGTCCAATAGCAGCCTGCGCGAGGTTCAGCTTGTCATGGAGGAGGCTTTGCGTGGACGCGTACATGATTGGAAATGGGAACGTCAAGGTGAGAAGAGCAGCCGTGTTCTCAAAGGAGCAATGGGGGCTCTTGACCAGTTGATGGCCACGCATGACCTGGACGCCCGCGGTGTCTTGGACCGAATGCATCAATTCCTCACAGCAGGGCGTTCTCACTACGATGACGAACTCCTTGCTTCGTTACTAAATGCCCTTTCAACCTG
>QQSD01000090.1:1898-2521 GCA_003602485.1 Candidatus Poseidoniales archaeon | reverse complement strand
GGGTTGAGGTCAGCTATTTCGATTGCAGCACCTGAGCCTTCATGCAGTTTGGCGCCGTCGTTGAGCAGGCCTGTGGGCAAGAAGAGATTGGTCCCCTTGATTGTCAATGGGTGGTGGGTCATGAATTCCATGTCTCGCAGGGCGATTCCGGCCCGGAATGCCATGTCCATGCCCAATCCAACAACACCTGAGGAGAAAGCGCCTTCAAAGCCTTCATCCGCAATAATGAGGGCTTTGCACTGTAAGCCAACAACGCGTCCATTCATCATGTCCAAGGCGACGAGGCCATCAACTGATTGGTCGGAGTGGACAAGTGTGAGGGGGACGTGGTCGCCTCGGCGAATGACGCCGTGACGCATGCATTGCTCTTCGCCAACTTGTTGGAGTTGACGGGAAGTGGCGCTTCCAGCATCAACCGTGCGAGGTTGTGCATGCCCAATGGATTTTCGAACCATGGGGAGGCCTTGAGAGTCTCGGCGGAAGTTGATTCCTCGGCGCTCGAGAAGGTCAACATGGCGATTTGCGTTGGCTGTCGTTTCCGCAACAACGTCCTGGTCGTTGAGGAAGGCCCCAGTTCGGATGGTGTCTTCACGATGGCTGCGATTATTTGTTTCTTGAAGCGA
>QQSD01000090.1:0-1801 GCA_003602485.1 Candidatus Poseidoniales archaeon | reverse complement strand
GCATTCATGGCAGCAGGACCATCTCCGAGAACAATGACATCCCATGCTTCCATCTTGAATCCCCTCAAGGCTGGCGAAGTAGCGGACTGACATAAGGTGCGCGCTTGAGCCACCTCGGGCTCAAACTGAATTCTCTAGAAAGATAGAGAGTCTCAAAATTTTGGAAGGGGACGTACTGCCCACTTTCTTGCCCCTTCTAATCGCTTGTTCTTTTTGCGATAGTGGCTGCTATTTCGACGTTTGACGACCGTCCTAAGGACGCGGGATTCAATCACAACACCCTCCTCATCCCGGAGAATAACTTGGACGTAACGATCGCCTTGTTCTTTTTCTGGCCATGCAACACCCAACCACAATACAACACCTTGTTGCAGGTACCGAGGCACCCAATCAAGAGCGTCGTCTTCGCCAGCTGTGTAGAGGTCAACGGCTTGCCGTGGAGGCGGGCATGCTTTGAGTTCGAAACGGTGGTCTCGAGCAAAGGGCTCACCGCCAGGACATACAACCTCAATACGAGCGATAGCCTGTTCGAAGGTCTGATTGTTGAGGGCGATGAAGAGATGCCCCGTTCCCTCGTCGCATTGCGGGTCAAGGGCCACGTCCATCCGCCACGGTTCACGGAGCATCATCGGCGAACCTGAAAGCAAATCCAACTGAAGACGTTCGAGCAGGCGAAACGCGCTTGGTTGCCACACCCTTGCGTGGGCAAGGAGGCGCTGCAATGAGCGCCAATTGAATTTCGCTTCAGGGTCCAGGAGAATATCCTCCATCGCATCGGGTCGAATAAATTCGCTCAATTCGCCGTGGGCGACTGAGTCACTCAGGTCGCCTTTGGCATGAAGATGTAAAATGTACAAGACTCGCTCCCAAGATTGGTCTTTATCATAACCTGGAAGGATGCTGTTTCGGAAATCGTTTAGCCAACTAAGCCAATCAAGATACAGGTCGGGGTCAAGATGGAGAACGATGAGTTCGCCGAGAATCGACCCTAATTGTGTGGGGTGGTGTGTGGGGGCGTGGTGAACTAAGCAGGGCATCAAATCGCCTTGCTGGCGAACTGAGTCATAGGTGAAGTAGGCGTGGAATGTATGGGCGAGACCAAGTGTCATCGAAACTAAAAATGACAGGCTCCAAACAATTGATTCTTCGGTAATCACGGTTCCAAGACCGAGTAGAGAAACCGAGCTGAGGGCCAAAAGAGTGTTTACTGAATTGTGACGGCGGACGTCGGTAAGTCCTTCGAGAATACGGTCCATACCAGGTTGTGAGCGCAGGGAGAGTTTACCTCCAGTAGACTCACCATCAATTTCTCTGAGTGAGATTCGCGCTTGGATGGACTGCCACATCGCTTCACCAGCCATGAGGGCGGGCACGGTGGCGAGCAGGAAGGGCAGCCCTCCAAACAGGAGAACGTACCCTGGGTTTGGAGGAGCATATTGAGGCAACAATACTGAAATGAGCGCTGTAACAGCAACAATACTGCCAAAACACAAGCGTAAGCCCATCAGGAGAGGATGCCTCGCGAGGGTTCCAAATCGGAGGCGGAGTCGTTCTTGGTGCAGCCATTTTTCGGTTGTGCGTTCAATCGGATCTTCGGTACGGGCAAAGCCGTGCCCGTAGGGGTCGGGTAAGGCACTCAGGGCGTCGACTTCGTCTTCCGAACTCATGGCTTGCCCCGTTTATGCGTGGATGCCCTTCAATATGGCTCTTATCCAGAAACTGGCGGGCGCGGCAGGATTCGAACCCGCGATCTCCGGCTTAGGAGGCCGGTGCATTATCCAGCTGTGCTACACGCCCAATG
>QQSD01000009.1 GCA_003602485.1 Candidatus Poseidoniales archaeon | reverse complement strand
ACCAACCTTGACATCTGATGAAGAAACCAATGACATTGAAGACGGCTCAACGGCGTCTGGCGAAAATATCCTCAATCATTCGCTCAACACCGAAATGAAAAATTCCTACATCAACTACGCTATGTCAGTCATTATTGGCAGAGCACTTCCTGATGCACGTGATGGATTGAAACCTGTTCATCGAAGGGTGCTCTACGGTATGTTCGAAGGCGGGCACACATCGGAAAAGAAATTTAGCAAGTCTGCTCGTTCAGTTGGTGAAGTCATGGGTAAGTACCACCCGCATGGTGATCAATCCATTTACGACACAATGGTGAGGATGGCTCAAGAATTTTCACTCCGGTACCCGCTGGTTGACGGGCAAGGGAACTTCGGTTCCATTGACGGCGACCCTCCTGCCGCTATGCGTTACACCGAAAGTCGCCTGGACCGAATTGCGAAACACATGCTTGATGACATCAACAAGGATACCGTTGATTTCCAGCCGAATTTTGATGATTCTGAGCAGGAACCAACGGTGCTTCCTTCCCGCTTACCCAATTTATTGTTGAACGGTAGCGACGGAATCGCAGTAGGTATGGCCACTCGTATCCCGCCTCACAATCTCACAGAAGTTGCCGGGGCAGTGAACATGCACGTGGAACGTATTCTTGAGGAAGAGCAAGATGGGATGCCGATTATCTCTATAGAAGAGTACATGAAACACGTCCGTGGGCCCGATTTCCCTACCGGTGCATCGATTCATGGAATCGACGGAATTCAGGATATGTATGCAACGGGCAAGGGGCGGTTCCATGTCCGTTCAAAGTGTGATGTCCTCGACGATGAAAACGGAAAACGAATTGTCATTCACGAAATACCCTATCAGGTCAAGAAAGCAGACATGTTGGTTCACATTGCAGATTTGGTCAACAAGGAAGTTGTTTTGGGAATCCGAGATATCCGTGACGAATCCTCTAAAGAAGGGATCCGTGTCGTTATTGAAGTCAAAAATAATGCAGATCCGCATGCTGTTCTGAATCAATTGTTCAAATCAAGCAGACTTCAAGAATCTTATTCTGCCAACATGATGGGTATCCTCGATGGCCGACCGGTTTTGTTGACACTCCCCGTTATGATTCACACCTACGTGGAACATCGTGAATCGGTGATTGAACGCCGTGCTGTGTTTAACCTCGGCAAGGCAGAGGCCCGTGCACATATCTTGGAAGGTTTGGTCAAAGCTCAAGATCGCATTGATGACGTGGTTGCAGTAGGTAAGGCCAGTTCAAGCCGAGAGCAATTTGAAGCCGTTCTCCGTGGAGACGAAACAATGGCAGGTATTGCAGTCTTCGATTTCACCGAAGCACAAGCGAAAGCCATTGCTGAACGTCGTCTGTATCAGTTGAGCCGACTTGATGTCGCAAACGTACAAGCCGAACATCAGGAACTCAAGATAAAGATTGCAGACTTGGAAGACATCATTGCCTCCCGCCCTCGCCGCCTTTCAATCCTCAAAGAGGAGTTGGCTGAAGTGGTCGACCGTCACGGTGACGAGCGTCGTTCATTCATCGACCCTATGCCCCTTTCAATGGACCGTGAGGATTTGATTGAAGAGCGAGCGATTGTGATTACGCTGAGCGAAGACAATTACATCCGCCACACCCCTGTAGAAACCTTCCGGACTCAAAACAGAGGCGGACGTGGCCTTAAAGGTGTCACAACCAAAACTGAAGACACACCTCAACTCGTTGTAACCTGCTTCAGCAAGGACCGTTTGCTTATCTTCACCGACCAGGGACGTGTTTACGGGCTCAAGGCATGGGAAACACCCATCGGCAGCCGTCAGTCACGAGGCAGTCACATCCGTAATCTGCTTGAAAGTCTGCGCGAAGATGAGAATATCGTTACGATTCTGCCAGTCTCAAGAGAATTACTCGAAGAGCCAGGTGATCATTACCTTCTTTTCGCTACCAAACTCGGGCTCATCAAGAAAACGGCTCTCTCAGAATACGTCCGTATCAACCGCAACGGCAAGTATGCTCTCCGTTTCAAACTCGAGGGTGACTCGCTGGTCAACGTACGTTCAGCTACCAATGAGCACGACATTGTCATGATTTCAACCACTGGCTATGCTTCGAGATTCAGCTGTTTAGCCATCCGTGCATCGGGCCGTGTGTCTGGAGGTATCTACGGAATCAAAGTAGGTGACAGAAAAGGTTCAGGTGGCGGGGTCGTTGCTGGCATGGTCGCCATGCTGAGTGCTGACGAATACATCCTCACCATTTCGAAGTTTGGAATGGCAAAACGAAGTCGTTTGGGAACTGCTGATCGTATCCAGGACACCAACGCACAAGGCGAGCCCAAATTTGACGAAGACGGCCAGCCTAAGATGGTCACAGATGGCTATCGGTTAACAAAACCAGGCGCTAAGGGTGTAAGGACGATGAAACTGGATGAAGAATATTCTGACAGTATCATCAGCGTTCGCACGATTCCAGACTTGAACGACCACCTCTTTTTGCTGACCAAATCTGGTATGATGATTCGTATTCGTGTCAATCAGACCAAGGAGACCTCCGGTAAATCCACACGCGGCACACGTGTGATGGAATTAAGGAATAAGAAAAACGGTGGATTCGTTGATGAACTCATCTTTTCCTCGAGGATTTCAGCCTCTTTGCTGGATATTGACGATGACGATGAAGAAGGCAACGATGCCTCCGAAGGCTCTGAAGAAGAGGAATGAAGCGGCATTAGGCCCGAGCGACGCATTCAAACGGGATGCCACCCCGTGGGCAACTGCTCGGCACCCTTCTGCTGGGTAGGTGAATCACATGGATGAACGGTCTCTCATATACGATTGGAACGAAGTCGACTATGAATTCAACCGTCAACCCGCAAATCATCCTCATGGCGTTTGGTTTGATGACGAAACACTCCGTGACGGACTTCAAAGCCCGAGTGCCCGTAACCCAACCATTGAGCAAAAGATTGAACTTCTCGACTACATGGAAAAACTTGGTATTCAAAAAGTCGATTTAGGTCTACCTGGAGCAGGTCCCTTTCATCTCAATCACATTGATGCAATGTTGACTCATATCCGGGAGAACGAATACTCTATCCGACCTGGTGCAGCGGTTCGTACTTTGATGGGCGACATCAAACCCTTGGTTGAGATGCAAGCCAAGCACGAGATGGAAATTCAGGCATCAGCCTTCCTGGGCACCAGTCCAATTCGCCAATACACGGAAGGTTGGACCATGGACAAACTGATGACGACCATGGAAGATGCGGTTTCCTACGCAGTTGAAAACGATGTACCTGTCATGTTTGTGACTGAAGATACCACTCGCTCGAATCCCGAAGATGTCAAGAAAATCTACCAGCGTGCCATGGAATTGGGAGTTCGCCGACTCTGTGTTTGCGATACATGTGGGCATGTGACGCCCAACGGTGTCAAACGTCTTCTGGCCTTTATCGATGAAGAAGTCATCAAAGACGCAGGCTATCAACGCAGGGACATCGAGGTCAATTGGCACGGTCACCAAGATCGAGGTCTTGGCGTAGCCAACAACATCGCTGCGGTGGAAGCGGGCGCTGACGTAATTCACGGGACTGCACTTGGTGTAGGTGAGCGTGCCGGAAATGCACCTCTGGACCAAACGCTCGTAAATCTCAAACTCATGGGCGTCATTGATAACGACCTGACACTCCTTGACGCCTACATGCAAAAAGCGAATGAATACATCGAAGTCCCACTGCCTCGAAACTACCCGGTCTTCGGTGAAGATGCATTTGAAACTGGAACTGGCGTACATGCATCAGCCGTCATCAAGGCCATGCGCAAGGGCGATGATTGGTTGGCAGACCGCGTCTATTCCGGCGTCCCCGCAGGTGATTTCGGTCTAAAGCAAGTCATCCGTATCGGCCATATGTCCGGTCGGTCAAACATTGTCTGGTGGCTCGAGCAAAATGGAATTGAGGCTGATAACGATCTTGTGGCTCATCTCTTTGAGGTTGCCAAGAGTCAGAAGCGAAACATGCAAGATGAGGAAATTCACGCAGCAGTCTCAGCCTTCGCCAACCAATGAAAATCTGTCTTCACCAGAAAAAATAGACAATCGGTACTGATAGTGATACGATCACAAGAAGCCAGTACAACCACTTTACCCAGTTCCTTTGGCCGTATTTTTCATCCAGTTTATTGCCGACATCCTCGAGCACATTTTCTATTAATTGGTCAGGTATGAAGTCTACGGGCATAGGAATTCCAATTCTGCCTAAGTTTACGAGCGATTGAACCTTTTCCCTTCTGAGACTTCAAGATGCTTCTTCCGCCTCACTTTCCTCATTGGTCAGGTTTGAGTTGATCCATTCTGAGTCAATGATACCCCCACTCCATTCGCCTTCAAGTGAAATCTCGTTAATTTCGTGTTCTTCACGCCAAACAGGGTCCTCTTGACTACCGTTGATAATAAAGCGGCCATCCTCATCAATTTGTTCTTCAAGCAAGGAGAAATGTTTGGATATTGGTAAGAAATGGCCTACTGGCATTCCTGCAGAGGTAAAGGGGTTGGTAGCCGCTCCAATGATGAGGCCATCTTCTGGTGCGACGATATCAACGGTCATGCCAGGGGTTGCCGGGTCTGAGATTGTCGCAACGACCTCACCTTCACGCATGACGTTTCCAGCAGTGACAAACATATCCAAGAGCCCACCTTCCCCGGCTCTCAGCCAAATTGAACCGCTTGCCATGATACGGAATTTAGGTCGCTGGGGATTGCCTGGAATCATACGCAATGACCGCAGAGCGTTCATCACCCCGTGAACGGCGACTTTGACGGATTGGTCTCCGAGGAAATCAGCTCCACCTCCTTCATAGGTAATCACCGGGATGTCAACGGCATTTGCGGAACGGCGTAATGTGCCCTTTGGGGCTATGGAATCGAGGAGGATTTCAATCCCGAATGATTTTGCAAGTAAGTATGAACTGGTATGCGTCATGTCCACGCGTATTTGTGGCATGTTCGTTCTTCCTTTTGCCGCACTGTGGAGGTCGATAATCGCATCACTGTCTTCAACTAGATGCTTCCAAACTTGGTGTGCAACTCGTTTGGTTGTTGAGCCCCCAGCGTTCCCAGGGAATTGCCGATTAAGGTCACGTCCATCGGGGAAATAACGTGACTTTCCACGGTATCCTGGCAGGTTCACAACCGGTACAATTCGGAGTGTTCCAGCCATCGTTTTTGGGTCAAGAGGCCGTCCTTCATCAGTAAACGGATTGCTGAGAAGGTGGGTGCATGCAGACGGGCCCGTGAGTTCATCACCGTGAATTCCTCCGAGGACGGTAATACACGGTCCGGGACGAGCGCCGTGGATGACCGTTACTGGAACGGGCCAACTATCTCCTAAGTTGACATTGAGCAAGGGCATCTCCACAGTTCGCAACGTGCCGGGCTTGATGCGTTTCCGATAGAAACGGATTTCGCCCCACTGTGAACCACGGTCCCATTCCGGACGATCTTCAGTCTTGTGCGCTTTCATTGCTTCTTCGATAGCGATTTTCCTGCGTTTGGGCAGTTCATGTGCGACACGGACCTTGCGGATGGTCTTCTTTTTCCGCTTGCCCATGGTGGTGGGAGGTTCACCCGACTCAAGAACCATGCGCACGCTTCAGGAGGCGGGAAGAATCATCAAGTGCCGTGCTTCTAGGCTTTTCATGGACCAACGTAGTGTTCAAGAAGCCTATGCCCCTTCATCGATATGCTTCGGTTGTGGTCCGGCTAATGAAGAGGGACTTCAAATCCGATCTCACCGGATTGAGAATGGTTTGCGGATGGAATTCACCCCTGAAATCCATCACCAAGCCTTTCCAGGGATGATCAACGGTGGCATCATCGGTACGCTACTTGATTGCCACGGGAATTGGACTGCAGCTGTTGCTCTAATGGATGCCTCGAATGAATCTGAACCACCCTGCACCGTTACGGCATCTTACAGCGTACAATTACGACGCCCAACACCTCTGGGTGCCACCTTGACAATCCTAAGTCAAATAGAATCTCTCGGTGTTGACCGGGCAGAAGTAAGTCTCACATTAGAGGCTGAAGGAAAGGTTTGTGCGACGGGTAGCGGCCTTTTTGTTGCGGTGAAAGAAGGCCATCCTGCCTATCATCGTTGGACTTAGGTGTCATGCATGGTTAGGCCAAATCAAGAACAGCAGCTTCGGCTTGAAGAATTGAGACAAGGGGTCGTCTCTCTACTCGGAACACTGGACTCCTTCGTCTCAACAGACACAGGAGAGCTTCTGACAGTACCGCTTGGGCTTCTCCGAAAAAGCGCAACTCAGCGTCATGGCGTAACTCGATGGCTTCGTCTCGAGGACGGTACTCTCGAGGTCGAGGTTGTAGAATTGCATCCGCGTCTTTTCGAAGAACCCTGGTGTGATTATGGAGCCTTTGTTTTGTTTCATGAATTTCTTCATGTCCTTGGTTTTAGAGCCCACAATAGCGTCTTTCGTGCACTTGAATCTCAATGGCCAAACCGTTCTGCTGCAGGTATGGGTAAAGCCTTCACACAAGCGATGCGGCTTGGTCGAGCCCGATGGCTTTGGTATTGCCCCTCATGCAAAGAGTCCTACCCCCGCCAGCGAAAAAGTAACGGTAAATTCCAATGTCGAACATGTCGTAAACTGCTTCAGGACCGACCCGTACAGGACGCTCAATGAAATAGCATGACCAACTCCAAAATATGAGGTGACCGTGTTGATGAAGCCATGTTGGCCCCGTTGCTTCTTATTGGTCATGATATTCATGCTGGCTACGGCCTCTCAAGCCGTGGTCGCCCCTGCCTCTGGAGGTCTCGTTATGGCCAGTGAGGGTGGAGACCTCTACCTTTCTTGCCGTTCAGATAACGATTGTGTATTGACGCCTACGCCGGTTGGTGAAGAAAAGGTCTCTGAACAATCCTTCGCAAATACCTTTCAAACAGAACAAGTGACCTTTGAATTTGATGCTGACCCAGGTCAAGAACACATCGCATTGATTCCAGAATTGTTGAGTGAATTTGAATTGGATTTCCGCCACCAAACAGAGGCTGGTGCGTTGTTCCGTCCGGCTATGGAGGTCCGCCTTATCCTCGGACAGAATGTCAATGTGTGGTCCTTTGACCAAACACTCCTTCCTTCCAATACATACGAACCCTACAGTCTCAATGAAGAAACCCTCTCGCAATCTTCCGGGCGAGTGATGTGGTTAGATGACCCCATCCGCCTTATCATCACAGCAACCATTGACCGTCCTGGGACCTGGGAGTTAAACATGCGAGGGGCATCTTTTTTGAAGATGGATATCCCTTGGTCCATCGACCCTCAGAACGCTAACAGCGATGAACCATCGTCCAGAACACAACCGGTATCAACGCTCTTTGAGGACGTTCACACCGGGGCTTTGGTTGGCGATGATTATGACTGTTGGTCTTTTGAAATTGAGACTCATGAGGTGTTACGTCTGCTGGTTGAGTGGCAAAATGTTCCTCTTGAATTGGAACAACCACATCCCGTTCCAGACCTCATCACCTCTGCTGGTCGCCTTTCTCCACAACCAGATGTGATCGTTGAAGATGACGGCGACTCAGTCAAAATGACGTACAGGTGGAGGGCTTTGCCGACCGGCGACTACTCGCTTTGCCTCCACGGTTCTACCGACAAATTCCAGTCCTACACTTGGTCAGGTGTTTTCGGATATGAGAGCCTTGGCCCAACCAATCCAAGTGACTTTGCAGATACGAGTTATTATCCACATGGAGTTGCTTTACTCGGAGATGTAGACCGACCCTACGTCCTTCACGAGCAGGGCTTTGCTCTGCTCGTTCTTGCTGTGGTGATGTTCGGAGTATTCCTTTTCGTTGCCGCTCGCCCTACAACCTCCTATGGCCTTCGTTTTGGATTATTTGTTCCAGGAGTCTTTATGCTGCTTATCGGGGGCATCTTACACCCTATCTTTGCCATGGCAGATGAGGCTCAATATGACAGTGAGATTACGCTTGATGAACTCATCGAAATGCGCCTCCAGCAACTCTGGGATGTTTCATCGCCTGGCATTCCCGATCAGACGCTCGTGACGCATACAGGAGCAACTTGGGGCATGTTGCCTGGGGAGAATTTGAAGATGAGGCTCTCTATAGAAAAAGCGATACCTCTTGATGATGGCCGCTGGCAATTGATTGTACCTGAACTCGAAGAACTTCGCATGGACCAAGTTATTTTCAGTCAAGTTGCAGAAGGTCAAACTCAAGGGACGAATACTGGGATGTTGGAGGATCAAACCATTCGGTTTATTCTTCTTGCAGGTCGCTCTTTACTCCTTGACCTCCTAATGCTCGAAGCCTTGCTGGTGGTTGATGAACTGCCACAATCATCGGTATTCCACATCAATGCTGAGATGGTAGAAACACAATCTACGGGGTCTGTCAATGCTCCTGCTTGGGCAACTCGTCCCGCCTCCATCGATGAAGGTGAATGGGTGCGCTTGCAAGGTTCTCTCTTCCCTGAACGCATCTCTATCAGTCTTTGCGACTGTGACCTTGATTTATTGGATGTAACCTTCTTGGCTTCCAGTGGCTTTGATACTGGCGACCTTGCAGGTCAATGGAATCTCAAAAATGCGGAGGGCCTCACGCCCTATGGGCCACATCTCATGTGGCTCGGGCTGATTCTTGGAATCGTAGCCACGAGTTTCGAGGTGCGTCGTTTTACTCGAGCCCAACGACTTGCAGAATCATTCGCTCGTCAGTCAAAGAAGTGGGATTAATCACTTCTTTTTCTTCTTGTCAAGCTCTTCACTCACGGCTTCAGTGACTTCATCAGGCGTCATCTTTGCATCTTGTGCTGCCCTGTCAATGGATTTTGCTTCTTCCTTGGTGATTTCACCGTCTGCTGCTGCAGACTTGATAGCGGCCTTGACGTTCAATTCTGCTGCTTCTTCGTCGCTGATGCCCAAGGCTTTCTGGAATGATTTGAGCTCCTTGAGTTCTTCTTCAGTGATCACACCGTCGTCCCATGCCGCATCGTATGCATGAACGAGGAACTCCCGGTAGGCTTCTTGATTCAATAGGACGTCACGAATTAAGCCAGTATCGACGCCATCGTCTGAATTTGCCATTTCGAGAATGGCAATTGAGCGGCGAACTTCTTTCACCGCCATGTCCTTGAGTCCATGCCCGGCCCAGACTGCCCCAGCTGCCGTGACTGCTGCTGCGAACCAACGCATCACGTCTGGATTGACGAGTTCACCCGGTTCAATGAGATGAAAAATTCCCAGTACTGCCATGGCTGCGCCACACATGACTTCGACCCAGTCGTTGAGATCTGGTTCGTCTTCAAAGACGGCAAGGCGTTCTTCGACCATTGCTTCAATATCGTCGCTCATGGCGCAACCATGAAGAGGTGGGACTTAGGGATGTCGGCCTTGACTTCATGCCGTCGTCCTTTTGAACCGTTGCCGCCAATGAAGGGTCATGGACGGGGTGAATAGGGATCTTGACTCGCTCTCCATGCCTCAAAAATTCATCACGTTCCTGAAAAGCAAGTGGGGTATCCAACAACTCCATCCGCCACAAGCAGAAGCCACACCTAGCATTCTTTCGGGGCGGAATACATTGGTTGCTATACCAACTGCATCCGGGAAGTCACTTCTTGCTTACATGGCAATGGTGCAACGTTTGAGCGAAGGCCACCAGCGTTCGAAGGCGATTTACATCGTGCCGTTGAAGGCTTTAGCCATGGAAAAGTACGAGGAACTTTCAGAAATTGCACAACACATGGGTCTGCAAATCGGCCTAGGTATCGGAGATTCCACAATTGAGGCAAAGAATATCGATGAGTGCAATATCCTTGTTTGCACTTCGGAAAAATTGGATTCACTGTTACGGCATCGCTCTGAACTGGTCACGGATTTAACCTGCGTTGTAGCGGATGAATTCCATTTGATGAACGATTCCACTCGAGGCCCAACTCTTGAAATCAACCTTACTCGGCTCAGGCATATCAAGCCAGATGCACAGATCGTTGCACTTTCTGCAACCGTTGGAAATTGTCAAGCATTGGCTGATTGGCTTGATGCGGACTTAATCCAGTCCGATTGGCGCCCTGTAGCACTCGAATACGCTACGTTTCATGATTTTCATGTTGAACCGAGGAAAATCCAATCTTCAGGTGGAAAAGAAAAACTGAATGAACTGAGTCTACCCCGTCGCCTCGAGGGTTTGAAGAGCCATCCTGTTTGGAGCGTCGTTGATGACGGGCTGAGTCAATCCAGCCAAGTACTGATGTTCGTCGGCACTCGGAGGAGTGCTCAATCCGAAGCGAAGAACCTCGCAAAACGTGTAAAAAAGCGCCTTCAAAAAGAAGATCCAGAACGATTGAATCAACTTGAACTTCTTGCGACGAAACTTGCTGGTCGCAGCCAGTCTAATCTTGCTGAGCAACTTGCGCATTGCCTCTCTGGTGGCGTTGGTTTTCACCATGCAGGGCTCACCTCGGCTCAGCGGAAAGATGTTGAATCAGCGTTCAAATCCGGATTATTGGTGGCTCTGACGGCAACTCCCACCCTTGCTGCTGGAGTGAACCTTCCCGCACGCCGCGTGCTTGTGAGGGACCTGAAGCGTTGGGACGATGGAATGAGTCGTCCCCTTCCAGTCATGGAAGTGCGCCAAATGCTCGGTCGGGCAGGTCGCCCGAAGTACGACACCCGTGGCGAAGCATGGGTGTATTGCAAGGGGACTGATGGTTGGGAGGTTGCCGATGCGGTTTCAGACCGTTATTTCTTCGGACCTATTGAAGACATTACTTCCAAATTAGCATCAGAGCCAGCCATGCGTATGCATTTGTTGGCCAGTATTGCAACGGGTGGTCTCACGCACAAAGGAACGATTGAACATTTCTTCTCGTCCACCTTTTTGGGCTCTACCATGCCTGTTTCACAATTGAAAGAACGTATCTCAACGATGTTGGATTGGTTGGTTGAGGAGCGTTTCATTCGGAAATGTGGTCTTGATGAACACTTTACTCCGCACTGGTTAGATGATGAAGTCATCGAAGACGGAGAAGAGGCCTGGAACGATTCGCTCCCGCTTTGGGCGACACCTGCTCATTCAACCGACGGGGTGACTTGGGATCCAAGTCCATCTTCCCCATCTCCGCAACGTAAGCAATATTCGGCTCATGACGAACCAAGTCTAGGATTTACTACAGCATCCTCTCTCGGGTCCGTGGGTGGATGGGTGCAGCCCACTGCAGAAGACCCCCACAACATGCGCTTTGAGGCCACAGTGATGGGGGAGCGGGTGACTCAGCTTTACCTCGACCCGCTTTCTGCATCCATCATGCGAACAGGGCTACGGCGTGCAGTCCGCCGAACCGTCAGGAAAAACGGGCCGGTTACGGATTTCGGGCTTCTTCATTTGGCGGTTTCGACCCCTGATTTCCTCTCGCTTTGGGCGAAATCTGCGGACCTCGAAATGAATTCTCCTACTTGGCTCAAAGCCAACGCAACCAATGATGAATTGTTGATTGAACCCGGTTATGCTGAAGCGATGTTGGGCGATATCAAGAGCGCATGGTTGATTGAAGAATGGACCGAAGAAACGACACTTCGTGACCTTGAGGGGCGCTTGGATGTTTCTCCAGGCGATGTCCATCATCGGGTTGATTTGATGGGATGGCTGTTGGCAGGTGCTCAGCACATTGTATTGACCGATGATGTCTTTTCTGAGGATCACATGGGTGTCATCGCAGATTTGGTTCAACAAATGAGCACGCTCCAACAACGAGTTCGCCATGGATGCAAGGTTGATTTACTACAACTCGTCAATATTCGTCATGTTGGCAGGCAGCGTGCTCGGGAACTTGCAGCATTGGGATTACGTCAACCGCAAGACGTGCTCAACATGAGCGAAACAACCAAGCAAACCTTACTCGCAAAACGTGGATGGGGTCCGGTTTTACTGGATAAGATTCACGTCGAGGTGAACAAAGTAGTTCGGAAGTCGAAGGTATCAGAAGTACCTTCTGACCAAGCACGGCGGGATGATCTGCCATTGGACGGAGAACGCACTGAGGATGATTGAAGACCCGTCGGCACTTCGCATGTAACATGGAGGCATCTTCCTTCCCGTGCGTTTCAGTTCGCCTGCCTTCAACGGATGTTGAAGCCCATGTTGCGGACTTCTTAGAACAGCGTGAAAGTCCACGTTGGGTCTTACTAGGTGGCCATGCAGTACAAAGCGAAGCACAACTCTGGACGGCATGGGTTCAAGCCGTTCGCCATGAACTCCGTAGTTCGATGGTCGCACGAAGTGTAGATGCTGAATACATCCGCTACCTTGCAGGTACGCATCACATTTCAGAAGCGTTCAGCCGAGCCGGATTGCAGTCTGGTCAAGAAGATGCTTGGATAATTTATCTCCCCGAGGGCGAGGGTGTGGAAAACAGTCTTGGCCATCTTCAGCCGGTAGCCAATCCCTCTCCTGCATTCACTGCCGATGTTCGTTCACTCACACAAGCGCTAGGATGGTCGGTGCAATCGAAAGATATGAACTATTCTATAGAGGGAATGAAGCGTCTTGGTGTCGACGGAAGTGCTTGGCCAGATTCACGAATTGAAGAGGCCCTTATCGCTCATATCCTCATGGCTGACGACCAAAGCTCATCCCACCGATAAGGGGAGAGTTCAAAGGCTACCGCCTTTCCATTCTTATCATGGTGATGGCATCCAAGCGTGGCGAGGCACACACGCCTTCAACAGGGCGATATCTTGAGACAGAACGAGTGCGTGAAGCACTTGATGCTGCATCGGACTATGGAGCCACATACGCAGAAGTCCGCGTTGTATCCCTCACAGAGTCAAGCGTGGCTATGCGAGACGGGCAGCTTGAACGTGCCATTCCCGGCCAAGAGTTGGGGATGACACTTCGTGTGCTCGCCAACGGTTCATGGGGCGTCCACTCCACCACAGACCTTGCATCACTCAACGATCAAATCGAGTCCACAACCCGCCTTGCAAAGGCAGTTGCGTCCAGGCGAGCAACAGGTGAGAAACCGATTGGCCTTGCCGAGGTGCCCATCTTTGAGGACGAACATCATTGGAAATCAACCCTTGATGTTCGGCACACTGAGTTAGATGCCAAGATAGAGCACATGAACGACCTTTACCGTGGAGCCACGGGACATGACGATGTCGTCTCAGTTCGAACAGGATGGAGCGATGAACACATCCACACAGAACTGATGACTACCGAAGGGATGGACAGAGTTTGGTCCTTCCAACGTTCTCTTATTCACGGTATGGTGACTGCCCGACGTAATGGTGAAGTCGTATCCTATCGGACACGTCACGGAGGCCAAGGTGGCCTTGAAGTCATACAAGCCTGTGACCTTGTTGAGCTTGGAGAACAGGCTCAAAAAGCAGCCTTGAGACTCTTGGAGGCGGAACGTGCCCCCTCAGGTAAAATGCCACTCATCGCTGATAAGGATTTGACAGGCGTCTACATCCACGAGGCATTGGGACATCCTTGTGAGGCAGACCTTGTCGCAGCAGGAGACTCGTGCTTGGACGGAAAATTAGGTCACAAAATAGGTAATGAAATCGTCACAGTTGTTGACGACCCTACGATGATGGGCGGATATGGAGCCTACCCAATTGACGATGAAGGTGTGAATACCAGGCCGAAAGTCCTCATCAAGAACGGTGTATTGACTGAGTACCTCAATCACAGGGAAACAGCACACCACTTCAATGTCGACCCGAACGGGGGCGCTCGTGCTCAAGACGGCTTGCACCACCCCCTTGTCAGAATGTCAAACACGATGATTCACGGTGGAAAACACGACGACATGGATGCCTTGATGGAAGACATCGAGTATGGAGTCTATGCGTGTGGTACCCGTGGTGGACAGGTTGATACTGGACGTGGTTCCTTCCAATTCGCAGCACAAGAAGCATGGCTCATTGAACATGGAGAATTGACTCGGCCACTCAAAGACGTGAGTGTCAGTGGACTTACGCTTGAAATTTTGAAGAATGTTGACGGTCTTACTCGTGATGCTTCCCTTGCCTCGCCCGGATTTTGTGGCAAAGGACAAACAGTTCCTGTTGGTGATGGCGGGCCAGTCATGCGAATTCGTGAAGCCTTGGTGGGATGAACATGCTACCTGACGGTGCAGAAGACCGCCTTCTCTCAAATGCCAATCAATTGGCCGGTGTCTGTCGTGACAATAACGTGCAGCAATGGGATATCATTGGTTTCCAAGCCTACGGTCACCAGCTTGATATCGAGGCTGGAAAGATCACCATGGCAGGTGGCGGTGGCGAAGGCGGCTTCGGCATCCGTGTTGTCGAAGACGGTCGCTTTGGATTTGCGCATTTGGTCGATGTTAGTGGTGCAGAACGTGCGGTTCAGCAGGCGCTCAGCATTGCTCGAAAATCACCAAAGATTGCTGGTTTCGTCCTTCCCAGCGAGGAAGAGGCACACGATGTGCCAGGACGCTTTGATGCTGAAATCCTCAATGTCCATCCCGAAGACCTTCTTGAACAAGCTGATGGCATTCTCTCAGCGGTCAAAGGGCTCGATGAACGGGCAATTGTCACAGGTGGTGGCGTTGGTGTTTCAGCAACTGCTGGATGCTTGATGACCAGCGAAGGAATTCTTTCAACGGGAATTACGACCTCTCATGGAATTGGTTTGCAAGTCACCATTGACGTTGACGGAGAACTTACGAGTTCCTACCAAGGTCAATCGAGTCGTACAAAGATGGAGGATGTACCATCTTGTGTTGAGAGAGCCGTTCATTGGGCTCAGATCACGCAAAACCCACTACGTGTTGAGTCTGGGGCCGAAGAGGCTCCTGTCTTGTTCACAAGTGAAGGATTTTCACCACTCTTTTCCATGGTAGTTCCACCCGCTCTTACTGGCGAAAAAATGGTTCGCAATGAATCATTTTGGTCAGAGAAAATGGGTCAACAAGTACTCCATGAAAGTTTGAGCGTCACCGATAACGGATTGCTCGCTGGTGGTATGGCATCGGGTTCCAGAGATGGAGAAGGAGTGCCTCGCAGAACGCAACGCATGATTGAAGACGGTCGTTTGGTCAAGACTTTGTGGTCAACCCGGGATGCAGCCCAACAGGTTGCTGAAGGGAGGATTGATTCAGCTTCATCCACAGGTTCTGCAGTGAGTGGAAGTCATCAAAGCCCACCTTCTACAGGCTGTACTGAATTATTTTTGACCTCCTCAAGGAAGGGTAAATCTTGGGATGAATTATTGCAACAAATGGGAGATGGCTATGTCGTGAACGGCGTCATGGGGGCGCATACAGCCAATCCTTCGAGCGGTGATTTTTCAGTAACGACCAGCTCAATTTTGAAGGTCGAAGGTGGTGAAATCATCGGCCCGTTGAAGCAAGCGGGCTTGTCCGGTAACCTCGCTCGTTCCCTTTGTGAATCGGTCGAACTTGGAGGTGACATACGCAGACAAGGCTCCTATTCCTCCGGTAGCATGCACCTGCCAGATGTCTTGCTGTCCAACGGTTTGCGTATCAATCCAGCATGAACGCACCGTAAGATACGAAGGTATTCTTTATGACCTGTCGTCAGTGGTGAGGTGACCCATGGAGGTCAAGGGAGTGTCCAAACTCAACCAAAACGCACGAAAGCCCGCCGCCTGTTCTCCGCACAGGCTTGAAAGAAACACAAAGTCTAGCGGAGGTCACAGGTATGTCTGAACAAAAATATGCAGATTATATCGAAGCTGTCATCAAGGAATGTCCAGATGCAGCACCTGCAGAGGTAGCAGAAGCATTTGCGAAGTACGAGCAGGAATTTTACATTCCTCCCCAAGACGCCATGCGTTCGGTGCTTCGACGGTTCAAGAGTGGCACAACGCCATCTCCCTCGAGAAGCACAGGCTCCAGTGCACAACGTGAAACAAAAAAGGTTGCCCTGTTGACTGAATTGAGCGGTGATGACCGAGACGTAGAGATCGAAGTTGCCATCATGACGCACAATGTTCGTGACCAACTCATACGAGGGGAAGAAAAGCAAATTGCGTTCGGGTTCCTTGAGGACAATCCTTGGGAAGAGAACGGTACTCGGACTCGCTGGGATTTCAAAGATTGGGGTCCTCACGCCAACCTCGCTGCAGGCAGCATTGTTCGCATTGAAGGTGCAAGCGTCAATGAGTACAACGGTAAGATGTCTCTCAACATCAACCAATCCACTCGAATTGTCGTCCTCAAAGAAGGTGTCCCGACACAAGTATCCTCGAACGACCCCATTGAAATCAACGATGTACCATCAGATGGATACATTTGCGTGGTTGGACGAGTGTTAGCAAGTCGTCCAGACCAAATTCACCGTAAGGACGGCTCTGGTTCGATTGATGTTGTTCGCGGGCGTATTGCGGACGGTACTGGAACCATTGGATTTCTCTCATGGGAGCCATTTGACCATGAAGTTGGAACACTTCTGAAAATTGACGGTGCTCAGGTACGTAGTTTCCGTGATACTCCAGAATTGAATTTTGGCCGCACTACCCGCATTGAAATCTATCACGACGCTCAATTTTCGGACCTCGACACCCTCTCTCAAAGTACAATGCAGACCATATCATCCTTTAGAGACGGTTCGAGAGACGTTGATGCAGTTGTTCAAATTACTGAGTGGACTAAACGAAGTTTCACCAAAGATGGAGAAGAAAAATTCCTCTGGTCTGGGCAAATTGCAGACCCCTCAGGTCGATGCCGAATGAGTGCTTGGGAAGAACTTCCTATCGATGAAAGCGCTCTTCCAATCACTGTCAAACTCAAGGGCGTTCGTGTCCGTGCCTGGCAGGGCATTCCCGACATTACTGTGGACAAAGCAGACCAAGTTGAGATTTTGGACTCTCCGCCATGGGACGAGGGGCTTGACTTGACCAATCATGCTGTAGAAGTGAGCCTTTCTGACTTGGTTCAAGGCCCAAGCCGTGTGGGTATTCAGTCAACTGGTATGGTTGTCAGTGTACGTGAAGATTCAGGATTCATCCTGCGCTGTACGGAATGTCGACGCGTCCTTCGAGATGGAAGTTGTGCCGATCACGGAGCCAATGAAGGCAACGAAGACATCCGTCTCAGGCTCGTCGTTGATCATGCAGGCGCCACAACAGCAGTCTTGGTCAACAAAGCAGCGACACTTACTCTGCTCGGAATGACTGAACAAGCCATGCACGAAATCGTTGAAGACAAAGGCGACCTTGGTTTCGTCCAGCACTTGCGTGAACAGATGCTGGGACGTACAGTAAGCATCTCGGGGCGTAGTATTGTTGATGACCAAGGAGCTATGGTTCTATGCGATGGCCTCGAAATTCTGGAGTCAGACGCTCAAATGCGTTCATCCGAACTGAGAGTTCTATGGGGGTGGGCTTGATGGAGTCGCGACGAATTCAACGCCAGCCAGCACATCTTCTTCTCGCTTCTGAATTTGGCAGTTCAACGCTTCATGAGAAAGGTTCAGGGGAATATGACCCGTCCTTTGTCATCACCAAATTGGGCGCCAAGGTCAACCGCGTGGTAGCGGCTGGGCTTCTTGAACGCCTTGAACTGCGTGAGACAAGTAACGGTTCTACGCTGTTCCAGGGGCAACTACGAGACCCAACAGGTCTCCATTATTTCTCAGTAGGCGACTACAACTCTGAGATGATGAGGGAATTATCCCATCAATGGGTAGAACGAATCGATGATGGTGAGCCCTTGCTCGTTATGATGACTGCAAAGTCGCGCTGGTACCAAACTGACGAGGGTGCGGTCTACACTTCACTTCGTCCAGAGGAAGCTTGTGTTGTTTCCCGAGAAGTTTACGCTAACTGGCTGCTCGATGCTTGCGAGAGCACCATGGAGAGAATGAATGTCTTTACGTCGTCGTTAGAAGTTGAACCCACCATGGAGGCATACGCTCGCCAGAAACTCGATACGAGTCTATTGGCAGCCAGAAACCATTACGGGGAAATTGACCTAGAACCATTCAAACTCAACTTGATGCAGGCACTCGATATCGCAGAGGGGCGAATTGAAGCGGCCACCACTGCACCTCCTGTAATGTCCCTCCCAACTGGCGAGGAAGGTTCTGGAGATTCAGGTGCAGAACTCACGGCATTCTTGAATCAAGTGATTCAACAGTTGGATCAAGGCGAAGGAGTCGATTTTGATACGCTCTTGAAGAACGCTGCAGCACGGGGATATCTTCGTGAGCAAGCGGAGTCCATCTTGGAAGAATTACTTGAATCGGGCCAATTTGAAGAGCCAAGGTTTGGTTGGTTTAGACTCGCATCAAACGATTAAATCAATCCAACACATTGAAGTTCCTCTCGTGCTGTGGGCAGAGTAGGGGTCAATATGTCAGGAATGGATTTCTTCATTCGTCCCGCTTCAGGGACATCGAGTTCAGACTGGGTTCGCATACCAAATGCGGATATCAAAATCAGAATGACACGACGTCTGACCCGAACAGTCATTCGTGGACAAGAAGGTGACGATCTTCATGACGAGGGTTCTGAATCAACGCTTTACACCGTGAAGGGTGAACTTTCGATGGAAGACTACAAGCGAATTGTAGCAATGTTCCGAACAGGACAACCCTACATCCATGACCCCTTTGAAGAACGAGATGTCAAAGTTATTTTTGCTGTCATGGAGTATGATAGTTCGAACGAAACGTTCCACTTTGAGTTGCTTGAAGACGTGATTTGAGAGGCCGATGACCATGCGCAAACTCGATGAAAAGAGAGAACTGCTCTACGTGATTCGCACGATGGACGTCCTCATGTCATCGGGTGTTGGATTGGAAGAAGCACTTCACACCATTGGAAAAGGTGGCTATGGCGTCATCTCTGAAGATTTCTCAGCCATGATGAAGCGCTTGCGAAAAGGAAACAGCCGGGGACTTGGGCCCGAACTTAAATCTCAGATGAAAATCGCTGAATCGGCTGGTTACAAACGCTTGCTGAACACATTGTACACGAACGTCACGCAGAATACAGACCTGGTTGAAACGCTCAAGAAACAAGGTACTCGGATGGAAGAAGACCGAAGTGAAGAGGTCGAAAAATACATCGAAGAATTGGGTGGTGTCCCTGAAACACTTCTTTCCATTGGTATGATCGGTCCAATCATTCTGGCCATCGTTGGTTTGGTCCCACAGCTCATGTCGGGTGACTTGGGAGCCTTCATGTCTCTACCAGAGCCCGCAGTCATCAATTCAGTTGTCAACATAGGGCTCATCGTAACGCTCGTCGGCATGGCGCTCATTGGTCTTAAGGCGCATACTAAAGACCCAGGATTGTGAGGTGATTTCGTGTTATTTGGCTTCCTTGAATCTTTCAATGACTCAGCACTCCTACTCTACATCGGCGTCATCGCTATCGCATGCGCAGGTGGAGGTATACCTCCCATGCTTGAACGCCGCCGTCGCCGTGCCATCGAGAATGAATTGCCGACCTTCCTCGAAGCCCTTTCTGATTCCGTCGGTGCAGGGCGTGGCCTCCAAGAAGCCATGATGGAACAATCTGAAGCGAATGATGGGCCACTCGCTGTTCTCCTCGGAGAAACACTCAAAGAAGCCCATGCTTCTTCCTTTGAAGCAAGTCTTGGAGCCTTCGCTGCCAAGACCCGCTCAAGTCAAGTTCAACGAGTCATGGTACTGCTTGAAACTGCGATTCAACAGGATTCTTCTTTGAAGAATATCCTCGCAGACCTCAGCCGAGACTATGAACGTCTCAACGACTTAATGAATCGCCGGGAAAGTGAATTACAAGGTCGAGGCATCCTCATCATCCTCTTTGTAAGCGTTGGCTTACCTATCCTTATCGCCTTCATTGTTGGTTTGTTCGCACCAGCCAGTAAAGGATTCCAAATCAGTTCATTCAATCAAACATTCAGTTATTTCTTCGCAGCAGCATCGGCGGTTGGCGTCAGTGTATCTGGAAGGATGATGGGTCGGTTTAGAGACACCCTGTGGTGGCTACCAATGTGGATGGCCGTTTCAATGGGTCTCTATCTCGGGGCAGTCAAAGTCGTTGGAGGTTAACACATGTCAGAACAGATTTTAGAGCAATACGGCCGAGTCACCATTTACACAGAGCCCAACCATCCTTCACCGATTTACCATGTTGATGGTGACATTCAAGCCAATCCTTATGGAGACCTCGCAGCGCTTTTTGAAGATGATAATCTGGAAGAAGTGATGTACAACGGTGGCGTACAATGCGTCAAAGTTGCTCACCGCAACCACGGTATGTGCAGGACAAATGTATGGATTGATGATGAATCGGGATTACAGATTGCCAAAAATATCGCATCCTTCACCAACGTACCTCTCGGTGATGGGCCAGGTCTTGTGCCCATCTTTGACGGCCGTCTACCCGACGGTTCCCGTGTCAACGGAACCATACCTCCCGTTTCTCCTGACGGGCCGACCTTGACGATCCGTAAATTCAAGGAAGACCCGCTCACCATGATTGACCTTGTGAACTTCGGAACTGTCAATGCCCGCCTTGCCGCTATGATGTGGGTTTGGATTGAAGGTCTCGACAGTCGCCCTGCTAACTTTGTTATTGCGGGTGGTACCGGGTCTGGTAAAACTACCACGCTCAATTGCCTGGGAATGTATATCCCATGGTCACGCCGTCTGCTCACTGTAGAAGATACTGCTGAATTGCAGGTCTACCACGACCA
>QQSD01000089.1:21407-42022 GCA_003602485.1 Candidatus Poseidoniales archaeon | reverse complement strand
TTGGGCCAAACCATGGTGTATGCAACACTTCGTTCCGAATTCAAACTCTCCAACAAAGGCCTGGTAAACATCCGTGACCTGAAGAATGCTTGGGCATTGATGGAATACTGAATTCAGTCCTACTCGCCCTCATCGGGCGCATCCATGGCTCGTTGCTCCATCAGTGGGACCGTCATTGATTCGCCATCTGAGTCGCCAAGACCTGCATTCAGGTATCGACTGTTCAAGACGAACGGCGTGGCAATCAGAGCAATCATGGCACCGAAGAAGACCAAGGGCACAGTCCATGGCGGCAAAATAAGCGTGCGTTTGGTTGGCATGACAGTCACGTCAGCGACCACATTTGTTGCGGGCGCTAAAGCGTCTCCATCGTGCGTATTGTCCCATGCATCAACAACCAGATAGAAATCCTGCCATTCAGCGCCTCCAAAGAGCGATGAGTAGAGTTCTGGTCCATCCATCGATACTGAAAAAGTCGCTTCAGACGTCTTTTCATATTGATGTACATCGCGATATGTTTGCCATCCCGCTGGACTAAAACTTCTCCATTCGGGAGGGATATCACTCAATGCGTCCAATTCATCCTCACCAAAACCATCCCAGAAGCTCCACGAACCATGAGCGATATCGTAGATTTCCTCATAGAGGCGGTATTGCGAAGTTGTCAACAAGTATACATCGCCTTGAATGGGCGTGCTTACGCCATCCTCGATACTTTGTAATGTAACGCAAAAGGTCGTCCTGTAATCGCTTGAAAGATTGAAACGTAAGGCTCCAACACTGTCGTTACCAATTTCCATGCTCATGTAGTGGCCGGATGTAAGTGGCTCAAGAGCGGGAAGAGGCCATGTTGGATTGTACATCCAAGGCTCCTCAGGACGTTGGTCACCATCTGTAGAGGCGTCTGTTTGATCTTGACTGCGCCCTTTTGGCCCTTCGCCGTCTCCATCCTCCATCGTATCATATTCTTGGATGTCATCTCCTCCGAACCACCATGGGTCCTCTGGTATCATAGCGTGGCGATGAACTGTTTCATTCCAGCGAACAGGTTCAACTTCCCCTGAGCAAGCTGATGCTGCTTGAACCTCTGTACTCCATTGGCCACTCATAAAAAGTGGGATGAGAAGTACGGCGGTTAAGAAAAAAGAGACCTTCCGCACCACTTCACCACATCGTTACCAACAAAGGCGGTTATAGGACATGTCGCTTCATCGGCGACGAAGCGGTCTGACGTAGCCGCTTTCATCACTTCGGCGTTCATCTTTCGACAGTATTTTCGGAGCAGGTGGCGGCATATGATGATCCATGCCCAGTAATCCTCCTTGAGATTCAACGTGCTCGATGTCAGTGTAGGTTTCCGCGGCATCTTTTGCCTCTTCTTCCAAGATACTTGGTTCACGCATGACAAGCCATCCAAGGACCAATGCAACGACAATCAATACCATGAAGGTGGCGAGTTCAGAACCAGCATCTGCAAGCCAGGATTTCCATTCGTCAGCGCTGAAATCAGAGAGCGAGGGTGGACCATCTGGCTCGGGGACAACTTCAATGTCTTCGGTTAGCGTTGCGCACTGGCCCAATCCATCACATACTTCTACCAAGAGTGTGTAGTATCCGGCCTCTTCGTAGGTGTGAATGGCTCTCACCAAGGAACCCGCGATGGGTTCTGTCCAATCGTCTTGAGAATTTCCGTTTTCATTTGAATCTACCTCGATATCAAAATCCCAACGCACGGTATATTCAGTGAGGATTCGTTCGTCTCGCTCCATGATCGATCCATCATCGACATCCAAGTCTCTATAGATCTCTATCTCAGAACCAGACTCATAATCCGAAACATTTGCAGAGAAAGAATTTGATGAACCGACGAAGATGTCTTCGGGCAGGTAGGCTTCAACGACTTCTGGTGGATGGTCAACGACGACTGTGAAGGATTGACGCATGACGTCTCCAGTGCCAAAGGCGTCCCGAACTGTTAGCGTAACGGTGTAGGTCCCAGGTAATGCATAGCCATGCCAAGGCGTTGCGCCGTGCTCAAGAGGCGTTGCATCGCCGAAGTCCCATGTGTATTCTACCAAGCCATTCCATTCGGGTGATGCTTGCTCAAAGGGCACATATTTTCCTTCAAATTGGCGGTCTCCATCACGAGTACCTGCCGTATCAAAGTAAAGCAAATGGCCTGGAGCGGTAACTACAGCACCGTTTTCGTCAAAGGTGTGAGACCATGAATCAACGAAGGTCCCCTCGGGGAAGGCAGTTGAAGTCGTGATAATAGAGCCGTTAATCCACCCGTCGAGAATTCGTAGCTGAATAATCGGCAAAGGATTGGAGATGCGAACCGTCATCGTTCTTGGGAAACTTTCCACTCCATCTTTGTCAGTGACAACAAGGACGATGGTATGTTCGCCAGGAGTCGTGAAACTATGTGTAATTTGAGGGCGATCACCAAAGGTTCCGTCAGAAAAGCTCCAGTTCCAAACTTCGATGTCGGTATGGTCTCCGACCTGGCCATCAGGATCTCTGCTATCCAATCCGTCGAAAATGTACGGAGCGTCGACTTCGCCGTCTTCTTCTCTAAAGTCGACGGCTTCGGATTGTGTCCGTACGTCGAAATGGGCAAAAGGCATTTGATTGAGAACAGTAATGGTCAGAATTGCGGTCACTTGACTTCCATCGTCATCGGTCACTGTCAGCGTTACGGTTTTGTTACCGGGCGAGTCCCAAGCAAGAACTGGGTTCGCATTGTTGCTAACGATGTTGCTGTAGTCGTCGGTGCGCAGAGGCGTTCCCAACCCCAACCGTACCCCACCGTCAAAGGACCAAGCGTAGTTGACGATTTCTCCGTCGTCGTCTTCAAAGACATCCGGCATGACCAATGAGGTATAGGTCATGGTCGTCATCAATTCAGCATAGATTTGAACTGGTAATCGATTGTTCACATGAACTTGAATGGTTTTTTGTCCGACATTATAGCCGTCAGAAACAGTGACGGTCAAGTTGTAAGTGATGTTTTCACCATCAATATCTCCCCATTCATGTTGCTGGGAATAAATACCGATTCCACTGTTCATGCTCCCATCACCCCAATCCCAGCTAAAGTCAAGGAATTCTGTGGGGACGTTATCAACGGTCCGACCTGCAGAGAAGAGAATTCTCTGGTTGGTCAGCAAGGTAATCTCTTGGTCGATGACGACATTGTTAACGGTAATGATCGGGATAGGGTCGGTTTGGTCTGTGACGTTGATGGCGTGAACTTGAGTTTCAGACCACGTGCCTCCTTGGTCCATTACACGGAGTGTTGCGTTGAACACACCCACCTCCCTGTAAGAGCGGAGGGGAGATTTCAAATTGGAAGAACCATTGTCTCCAAAGGTCCATGCATACGCAGTTGGGGCATCCATGTAGGGCAGACTGTTGTTGTCGAGAGACAGTCCCCAAGCATCAAATCCATTCCCGAGGAATTGGATGTTTTCCCATGTTTGAGATTCGTTAAGAGAAACTGTTCCATTCGCGACGGGTTTCATGTTGTTGAGACTTTGTGGCAAGGTTTGAATGGAATCAACCGTATCTCCAAGCATGTCTTTCATCACCATAGCAAAGGAGTACTGGTCGCTGTTAGGAGCGGTAAAGTACACTTGACCCGGGACGTCAACGCCCCCTCCTGCTGAAATACGGTCTGTGATAGAATCAACGACACTTCCTGAACTGTCCCGGACTGAAATCTCAACATCGAGGTCCTCAAAGAAGGCGTTGGAAAGAACGTTGTAATTGATTTCAATGGTATCGTCCAAGCCATCACCATCTCGGTCACCGAGAACGGTGTTGTTGAGCGTCATGGTAGCGGGTGAGGTGATTCGAGCGGCTTCAATATCCACCACGCCAGTGGGATAGGAAGGGCCGCAGGAAGTATAATCGCAATCAGCAATCGTGCTTGCGTACCAGGTAATCACCCAAACCTCATCGGTTAAATTTCCAAAACCAGGGACAAGCCCTGTAGCAACATTGTTGACGAAGTCAAGGTCGGTAACGCTCCACAAACCATCAGAAGTAGCCTTGGTCACAATAACGCCATCAAATTGACTGACGTCTGCGGTCAGCCTGAGCGTCAGCGGTGCAGGCGAAGCTGAACCTGGAGTAAATTGGAAGGAACGAATACCCCATCCCTCAACACTGTTTCCAGTTGAAGACCATGGTGTTGCCCAATCGCTGTTGATTTCTGTTGGTTGTGCCCGGCAGAAGGCCCCTCCTGTGCATACAGGGTTCAAATCGAGATTGGGGTATCCGTAGATGCCCTGGTCTGAATCTAAAGTTGCTGCAACGCTGAAATTAGCGAAGATCTCACCCATCGTTCGACCTAGGAGACCAACTTGACCAGCTTGTGGCGAGAGAGCGAGATTTTCAACTCCTTTGCCACCTGTTGCTGAATCTTGGACGAGTTGCCGGACGGCTGGTCCACCGCCCAAATGCTCTGCAAGGTACATGGTAAACATGTAACCTGCTCCGTAATCCGCAATGCGTTGGTTCCACCAACGCACCGATTGTTCTGGAGCCGCGGTCCACGCATTCACGTGACCTGTGAGCGTTGAGTCTGCTCCAAAGCAGAGGTAGATTGCTACGTCCGCATTGCCCTCATCAATCCACAAATTCTCGTATGGGTCCAAAGCATTGTGTAGAAGATGTTCAAGTTCGTGAGCGAGGATGGATTTTCCCCATGAAAGCGTGATGTCCGCAAAGTCAACGAAAACAGATTCGCGTGAACTAGCATAAGAAGGAGCGAAGTAACCGCCCGTATTGTAGGCTCCATCGATATCGTAAACGATGATTTGAACCTGACAGTTGTTGTCAACATCGGGAGGAGCAAGGCCTCGACCGTCTTGGTAATCCTTCCCGTAATAGGTGGTCATGGTTGGGTAAATCGTCGAGTCCCAAGTGCTGGCGAGGTTGTTGAGGACTGTTGACGAAAGAGTTCGGCCGCTTTGGACGATGAAGGCGACACTGTTGGTGGTCTTTGCCACATACGCTGAAATTTGCCCGCCAGCGGTCCCAACGTTGAGTGTATCTCCGACGACGTGTGGAGTGCAGGCACGCCCAGCCGCACGCCCGGATGTCGAGTCAATCACCATGTCTTCAACACCTGGACGGCCAGCATCGATCCAAGCCTGACGCATGAATTGTGTAGCTGAAACCACGGGCATTTCCTCATGAATAAACAAATACTCACTTCCATCACTGGGATTGAATTCATCGAGATCTCCGATGGATTCTCCTTCGGCCGTATAGGTCGATGATTCTTCTACATCATCACCCGTATTATCGGCCTGGGCCAGGGCTACAGGACCGAGGCTTGCGAAGAGCAAAATTGTGATGAAGAGAAAGGCTGGACTGGTGCGTTGTTCCGACATATGTTCCACCTTGTTGAATCGCTATACGGATTCCTAATTTAGCGAAACGAAAGGAGGTATTTAAGAGTCCGTGGTGGAGGCATCAACATGGCTCATTCTGTGCCACTCAGATGTTTGGGGTGCACAAAGGGGTTGATGCTCGCACTTATCCTCATATTGGCGACCACGACATGGCCCGTTCAGGGCGAGAACGCTTTTGAGGAGAGGCAAACCAACTTGTGCGAATTCATTGAGACTTTGGAATTTAATGGAACAAAGGCCAATGAAACAGTGCAGTGGCAAGTTGACATAGGCCCTCGCACACCTGGCTCAGAGGCATCAGCACTGTTGCGTGCCAATTTCACGACTGAAGCAGAACAACTCGGCTATACTGTGTCTGAATCAAACCATACGAGTCATGGTATTGAGTTCACCAACCTCTTTGCGAGATGGAATTCCTCTACTGATAACGCTGACCAATTGGTCCTCTCTGCCCATTATGATTCACGCAATATCGCCGACCGAGATGAAAACGAATCGAACCGGAGCATGCCAGTCCCCGGAGCGAATGATGCTGCCAGCGGAGCCGCCGTCTTGCTGGAATTGGCCCGCTTGATACCGTCAATGAACCTCACCTATGATGTGGTCATTTTCTGGAACGATGCAGAAGATCAGAACAACAACTACACCGAAGGTGCCAAGGCGTGGGCGGGCAACCTAAGCGCTGAAGAACAAAACCGAACAAAGGCCTTTGTGCTGCTAGATATGGTTGGTGACGCAGACCTTCAGTTGCACAACGTATATCCGGGGAATGACACCCTCAAGGAGCGAATTGTAGTGATGGCAGAGGACCTTGGCATGGTTGATGGCGTCGATGATTGTGCAGGTGAGCCCGGGCAAAATATTGTTCAATATTCGACGACTGTGGGCGTTTTGGACGACCATGTCCACGCCCATGAACTTGGCATTCCAAGCATTGATCTCATGGATACCGTGTATGGTGAACCCAAGTTTGGCACCTTTGGGACGTACTGGCATACAATGGAAGACACGCCCGATAAGGTCAGCGCAGAATCACTTGGACACGTAGGTCGGTTGGTTGAACTCGGTTTGAGAACGAATGCATTCATCATCGAGGAGCCTTCAAGTACCGTAGATGATGTTGTTGAGGATGAAAAACGAAACCAATCCACGTCGCCTGTGGTTGAACATCAAGAAGGCAGCAGAACCCTATCTTATATCTCCATGTTCGCATTATGTTCCGTCATAGCCCTCCTCTCCTACTTTGAATGGACGACGAAACGTCGTTGAAAAGGCGCGGTTTTTGAGGGAAGGGGTATTATCCGCGCATACCATCGGAGAACACGGAGGGCAGCCTATGGAAGACGACCGCGAGCGGCGAATGAAAGCCCTGCGTGAACGCGTTCAAGCAAAAAAGGCTGAAGGTGCCCTGATTGAAGAAAGCGACGAACTAGTTGTAGACCAAGCGGCTTACCAAGAAACTGTCGTCGTTAAGGAAGAGGAACCAGAACAAGATTGGTTTGCCATGGCAGACAGAGACGCCGACCGATGGCGAAACCTTGCTGCATCCCTGGTCATGATTGGGAGTATTCTGGGCATGCTGAGTGGAGCCTTGATTCTTCAAGGCAATCCCACAGAATTGCTCAATACCTCGTTATTTGCAGAACGATCAACCGTTGACATATCCGGTTCTGCTCTCGAGGATGTTGAGGGTTATGGCGTTGAAAATGTCACAGTTGAACTCCTAGAAGCATCCAATCGCGCCCTCTTGCAAACGACATTCACCAATCAATATGGCTACTTTACCATCAACAATGTGACCCAAGAAGTCCATATCATCATCTTCTCAAAGGAGGGGTATACGAGTGTTGAGCGGACGTTCACGCCCGATAATGCCGGCCTTGACCCGGTGACCATGAAACCAGGAAACGGCACACGGATAGAAAATGACGACCAGGCAACATCAGGATTTACTCTTGAAAATGCAGTCACGCTCTCGAGTGCAATTGGTTTACTAACCATCATCACTGCCTTTTTCGGCGTCCAATCAGCAGTTGAAATCCGTAGAGGCAAGCGATACCGACGAAGCCAATATCTTGCAGGTGTTGCCCTCTTCAGCCGCGGATTGATTCTCGTTGGACCAGCCTTAATCTTGTTCGGGATGGTCGTCAATGTCTTTGCGCGAGACGATTTTGAAGACCGACGAGAGGACTGAGTATGTACCTGATTTCTGTCGAAGGGGGTGACGGTTCAGGAAAGGGTGAAGCAGCCCGAATTTTGGGTGAATTGCTGAATGAATTCCCCTTCCCAGAAGTCGTGATGACCCACGAGCCGCGCCGCCATAGTGAACTGGGTAAACTTGCTCTTTCCTCGGTTAAACTCGGCGACAAAACACCTCTTGAGGAAGCCGGACTCTTTGCCGCAGACCGGCTGGATCACTCTCACACCATCATCCGCCCGCTGTTAGCATCGGGGGCCGTGGTCATCTCTGACCGGAACATTCACTCATCCCTCATTTACCAAGGCGTTGTAGGAGATTTAGGTCTTGAAAAGGTTGCTAAAATGAATGCTGCTGCAATGATTCCCGACCTCGTATTCTGGATCGATTGTGACCCTGCGAAGGCCATGAAGCGGATTAAGTCGGGTACGTTGAGAATGACCAGCCAAAAGCAGGAATATTTTGAAACTCAAGAAATTCAAACCACCATTCGCAAAGGATTCCATGAGCTCTTTGGGGAGGGCAGCACCGTTCCTGCACCTTTCAACCAATGCCATGTCGTAGGGCCCATCATGAATGAAGGAGGACTCGACGAATTGCGCAAAGATTTGCGCGCTGAACTCCGTCGGTTCTTCAACCGAAAGCCTGCTCCTCTCAATGTTGACCGAGACGAAGTTGACCGAAACTTACTCAATCAACTGGTCCACGATGTCAAGAAACAACAGCGTCTACCCGGTGCACCTCAAGAAAAAACGGCCATCCATGTTGGTTGGTTAGGCGGAAAATCTCCTGCACAATGGATGCAGGACGCAGAAGAACACTGGCCACTCGAATCTGCTCAGGACCACGACGTACCAACATCGCCAATGGCACATTCATGCTGGTCAATCCTCGGCACACTCTCCTTGATGGTTGGCTCAAGTGAAGTGCCTCGCTTGCATGCATCACTCGGACCGGTGCGAATGGTCACTCAACGCCATACGCAGCGACTGGTCAAGTGGCTTTTGGCAGAACATTGGATCCACAAACAACAAAACCACGTTCCATTTGCTGATGCCCAATTGTTCAAACTTCGTGATGAACGCCTGGGCTTCTCCAGACTAACGCTGGCGATGTGGCCGCTTCGTAATGCTCTCGCTTCTTGGCGAAGAGCAAACTCCACCACACCTTGGAGTGATGCACTTGTGGACATCTTTGCAGTTGAAGAAGGGAAAGAACTCTCGTCCACACTCCGTAAAGCGGTACACGACATCAATCAGCGTTTATCCATCCTCACCAGCGGGCATGAAGGGTGTCCTTTACCTCAAACTGCGGCTGAATTAATCGTTTGGTGGTCAATGCCACCACCGCCTCACTCTGCTTCTTGAGTAGGGGCAGTGCTCGCCAAAATGAATTTTGCATCTCCTGGAAGGAGGACGTTTCCTGCTCCAATAAAAGCATCGGCTCGGGCTGCAAACATACTGCACATCAAAATGCCAAGGCCGAAGCCGAAGGGCACACCTGTGAGGATTCGCTTGAGATTGTTCGATTCATAATCGGTCAGCAACTGAAGAAAGCCATCAAAAATGAGTGGTAAGCAAAGAAGCAACCCACATCCGAGCCACAGAAGCGTCCTCCGATTGTTCTTGTACGTAGTTTGTAGCATGGATTCGGGAAGGACGGAAAGACAGGTGTCACGGACAGTCCACCGATTCCAGCCTCGTTGAGTAAACATGACTCCAGCTAAAATCATCCCCGCAAAAATCCCTAAATCACGCGTACACACTGGAAGTTGGTTGTCATTTAATTCCCATGAGCGTTCATGCTTCTGGTGGCAGTTTAAATCACCAAATGCATAAGCAAAGGCTGCATATGGATTCATTTCACTCCAGTGATATCCTTCGTGAACATGGTCGTCTTCTTGATGTTGAACGGTCTCTTCATTCCCTGAAGAGCCCCAGCCTTCTTCGTCAAAGAAATCAAATGCGTTTGCTCGGCCTTCTACGTTGGACACTGTCCCTGGCTCCAGAGTTAGCGGGGCGAGGAAAAATGAAAGGAAAATGAAACCACATATGCCGAGAATCCACCGACCTATCTTTTTCTCTCTGTTTCGGTGAGCGAGGCCGTTGCGCTCCATGTTACTCCTAGGGAACAGAACTCTATGAGTCATTCCCCAGCGAAGAGTAAGTCTTCAATGGTCGGCCAACTTAGCGGTAGCATGGCCGAGCCACTCACCCCGAGAATTGGGCTGCTCACAGGCCTTCAGGCTGGCGCTTTCATCGGCCTCTTTCTCGGATTTTCACTCGCTGTCGTCTCAGCCTTAACCAATCCCGATGCGCTAAAGCGTTTGGTCCAGCTAATGTGCATCACGCCACTGGCTTGTGCGATTCTTTTGGGACCTCTTTTGGGCCTTCGACGCGCCCCAATGGTGAGCACTGAAGACCCCCTGGGCGAGGTAAGACAAAGCCTTGAAGGATTCAGCGAAGGCCAAGGCCGTTGGCGCTCATTGAGTCATGTACGAAGCGATGGAAGAACCGTGCGCATTGATTTGCACAATTCCAAACAACCCCTAGCAATTGTCGCTGCTAGCATCCAGATGACGGATCGCTTTCCAATCCGATACATCGTCGGGCGTGGCGAAAGCAGAAGTCGAGAACCAATGTTGCGAGGGCAAGTATTGGCCTTTATCGAACAACGAGTAGATTTGAACAGAAGGCGTCGAACCTCATCCTCAATTGAAGTGATGCCTGCATCCATTATTGAGCACATGGAAGCCACCCACCATATGCATCGGCGCCTCTTCTATCTCTTGCCGATTATCCTCTTCTTTGCATGGCTAGAGATGCGCTGATAGACGCGCAAGAGGCTATGAGGGAGCGCTACTTCCCTTGTCCATGGCCAGCGACATTGGACGTGCAATGGCTCGATTAAAGCATCGAGACGTACGCACCCGAAGGCGAGCCGTTCGGACCTTGTTCGAACAAGATGACCCTTCAACGTTGGAAGCCTTTGAGTTCCTTTTAGACGATGAAGACCCTTGGTTTGTTTCAAAGGCACTTGAAGCCTATCGCATGTGGAGTCAATCCCAAGGAGCGACGTCTGTTCAAACGCTGCTCAATCATGCTTCTACCGATGTGCGAAGGGTCGGTGCCAATCTCTTAGCGGCACATGGAGAGGCGGGGGCTGTTATCGCTCTTTCATGTCTTGATGATTCAGATGGCGTGGTTCAGAAGAAGGCTGCACAAGCCCTTCTCCTCCATCCCTCAAATCAAGGCCTTGAGGCTTTGCTCGCACATCAACATGAAAGCATCATCTGCATCGGTATGCGCCATCCAAATCTTGAGATCGAGCATGTCAAACAAGGACTTACTCACACCTCTAAAATGGTAAGGAAGGCTGCGTTATCGGCTGTATTTGAGCATAATCACCCCGTTGAATTTGAATTATTGAAAGCATTTTTTGATGAAGATATTGAGGCAGTGAATATTGTGATTTGGATCGCTCAACAAAGACCTGAACAATTGGACACCTTCACGCAACAAATCAAATCACATCACGTTCGAGAACTCGCAACATATCTTCGAAACAACGCACAGGAATCGAAGGACCCATTGGTCGCATCGCTTGTGGAAGGGGGCATCTTGTCCCCAGTCGCTCGTTGGCTCTTGGTTCAAGGTTCACAAGAAGATGAGTTACGATGGGCGATGATTCGAGACGAACGACTTGATGTCATTGAACGCTCAAAGCTACTTGAACGGCTGATTGGACGGGCTGGGGACGCCAATGTGCAGGAACAGGTTGAGGCCTTCATACAATCAAGCCCTCCACCATTGCTTCTCGTGGCGTGCGAGAACCTATCAACCGCCGCAACTGAACTTCGTTCATGAGCAACACGCATTCAGGCCTCGTCTTCACCGCTGATGCAACAAATGGGCAGAACCATCACTTGGCTACAGGCGTTCGTATCGAAGGCCCCTTCACCTCTACACGCCTCATCCTTCGATTCCCCCGTTGGGTGCCCGGTTCGTACTTCTTGAGAGAACCAATTCAGCACATGTTTGATTTTGGCGTGGTTAATCAAGATGAAAAAGAACTTACTTGGAAACGAATTGACGTTGATGGCATTGCGGTCAATGTCCCAAAATCAGTCACGTCGTTGAAGATCACCTACACGCTCTTTGCCAAGGAATTATCTGTACGCTCAAATCACTTGGATTCAACTCACCTGCACCTCATGCCACCTTTCACGTGGTTTCTTCCCGTGCAAGGTATCGACTTGCAGCGGCTTGACCAAACCCACCAAGTTGAGATTACTGCTCCTGAAACATGGACTCCAGGAACCCAGTTAGATGCTGTTGAAAATAGCAGAAAGGGTGATGCGAGGATTTGGAAGTTTACCACTCCGAACCGAGATTATTTGCTCGATAGCATCATTGAGGTCAACCCCAATGAGCCAATTGAATACGTTGTGAACGGACGGGTTCACCGGTTGAAGTGGTGGGATAGTGGGGGGCATATTCCTCACCAAGAGCGCCTCCAAGCCTTCGTGGATGATACGGAGAAAATCGTCAAGGAACACTTTGCATTGTTTGGTACGCCCGATTGGCCTGATTACACCACCGTACTCCACCTTACGGAAAAGGCACGAGGTGGCCTTGAACATATGAATTCACAAACTTCAATGATGCCGAGGCAATGTCTCTTCCCTCATCATGAGGATGAATACAGAGATCTTGTGAGTCTGTTTTCACACGAATACCTCCACCAGTGGAATGTAAAACGACTGCGACCCAAAAACTTCCTTGACTATGATTTGCAAAAGGAGACGCATACAGACTTACTTTGGTGGTTTGAGGGAGGTACATCCTGGCTTGGTGACATGCTATGTGTACGTTCTGGAGCATGGACTGAGGAGGATTGGCGCAAGGATTTCGCTCGGAAAATGAAACGCCACATGCAGAACAATGGTATGACCAGAGAATCCTTGGCAGAATCAAGTCATGATGCTTGGATACACCTCTATAGAAGCGGCCCTTATACTCGTGAAAGCCAAATATCATACTATCTTGAAGGGGAATTAGCCCTCATGTGCCTTGACGTTGAATTACGACGACGCAGCAAGGGTGAATTTGGAGCCTGCAACCTTATCGCAGAAGTATGCCGACGCTTCTCTTTAGGCGCTGATTCACCCGATGGCGTGGGCGTGGATTACACGACGATTCGTGACACGCTCAAACAAGTCCCCGGAGGGAAATCAATGGGACCTTATCTTGACAGACTGGTTAAGCATCGCCATGCACCCAATATCCTTCATGCGTTGAAGTATTTCCGTCTGCAATTAGCACCCGATGTCAAGGATACAGAAGAAAAGGCATGGCTGGGCATCAGCACCAGAGACAATAACGGTAGCGTCCAAATCACCACGTATCACTCGGATTCACCCATGCGTGAAGTCTCCGAAGTCGGTGATGAACTTCTTGCCATTGACAGCGTAAGAATCAGATCGACCACGCATTTGCAACGATTGTTGAAGGGAAGGGTTGGCGATACTGTGAACCTTGAAATGACGCATGAAGGTATCCTAAGGGAGATTCACCTCAAATTACCATCCTCACCGCGTCACGGCGTGATGCTCAAGGGCAAGGGCAATGTCCGATGGACAGAGTGGATCACGACCCGTCAAGCGACGGAAAATTGAGGAGTTCTTCAAGAGAAATGAAGATTGGTGGAGTATCGTCTGCCATCGTGTGACGACTGGTCTTGGGCGGAAACAAAGCATCTGAGAGACTCATTTCAATAACGTCCTCTTTGGTCAATTCGTCACGACCACATCCCGGCCAAACATCAACAACGATGGAATCATTGGCCATGTAGTCGACACAAATCGCTGGAACCCGCTTGAGGTCGAGGAGTTGTGCAATAGAAAAGCGGTGATGGCCGTCTAGGATAGCTCCCGTGCGCTGGTCAACGATGAGGGGTTTGGTATATCCGCCCCAGCGACGAGTCATGTCCAGCAATTTATCGCGATTACGAGATTTGACCTCCTCGTGAGGTTTGAGCCATGACACTGGGACAAGCTCGACATCATCTTCAGACCATTCCATAGAGGGGGGGCGGCAGTATTGTGCCATAATGCTTTTTCAACCAAAGCGATACATGTCAACAAGAGGAGAGCGTATGGAGTTACCCAAACCGTTACGCTTGGCCAGAGAAGCAGACTTGGTTGGAGAGCCTTGCCCACCCAATCTTGTGCGCTGGTTAGCCACACTCCCCGTGAGAGTTATCGAAATCCTCGACCGACTCGCTCAGCATGACCATGGCGCTTGGCTGGTAGGTGGTTGCGTGCGTGATGCCTGGTTCGGAGACGAGGTCGGCGACATTGACATATGCAGCACATGCCCTCCCGACGAGATGTTGACGCTCTTTGGGAGTGATGCAATCCCAACTGGCGTTGAGTTTGGAACCGTGACCATTAAGGGCGAAGGTGAACACTTCGAAGTGACCACCCTACGTACTGAATCTCAATATCGAGATGGGCGACGCCCTGAACACGTTGAGTGGGGTACATCGCTGAAGGATGACCTCTCGCGGCGAGATTTCACCATCAACAGCATGGCGGTTGATGTTGCTCGCGGATTACTCTACGACCCATTCAAAGGAAAGGCCGATATGGAAGCCAATACCATTCGCGCCGTTGGTAACGCTCAACTCCGCTGTGAAGAGGACGCCTTGAGAATACTGCGTGCCTATCGTTTTCTCGAGCGAGGCACAGGCCAACCTTGGCAAATGGACCCTGCTCTCAAAGAAGCCATTCAACATCATAGCAGGCGCTTAGACATGGTCGCTGTTGAACGTCGTTGGAATGAAGTCAACAAAATACTGAAGAAACCGGGGGCAGGGAATATCTTACACAATATGATGGAAGATGGCGTTTTGAAATACATTTTCCCGAACTGCCAATTCATTAGCCCCCTCATTTTTGACGCAATGGACTTGGATGAGTTGAAGGAAACAACAGTCCCTCAACGGCTTTCCCTTCTTCTCGTGGAATACAAGCCAAAAGAAGTCTTTGAAGCAATGAAATTCCTGAAAACCTCAAAGGAGGTCATGAAGAATACCAGCCGTTTCCACGAAAGGCTGCGCCATCTTCCCAAGCCGATGACAGGTGAGTTGAGGGTCTTCCGACATTGCCTCTCCCACGACGCGTTACCACACCTGATTGTTCGAAAGGTGTTGAGTAACATCGATGTCACCATTCATGGAATGCCTCAATTGAATGTTGAAGACATTGCCCAACTGATTGCAATGTGGGGAGCGCTCCAGCATCCGTTGGCTCCACCTCAATGCCTGGTTGACGGACACTGGATCATGTCTCGAAGTGGTGTGGACCGAGGAATACGATTGGGTCGCTTGAAAGATTGGCTTCATCGAATCCAAATCGAAAAAGATATTGATGACCCTCTGAAACTTGAACACGAAATGTCACTTCTTCCTTTCAGTCACGGTGACCATGAGCACTGGCCAAGATTACAATTCCCATGAACGCTTGACGGCATCAAATTGATGTGAGCGGTTGTTATGGACTGACCATGAGCGGAACCATATTACTCCCTGAGCAGGAGGTTTTCAATGCACGAGTCAGTACGATTCAAGCACGTATTGAGGCCATCAGCGGACAAAACCGAATGGCAAAACTTCTGAACGAAAATTTTCGCAATTGGCTCGCCAATTCATCCATGTCTCCTCTCAAGCTCACCTTGGAGTTGGACAAAGACAGCAACGGCCTTATCTCTGGAGATGAATTTGCTGGGCTGCTCGGTAAAATGACCGGTGAACGTCCGCCTGACTGGGTCGTTGAACTGGTATTTTCCTTTGTTGAAGCAAAACCCGAAACTGGGATTCCTCTCGCAGATTGGATGGCATTCATGGCGGCAAATGGATTGGAAGTGCCAGAGCATTTGTTTGAGCAGAAAGTGAAGGTCACTGGTAGCATTCAAACCACTGCGGAAGAATTTGTGATCAATGATAAAATCCCGGTCAACGTTTCGTTTTCAGGTGATATTGAGGGGTATTCAATCAAGGCTACAGAGGCAAATAGCGGTCAAGTTGAAGAATTCTTCACGCCTGTGGCAGAGATGGATTCAGCAACAGGCGATCAATTCATGCTCGAACCTGATGAAGCAGGTTCCTACCACGTAGAACTTCTCCATCTTGGTATTCGTCTCGACATGGTGAAATTGAACATCGTTCAACCGGTTGAAGAAGAGGTCGAACCTGAAGATGCAGTGGTAGCGGAACCCGAAGGAGAACCGCATGAAGAAGTGATTGCCGTTGAAGAAGGTCTAGCGGGCTTTATCACAGAACTCAACAACACCAAACTCAAGAGCGAAGCTCGGGCAATTATAGAGAAGAGTTCAGCCTACAGAATTGACGGGCTCATCAAATCTACATCAACTACACTTTTGGGGGACGGCGACCATAGAAATGGAACAACCGTTGCATGTGATATCGGAGATGGTTTCGTCTTGGAAGTGATGATGAAAAACGGTGAGCGTTTGTTTGAAGCGGGTCAAGCCGCTACAATCCATGCTATGCCTCATGATTGGTCGGTGGCCACTCGTAGGCTAATCTGTAGAGAACTCTAGGCACTCACTTCAGCGCACGAGCAATAACGATGCGTTGAACTTCCTGAGTGCCTTCGTAGATTTGAGTAATCTTGGCGTCTCGGAAGAAACGCTCAACTGGGAATTCCTTGGTGTAGCCATAGCCTCCGAGCACTTGGATTGCCCGTTCAGAAACCCACATTGCCGTATCACCAGCGAATAATTTGGCCATACTCGCCTCTCGGGAATGTCGTGGCCCGTCTGCGTGGTAGTGTTGTTCCTTGGTCCATGCTGCCTTGTAGACCATCATGCGAGCAGCATCGATTTGTGTGGCCATGTCGGCCAAATATGCCATGATCATTTGATGATAGGCGATTGGTTTGCCGAATGCCTCTCGCTCGTGAGCGTATTTCAAAGCAGATTCATATGCGCCTTGGGCGATACCCAAAGCCTGTGCTGCAATACCGATTCGACTGTTGTCAAGCGCATTCATGGCAATGGGGAAACCGTTGCCTACGCCCTTGATGACGTTCTCAACTGGAACCTTGCAATCATTGAGAATGAGCGTGCAGGTGTCGGATGAACGGATACCAAGTTTATCCTCTTTCTTGCCGACAGAATAGCCTTCAAAATCAGCATCGACGATGAAAGCGGTCGTGCCACCGTGCTTCTTGACTCCGTAATCAGGGTGGTCTACATCTTTTGCAAACAGGACGAGGAGACGGGCTTGAGCACCGTTGGTCACCCACATCTTTTCACCATTGAGAATGTAGTGTGAACCGTCTTCGGATAGTTTTGCTTTGCACGACATGGCAGCCGCGTCCGTTCCCGCACCTGCTTCTGAAAGTGAGTAAGCACCCACTTCGCCTGCTGCAAGCCTTGTTAGGTATGTTTTCTTTTGGTGCTCATCACCGTGGAGAGCAATCGTCATTGAACACAATCCGACGTGAACGCAGAACATTACGGCGAAGGATGGGTCGACACGCGCAAGTTCTTCGATGATGATGGCTTCTGAAATATCGTCAATTGGAGAGCCTCCGTACGCTTCTGGGATGGTGATTCCGTGGAGTCCGAAATCAAGGAAGGCCTGCCACTCTTCACTGGGGGGGATTTGGTTTTGGTCGCGATGTTCAACCGTTGGAGCAAGGACCGTTTCTGCGAAGTCGCGAACCATCTCTCGAATCATTTCTTGTTCGTCGGTTTCACCAAAATTCACTCGCTCACCGTCCCATCCCACATAGCCGAGTTTCTTAACCCGTTTGTTTGATTGGAGAAACACTCCATTCCTCAACTTCATATACCACGTGAGGAAGGCGCGTGTAGGAGAGATGAAGATGGACGACGAAATCATAGAATTCGTTATCGCTCAAGACCGCAAATATTCCATGGAGCATTTGTGGTTTCAGCAGAAAGAACAGCGACTCATGATAGGAGTTAGTGAATTTTTAAGAGTAGAAATTGGCGATATACTCCGTGTTATTTTACCCCAAGCAGATACCGAGGTAGACGAGGGCGGCAGCTTGTTTTCGCTGTGGACCGCTAATGAAAAAATAGCATTAACCTCTCCTTTTTCAGGAGTCATATCAGATGTCAATGGTGAAGTCGAGATCAACCCGGACCTGGTTAACGACTCTGCTTACAACGATGGATGGGTCATCCTCCTCGCACCTCACGAACTTGAAATGAACCCAGATGACAAACAATTCCTTGAGAATCTTCTCGACCACAATGAATACGTGGAATACCTTGCTGAACTTTGAGCCAACTCATCGATTCCCGAGATGAGGTTCACATTTCTAGAACGAAGGGAGGGGTTTTCCTCAAGACAGAACATTTCGTTCACAAGGAGTTTTGAATGTCTCCTCAAGGCTGATTAACAACGACTCTATCCTTTGGACATGACCCAAGCAATGAACGAACTGCGTAAGAGCCTCGAGTCAGCCCCGGTCATTTGGAAAGGTGATTACCCTTACTTCATCCATCCAGTCACCGATGGCGTACCGAGGATGAATCCAGATGTTCTCCACGCCATCACCGAATTGGTATCGCAACGAGTAAATTGGTCCGAGGTCGATTTGCTTCTTGGTATTGAGGCAATGGGGCTTCCCTTAACCGCACCGTTGAGCATGGCCACAAGGATTCCACTTGTCATCGCCCGGAAGCGTGAGTATGGCCTTGAAGGCGAGGTAAAGATCGACCAGTCGACTGGCTATTCAAGGGGAGCTATGTATCTGAACAACATCAAAGAAGGCGAGAGAATCGCTATTCTTGACGACGTGCTTTCTACTGGTGGAACGCTTGAAGCAGTGATTGAAGGTGTTCGACGAGCAAAAGCGGAGGTGACCGAGGTCATCGCCGTTGTGGAAAAGGGACCTGGTTTGAAGCGACTTCAAACACTGTACCCCGAAATTAGGATACAGTCCCTCGTTCGTTTGGAGATGGACGGCGATAAAGTGGTCCTTCTGGACGATTGATGCTTCAACGGTTGCATTCATGAGGGAGTGGCGTCGCCCCTGTCATGGGGAAGCGCATGGATTTGGACCGTCACGATTTCGAACTCGACGAGTTGATGGAGCGCATACGAGCGAATGACAACCGCCTCATAGCCCTCCAAGTTCCTGAAGGTTTGAAAATGCAAGCCTTGGAAATGATGGACACGATTGAGACTGAAACCAGCGCTCAAGTTGTCCTGGCGGCTGACCCCTGCTATGGTGCCTGCGATCTTGTTCACGACAAGATGCAGCTCATGGGCGTGGAAATGGTTGCCCACATGGGCCACTCCCAAATGAACATCGATTCAGGGATGCCCACACAATTCATCAATGTCACCTACAAAGGAGACCCCGAACTTCAGCCGGTTATACCTTGGCTCGAACAACACCGAGCCATGGCTCAACAACGCCTTGCAGAACAAGATGCCCCCGATTCCACGATGAGTGAAGAAGAGGCCCAGGAGCGGTTCATGGACGCTGTGGGGCGTATGGCGCCGCTAACAGATACCAAACTCGGCTTGGTCGGTTCCATTCAACACCTCCACTTGCTTCCTGAATTCCACGACCGTCTGGAGAAGGCTGGTTACGATGTCACCATCCCCATCGGAGGCGCACGCTTGTCCTTCCCCGGGCAAGTGCTAGGGTGCAATTACTCCGGTGATGACCCGAGTATCGGCCACTATCTCTTCCTCGGTAGCGGTGATTTCCATCCGATTGGCCTTGTCCTCCACACAGGCAAGCCTTTGGCTATGCTTGACCCTTACACTGGAGATGCCGAAGAGATGTCGCTCGAGCGAATCGAACGTATCCTACGCCAACGCTTTGGCCTCATCATGAGTGTTCAAGATGCGAATTCATTTGGAATCCTCATCGGAGAAAAGCCCGGTCAAATGCGCAGAACGCTGGCCTTGCGAATGAAGCGAATGTTGGCTCAACACGGAAAGAAGGGCTACTTGCTGGCGCTCGAACACGTCGGACCGGAACTCATTGACTTCTATCCAGTGGACGCCTTCGTAAACACTGCCTGCCCTCGCATTGCTATTGATGATGCTGTCAAGTATCGCAAACCCCTCATCACACCCTTTGAACTCGAAGTTGCCTTGGGTGAGAAGAAATGGGAATTGGGTTACCAATTTGACGAAATCCCTTGATTTGGCACTGCTTAAGCAGAACAAATCGGGCCTTCAAGCCTTCATGTGAACCACATCTTTTAGAACGGTTGACATCAGCATTCTCATGATATGGCAGACTATCTTGACCGCATTGGAGCGGGATTCATCATCGCTCATCCAGAGTTTCTGGATTACGACCACATTCCTGAGGAGCTTGTAGGTCGCGAAGAGATTCAATCCGAACTGGCTTCAAAATTCTCCGCTTTGGCCTCCCCCCAAGGGGCTGCCCGAGCAGTCATTACTGGTCCTGTCGGGAGTGGAAAAACCGTTCTCGCCAAAACATTCTGCCGTGACCTTCAGCGCCATCTGTCTGGAAAACGAGAACTCAAAATCGCGCATATCAATTGCCGAAATGCTTCAACGAGCATGCGCGTCGCCCAGCGAATCTTGCATCAATTCGACCCCGGACACCCCGACCGTGGACTTTCAATGGGCGAATTGCTCCTCAGTTTGCGAAAAATGCTACGGCGAACATCAACACACCTGATCATCGTTCTTGACGAAGTAGACCACATGTTGCGCCGGTCTGGTGATGAATTGCTCTACCAATTACTCCGCATCGATGAAGACCAAGAGGGGACAGGGAGCATATCGATTATTCTCATCAGCCAAGAACAAGTCTTAGACGTGCTTGAAACTGCAGTTCTTTCTAAATTTGGCCAGTCCAACCATCTTCGCATACCTTCCTACGATGTCAATGGCCTTGAAGCCATCATTCGCCAGCGTGCAAAGATTTCACTGGTAACGGG
>QQSD01000089.1:0-21316 GCA_003602485.1 Candidatus Poseidoniales archaeon | reverse complement strand
GCAGAGCGCTGTGAATTCCGTCAAGACGAGCATAGCGTGAAAGAAATCAGCATTGATGACATCAACGCGCTCAACGATACGCTTGCCATAGATACGAATTCGAAGCTCGAGATTATCGACGATCTCTCTGGCCCAGAAATGCTCGCGCTCCTGGCGATGTGTCGGCGGCTCAAGACAGAAGAATCAATGACGATGGGAGACGTAGAGAAACTCTACACCGTCGTGTGCGAAGAGTACGAACAACGGCCAAAGAGTCACACAACGCTTTGGAAATACATCAAGGCGATTGAGGTGCAAGGTGTGATTGAATCGCGCGTGGCGACCGTCCCCGGAGGTCGTGGTCGTACAACACACATGAGCATGCCTCATTTCCTTCCCGCAGACCTTGCAAGTCGCCTTGAGTTGCTTCTTCCAAAGCGATTACGGCGCTGAGTAAACCCTCGCTCTAGACGATGGGGCTAAATACGGGTCGTGAGTCGGATAAATCCCGAGAGGTGCTACTATGGCTGGTAATGATGCAGAATTTATTGCAGTGGTCAACGACACAGACCCAAAGAACGGCGGAAAATCCTACGCTCTGAAAATCACAGGAAACAACCACGCTCAAATTTTGGGCAAGCGCATTGGCGATGTTGTTGATGGAATTTTCGTGGGAGAGGGAGACAAAACCCTTTCCGGATACAAATTGGAAATCACTGGCGGCTCCGACAAAACTGGAACGCCACTTCGACGAGACCTTGATGGGGGCTCCCGCCAATCCATTCTCGTCACCCAATCTACGGGTTACAAGGGCCAAGTGGTCGTCCACAAGAAAAAGGGCGGCGACAAGAAGCGATTCCGCTACAAGCCAGATGGTCTTCGTCGACGACGAAACTTCCGTGGCAACACCATTACTCAAGACACCCGACAAATCAACCTCAAGGTTGTTGAGTCCGGTAAGAAAACCCTCAACGCCATCCTCGCTGCAGAAGCCGAGGAAGCATCGGAGTGAACCCGAGAGGGTCTTCGTAGAGGATAGGGAGTGGGAAGCATGGCACGAGAGCTTCCCGCACAACCTGAGGTTAACATCGGCCTTGTCGGTCACGTCGACCACGGTAAAACTACCCTTACTCAAGCGCTTTCAGGCGTTTGGACCGACACGCATTCTGAAGAGCGAAAGCGTGGTATTTCGATCAAACTTGGATATGCTGACACGGCATTCTACAAAGACGACAAAGGACAGTATTACGCTACGGGAAAACGCCCTGACGGAGGCGATGACATCCCCAAAGAATTGCAACGAGTTGTTTCATTCGTTGATGCTCCAGGCCACGAGACCTTGATGGCAATCATGATCACTGGGGCTTCAATCATGGACGGTGCCATGCTGATGGTTGCTGCCAATGAAACATGCCCTCAACCTCAAACACGTGAACATTTGATGGCCCTTGAAATGGCTAACATTGAGAACATCGTCATCGTTCAGAACAAAATTGATCTCGTTTCTCGTGAGCGAGCCATTGAGTCTCATAACGAAATCAAAGAATTCCTCAAGGGCACTATTGCCGAAAATGCCCCGGTCATTCCAGTCTCTGCCCACCACGACGTCAACCTCGACATTTTGATTCAAGCCATCGAGGCGACCATCCTAACACCTGACCGAACTGGTGATAAGCGCTCAATTATGCATGTCGCACGCTCCTTCGACATCAATCGACCCGGTACCCGCCCTGCCAAACTGAAGGGTGGCGTCATCGGCGGTAGTATTGTTGAAGGTGAATTCAAAGAGGGTGATGAAGTAATCATTGGCCCCGGACGTAAAATCGAGAAAGGAAATAAATCCACTTGGGAACCCATTCACGCTGTTGTAAGCAGCATGCAGGGCGGTGGACGCAATCTTGACGCCATGCATGCCGGTGGCTTGTGCGGTATGGCAACCTACCTTGACCCGTCTATTACCACCTCGGACAATCTCTCTGGGCAAGTCGTTGCCCGCAAGGGTCAACTCCCTGAAGTTCACTCCTCGGTTAGTATCAGTGTCAATTTGATGTCCCACATGGTATCTGGCGATGGAGAGGCACCTGAGAAGATACAGCCTCTGCGAAACAACGAGATGCTGATGCTCAACGTCGCTACTGCAACATCTGTTGGCGTCACCCGAAGCGCAGAGAAAAGCCGAACAAATTTGGACCTGCGATTGCCGATTTGCGCCGACAAAGGGCAACGTATCTCACTCTCACGACGCATTGGTTCACGCTGGCGACTTATTGGCTACGGAACCATTGAGTGAGGCTAAGGGCATGCAATCTGTTCTCATCGACGCATGTGGATGGGCTGCATGTATTGATGCTAAATTAAACATTCAAAATGAGATGGAGTCTTTGCTTGGGCCCTGTGAATGGCTCGTGATTCCAAAGGTGCTTGAGGAACTTGTTGACCTCGAACAACAACGTCCTGCAGGTAAAGGGTTACTTCTCGACCTGCTTCGTTCAAAGTCGACGCTCATAGGAGCAGAACATATTGGCCACACTGACGATCTTCTTGTGGAATTCGCCAAAGAACACCAGGCTGCGACACTCACCGTTGATACCGAACTCAAGCGACGTCTCTTTGAGGCAAACCTTCGTGTCCTTGAGGTCAAGCAAAGCAAGTATCTCCACCTTGTAGATTTGCTATAGAAGCGTCAAGGCAGCGTGAATAGAACGTCATCGCCATGGCCGTCAAGCCACCCGATTTTCACACCAGCATCGATCCATGCATGTGCATAATTAATGGCTCCAAAAGCACGAACGAGATCGCCTTTTTTTGCGAAATGTTGAGCATCTGATGCGTAATCATCGGCCATCCTCAGCATGACTGCTAAGTGTTCACCTTCGACTGAAGATGATTCAACAAGTGGGGTAGCCTTGGCACGTGCCCGATTGGTGATGTCAAGATACTTCTCGACGCGTTCAAGGGTCACATGGTCCATTGATTCGCTCATTCGCCCCCCTCCTTTTGGCGTTTCAAGAGACGGCGAGCATCTTCACTTCTTCCAAGCGCTTCATACAATTCGATGGCCAAGGATAATTTCCCAAGGTCTTCTGCTTCTTGAGCTCGTAGGAACATCTGGCGTCGCTCGTCCCAGTTCCTTGCCATGGCTGCTTCTGCAACCGCTTTGTATCGGCCTTCACGCTCCGCTTCAGCGAGATGGGGAGCAGTCCAGCGACGAATCAGGCCATCACGTGTACCTGTTGCCATGGCGTCAGGAGTACACAGCACCAATAGGTCACCGAGGTTCATGCTCTGAGTCAAGGGAAGGGCCGATTCTTCTTCAGAATGAATCGTACTCAACGGGTGAAGATGACCTTCGATGCCCAACACCCACCAGCCATCCCCTGTTCGAACGGAGTCCATCGGTTCAAGGGAGGTGGTTTCCAATCGTTCGAGGTGGTCCCAACCGAAGGGATGAGGGACGCCTTCCCACAAACCTCCGTCACCACTCTGTAAGAGCAGGCGGCCGTCTTTGAGTTGAGAGCACCAACTCCATGAGCGATCTTCCAACATGCGCTTCTTATCGTCCCCAGTAATTCTACCGCACCACAGGACACCGCTGGTATCTTGCCAAAGCAGATGTTCTCTGTCCAGCCAACCTACCAAGCGACGAATTGGGCCCGTTTCAACGCGTCGTATGCCGCGTCCTTCTTGGGAAAAGAGATGCAATTGACCACGACGGCCTGCGAGTATCCAACCCCCACCTGGCCGGTGCGCTAGGTCACTAAATCCACCTGGTGCGCTTCTTCCTTCGTGCACCATGGCGCCTGTCGAGCTGTTCATGAGATAGAAACCATGAGCTGCAAGCAATCCAATCGTACCGCCTGATGCTGCCGCTGCATGTACTTTGAAGGGAACTTCAACCCGCCAGCGAACACTTCCATCTGCTTCGAGCATCGTCAAATTCAATCCTGCGCTCACCAAAACGCCACCCTCAGCAGCAGCCATAGCGGCAATTCTCGCATCCGCTTGCCACGACCATGCAACATTCCAAGACATCAGGCTTCACCTCCACTGATTCCGCCCCAAGCAATTAATTGGGCTCGAGCAGACTGAGTAAGTTGATAATTACGGGAGCGCCCGACTTGCCGAACCTGCAAGATTCCGTGCTTGAGAAGTCGATTACTGATTTGTGAAAGCCGGGCTCTTTTGATGCCGAGATGTTCAAGCATTTCCTCGTCCGATGGAGAATAAGAGCGCTGATCTGCCATGCTGACGACATAAGCGTCCCTCATGTTCAATGAATTCAGCTGATTTTTATTCAATGGATAGGCTTCTTTGGAGCCCAATTGGACCTTTTGCTTGGATTCAAAGAACTTCATGATTGAAGAATCCAACTTCGTTCCACTGACACCTTCCGATTGCCCGAGATTTGCAACGATCTCAGCGAGGAGTTGGACAAGGTCGTTTTGTGAAGGAGTCTGTTTGTGAAAGACCTCAGAGGGTTGGACATTGAGTGGTTGTGTCTCGAACGCTTCAGGTTCATACATCGGTTCTGGAATAAATTCTGTCTCTTCGATAAGACCTATCTCGTCGTGGATTAATTCTGCACCGTTGAGATCCTCAAGTGTATCGTCAGGCAATTCGGGCGTTTCGATGGCCACCCAATACTCATTTCCTTTTTCACTCACGACTGAATGCTGCACGTTTTCTTCAAAATCAGGGTCATTTTTTTCCTCAGTGATCTTCTTTCGATGCACCTTGTTTCGTTGAGCTAACCGACCAAATGGTCCAGCTGGGATTGACGAGCCACCCCCATATTCAGGAGCAGATGCATCGATGATAGGAGTCGTAAATGGAGTAGGTTGCAATGGCTCATCTAATTCTTGCGCCTCGGCCAATTCATTCATGTCCAAGTCAAAGAGGTCACCAAATGCATTCACATCATCCTCCACTGGCTCGTCACGTTCCATCCACGGCAAAGATGCATCAATAATATCGGAATTGTATGCAAGAGGAGTTTCTGTGGTTTCATCGTCCGTGTTGACTGGCAAAGGGTCGTCAAATGCAATGGACGGAGCCGATTCTACTACCTCTTCGACTCGAGGTGTCATAATCTGACCTAATGTGCTTGGGCCGTCTCTTGGTAGTAATTTCGCAGAGGTGTCCACTTCTGGTTGTTTGAGGCCAATGCCCTCATCCATGCGCAGGGAATCAACCGCATTGCGCAAAGTAGTGATGATGGCTGCGGGGAAGCCATCCCCCACCTCGAGCAATTCTGTAGCATCCTGGTGGGTGAAATCGCTTTCATTGACGCCTAATGACGCCAATCGTTGCTTGACCAGAGCGATGACATCAGAGGGAGTAAAGGGGTGCAAGGTCAAGCGTTCGTACGTATCGACGACACCTTGTGGAAGTTGATGGCGTTCCCGAGCGTCACACACCAAGATGACTACCGCCTTAAGGCGCTCAATACTTGATTGTGCATCACGAAGGGCTACTTTGAGGATTGAAAGGTCACTTGCAGGAACGTCGATCACAATCATCGGTAATTTATTGCTAAAACCATACATTTCTGCTACCAATTGATTCACCAATTCCACTCGCCCGGAGGGGGCTTCAGCCCCCAATAACTGCTTGTAAATCATGTCCAGAAGGGCTTTAGCCGGATTAATGGCGGGAAGGTGCTCAATTGAGGCATAAGCGCCCGCATAGGGTTTGAGGCAACGAACAAGCGATGTTCGGCCCGACCCGAGTGGCCCAGTCAACATGATGCGTCGTGCAGAGCCAAGCCTGAGGTAATTCTTGAGCCGATTAAACACCTCATCGCGGCCGACCATTTTTCCAAGCTCACCGGGTTCCAGGGGTCGGATGGAAAATGGGTTCTCGTTGAGAAGAGGGAGTCCGTAAGCATAGCTTTGCTTAACCATGGCCGAGCAACTGAACCCTAGTATATCATCTTTGAGCAAATTGAGAGGTCGCCCGAAGGCGTTAACTTATGTTAATCAGCAAGCCGAGCGGTTTTCAATGGCCATATTAACACTACATTAACGCTAATTTAACGCGTTAATTAATCCGTTAAACCCGTTAATCCCGCCCGCCCCATTGGAGATGTTACAGGCGATTGATTCAAGGAACGGTTCTGCCACCCAAGGCATGAGGAATCACTGATGCCAGTTGAAAACAGCCGATTCAAAGGATTCTACAATCATACCGTAGAAGAGCGACGTGCCCTTATTGCCCAAGCTGCAGGATTGGAAGCCGAACACGTTGATGCCCTCGCTGCGCACGGAGAATTGGATGAAGCTGCAGCAAGTCGAATGATTGAAAATGTCATCGGGACAATGTCGCTACCGGTAGGAGTAGCAACAAATTTCGTTATCGACGGAGATCATTACGTCATCCCCTTCTGCCTTGAAGAGTCCAGCGTGGTGGCTGCTGCATCAAACATGGCGAAACGCTGCCTTGCAAAGGGTGGTTTCCGCACACAAAACGATGACCCAGTGATGATTGGACAGTTACAAATGCTCGATATCGACGACATATCTGCTGCTTCTGTTGCAATAATGGATGCAAAAAGTGACTTAATGGCGTTTTGCAACGACATCCCGTCCCGCATGATTTCACTTGGAGGAGGGTGCAAAGATATCCAAATCCGTGAGATTTCAACCCTACTTGGACCCATGATGATCGTTCACCTCCTTGTCGACTGCCGGGATGCCATGGGGGCTAATGCGGTCAACACGATGGCGGAACGTGTTGCCCCCAAAATTGAACAACTTACTGGCGGGCGTGCGCACCTGAGAATCCTTTCAAATCTCGCAAGTCATCGACTTGCACGCGTAGAGGCCACATTTACACCTGAAGAAATGGCATCAAATGGGGACCGTGAAAGCGGCCTTACGGTGATTGAAGGTATCCTCGAAGCACAGGCTTTTGCAGTCAGCGACCCGTACAGGGCTGCAACACACAACAAAGGAATCATGAACGCCATTAGTAGCATCGCTCTTGCCTGTGGACAGGATTGGCGTGCGATTGAAGCAGGGTGTCACGCATACACCTCCCTTGAGCACGGCCAATACACCTCGATGTCAACATGGACCCAAAACGACGAGGGAGACCTCGTTGGCTCAATGGTGCTGCCAATGGCGGTAGGCATTGTTGGTGGAGCCTCCAAGGTACACCCAGCGGCGAAAGCGAATCTAGCCATCCTCGGCGTCACTTCAGCCCAGGAACTGGCAGGAATCATGCTATGTGGAGGCTTAGCCCAAAACCTAGGAGCCTTGCGTGCCCTATCAACCAAGGGAATACAAGCAGGCCACATGAAACTCCATGCAAAAAACATGGCAGTAAGTGCTGGGGCTGTTGGAGAAGAGATTGAAATTCTGGCTACGCGAGTTCAATCTCACGAAGGGGCTCGGACTCAATCGATGGTTGAAGCATGGCTTAAAGAGATGCGTTCTCAGTAAGTTTATTCTTCCTCACTTACTGGAAGAGAAGCCTGAATGGTGCCCGAATCTTCACTTTCTTCTTGGAGGATTTGTTTACGGTCCCCGAGTTCATCCAAAAGTCCAGAAGACTGCACTTGTTCGCGAAACCACGCCTTGACCTTCTTCCGTTCGGTGTGAGGACAACCAAAGGCTTCAGAGAAACGGCGGGTCGTAGAAAGGCGGCGTGTGTTTCCGTCTTTGCGTCGATCCACCATACCGAGTTGGGCCAATTCACGAACATAATCGTACGCTTTTTGACCCAGTAATTCGACAAGTCGTGATTGGGGCATGGGTTGGTGATAGGCAATCAATGCCGCAGCCTTGAGCAACTTAGGCGGCATATCGGTTTTAGCATCCTTTGGAAGATGTGATGCAATACTGGGTTTGACCTCAAGAGCCCAACGTTCACCCACAGTTGCGAGTTGCAAAGACCCAACTTTACGTCGCTTGATGGTGGCTTGAAGAGAATAAAGGCAATCAAGCATTTCATCTTCGTCATACCCCAGTGCCTGGGATAATTCACCAGTTGACATGGATTTGCCCGAACTAAACAAGGTTGCTTCAATGAGCGTTTCAAGTGGTAATTCTGTCATCCATTCACCTCCACCTATTCAACCAACCATTCGTGATCGCTGAAATCTGATTCTGAAGATGCTTCCACCAGACGCTCTTTCTCTGCGACAGCGTCCAAGCGAGCCTGGCGTCGAGTTGCTTTCTCTTCTGCCACTCGGGCACGCTCTGCGATGGCTTCCATTCGGTGCATAGAACCCGTAGTGTCGCCTTCAATGTCATCCGAATCTTCTGCCATTAATGTTTCAATTTCGTTTAACACTTCTTGAAAGCTGTTGAGGTCGGGCCAAAGGTCTTCAATCATAATGGCGTCAAGTGCCTCACCTTCTTGAGAAATACTGGCCATACGGCGATGGGTGAGGAATAATCCGGCAATAAATGAGGCAACGAATGCTTCACTGTCAGGGTCGTGGAGTTGGTCACCAAATGTAGAGGTGAGAATCGGTTTGAGTCTCACCATAACATCAACGAGGCGAACCGAGGATGAGCCCGCTTCCTCACACGTGGTTTTGAGTGCTCTCCAGCAGCGTTCAATGTCTCCTTCAAGGTCCTCATTGTGCATGCGCCCACCTACATCAGCGAGGTATTCTTTGAGTTCACGTTGATGTTCAATTCGATTTAATTCTCGTTGCTGCAGGGCTTCAGCATCATCCGCAGCATCCTTGAATGCAGACAGTAATTCACCAAGCGTCACAGGCCTACCCTCATCACGACGAACGCGTCCATCGAATAATGTGGGGAGAACTTCGTCAGCCTCTCCTTCCAAAATAGATTGTGTGAAGAAATAGGCCTCGTCGTCATAATCAGATTCCCAACCGAAACCGAGGTCTTCTTCCCATGCTTCCTCTTCATCTTGCAGTTGTATTCGGTCAAAGAGCGTGGCGGATTGCTGATGCAAAACTTCCCACGAAAGGCGAATCAGTCTGCCACAAGCTGGGAGATCGAGGTTTTCACCAACCTTGACACGCTGAGCAAAGACATCCAAGAATGCTGAAAGGTCAACGTCCCAAGGGTCAATTTCTTCCTCACGAACCAGTGAAAGTACCAGGGCCACCGAACGGTCGAAGGGGTCGTGGAGACTTTGATGCTCGGCTTCCTCAGTGCCAGCGATGCTGATGATTCTCTGACTGAATTGCTCAGCATCTTGGCGTTCTTCACCTGATGCAAGGAGTTGGTCGATGATGTCCTGTTGGAGGAACCATCGGTCAAGAGCACCTTGTTGTTCAGCCACACAATCACCTCATGCCTCTTCAGCAGTTTCAATCGTTGCTTCATCAGTGGATTCATCAGCGGATTCATCATCCATGAGTTGATTCGCAACTTCTGCACGCTCATTGATGTCGTCAGTCGCCTCTTGAGTACGCTCAAACAGGCCGCCAAGAGCGGGCTCTTCCGGCGTAGAGAGATGCGGAAGCAGGCCACCGAGACTTTGGGGGACAGTTAGCTCGTCTGGAACTCGTGGCATATCTTCTGTTGCAAGAACGGCGTCTTTGATACGCGTCTCATTCTTGTCAGCGTCTTTCTGAGCCTCCTTGAGGGCGGCTTCGCCAAGTGCAATTGCTCGTTCACGGTCGAAATCAAGGATACGTCGGCTGCATCCATCTCCACCGTGAGTGATACCGATGTGGTGGTCGGCCAATTTGAGGGAAACTTTCCTCAATGTCACCATGATGAATTGAGCACGCTTGCTGCGCTGACGGCACATCTTTGCGATTCGTTCTGCATTGTAGGCGTCAAGGTTCTGGTCAACCTCATCGAAGTAGTAAAACGGACTTGGATCATAATCCTGAATCGCGAAGATGAGCGCGAGGGCGGCCATTGATTGCTCGCCACCAGAAAGTTGTTGCCGGCTGACCTTGGATGATTTACCTCGTGGTTGAGCCCAAAGTTCGAGACCAGCCTTGAAGGGCTCATCCGGATTCTCGAGGAAGAGTTCTCCTCGTCCTCCATCAGAGAGTTCCTTGTAGGATTTTTTGAAGTTCTCATTCACTTGTTCAAGCACATCAACCAGACGCTCTTTACGCTGGGATTCCAATTGCTCAGCGACATCAATCAAGTCCTTTCTGCGCTTTTGGAGCGTTGCATATTCGTCCTTCATCAGGTCCAAACGTGCTTGACATGCTTCATACTGCTCAATGGCCATCATGTTGACGTTTCCAAAGCCCTCCATGCGGCGTTGTAGATGACGTAGCCTTCGTTCGACTTCTGCAACATTTCCAAGATTCTCAGGAATGTCCGTGAGCGAGAGGTCTGCTTCAATCAATTCTTGGCCCATCAGTTGGAGTTCATTCTGCCGTTCTGTGATGGTACGGATGAGTTCATCAGCCAAGCGACGGTTGTTTTCGGCCTTCGAAAGACGTTCTTCATTTCGAACACGGAGTGTTGCTCGCTGTTCAGTCAACTCTTGGCGCTCACTCTCAAGGCCTTGATTCTCTTCAAGGAAAACAGCCTGTTCATCTTTCTTTGCTTTGAGCGTTATCTGATCGGTTGCTAATTCCGCTTGTAAATTGTCAACACGCTCACTGCGTGCAAGTGCTGAGGCCTCCAAGGCCTTGATGCGTGCTTCAATTTCATTAACTCGGCGTAGTAGCAGTTCTTCGTGCGCAGCACCGTTGGAAATCGCTTCCTCTGCCTTTTCCTTGACGCCTGTTGCACTGACCCGCTTCAAATTCGCTGCATGCATTCGTTCGCGAAGATGTGCGGGGCTCGCATCTTCGAGTTGTTGCTGGGCTGAGCGTTGTGATTCAAGCGCCGCTTCGTGCTGTTGCTGAGCGTTATCATGAGCGATAAGGGCCTTTTGTGCATCAACACGGAGTTGTTCCAGCTTCTGCTCTAGGCCTGTGCATACCTCTTGTGCTTTTTTGTAAGCAGCATTGATTTGTTTCTTTTCAGCGTTCATTTCCCGAACGGCAGTAGCATGAGTGTCATCGACCATTGCGTTGATTTGTTGCCGGAGGCGTTGTTGGTTTTCCCTCGCTTCGCGTAGGGCTGCTCGGACGGTTTCCTCCATCAATTCGTAACGAGTGACTTCTGCCGTGTACTTCTCGACGTCCGATGCACCCTGAATGCGTCCACCGAAGGAGATTGACATCTTTCGCTGTGAACCTCCGACCATGGCCCCACCTGCTTCGGTCAAGTCGCCACGCAGGGTGACGAGGCGAACACCACCCATATGCTTCCTTGCAGTAGCCATTGAATCCACCAGGAGGGTGTTTCGTAATACAAAGCGTACGGCAATATCGATACGTGGATCGTAATCAAGTAGTTCGTGAGCAAAGCCAATCACTCCAGGCTTACGGGCGGTCATGACTGACTTACCACCTGCCCGGGTATTGTTGAGCTTGTTGAGGGGAAGGAATGTGGCCCGACCGGCCTTGTTGGATGCAAGCCAGCGGATGGCTTGAGCAGCGTGCTCGTCTGATTCCACGACAACAGATGCCATACCTGCCCCGATGGCCGTTGCAAGGGCGGTTTCATGCTCGTTGTCTTTTGGAGCACATAATTCAGCAATTGTACCGATGATGCCTTCCAATTCTCCTCGGTCTCGAGCAGCGATAACGGCACTTGCACCACCCGCTAAACCCTTGGCTCCGGATTTCCGCTCCATTTCTGCCTTGGCAAGGTTCAATGCGCGCTCTGCTTCTCGAAGTTTGACCTCAACACGTGTTCGGTCCTCACCGAGTTGTGATTCTGCCTGTTGGGCTTTGTTCAAAGCCGCAGCGAGTGCTTCTCGGTCATATTCGGGTGCGTCTTCTTTCAATTGTTGACCTCGAAGGTCCAATTCACCCAAAGCGAGACGGAGTTCTTCCACCTCTTCCTGAGCGGTCGCAAGTTGACCTCCAATCAGTTCCGCCTCGAGGGCAAAACGGTCCACGTTTGATTGAGCGGAGGAGAGTGTCTCTTGACTGGCCTCAACCTTGGATTGCGAATCAGTAAGGGCAATGGCCAAATCTTGATTCTTTTCTCCTGCTGATTCAAGAGCATGGCGGATTTCAAGTTCTTCACCTTGAGCCTCTTTCAAATCGCTCAAAGCAGATTCCAAGGCATCATTGGCTGAACGAAGTTCCTCTTGGAAGCGTTGAAGTTCATCCTTGGCTTCAGTGCTTTGTTCGATTGCGCCATTCAATTCGGCGGCTTCGTCTTCATCTTCACGTTCGGCATCGCTGATTCGGTCGGTATTCAGTTCAATTCGCACTTGAAGTTCTTGAATGGCTTTTCCGAGTTCTGAAGTTTCCCCGCCAGTCAATTTGTTGATTTCTTTTTGAAGTTCTGCGATCTTATCGTCAAGGTCAAGGAGTAATTTCTCGTTTTCTGTATGTTCTTCACGGAGGTTTTGACTCTCCGAAAGGTAATGGTCTCGCTGCTCAACATGGAAATTCAATTCATTCTTCATGCTGGCATATCTCGATTGGAGGAGGAGCGTGTTCGTTCGTTGAATTTCATCGGCTACATCCTTGGCCTTTTGTGCCACGACCTTCTCCTTCTCCAGCGTTGCAAGACGGTCAAGTTGTTCCTTCTCTAACAAACCAATGCGTTCAAGATAGGTCTCAACCATTTCCTTTTGCTTGGTGGCTTTGCGAATTTCATCGTCATAGGAGGTGACTCCTGCAACATTATCGAGGACCTTGCGCCGTTCGTTGGCAGTCATTTTTGCCAAACTGGTCACGTCACCTTGCAGAACGATATTGTATCCATCCGGGCGAGCATTTGCAGCCCCAAGGAGACGGTGGAACACCTTCTGAGTGCTGTCCTCTCCATTGAGTTGATAGGTTGTCACAGGTTTGTTGGATGCTGTAAGGCGGATGCGTCGAGACATGCGAATCTCTTCTTTGTCCAAAGGCAGTCGGCGGCGACCGTTACCCATGATGGGGTTGGCGAAAACAAGCGTAACACTGCAGTCACGTGCAGGCTTCGAGTTCTTTCCTCCATTGAAGATGAGATCTGCTGAATTTTGAGCACGAATGACCCGGTTGGACTTGGGCCCAAGGACAAATTGAATTGCATCCCCACAATTCGATTTTCCTGAACCATTGGGGCCCGTAATTGCCGTAAAGCCACGGTCGAGAGGGACGGTGACTTCGCCCTTGAACGATTTGAAATTATTCACTTCAAGTGATTTTAGATACATCCCTATCCCTCTCAGGAGGGAAACAATTCCCTACCTTATTCCCTACACCCGTTTCTTACAGGATTTAAACAATGCGAATAATCACGGCTCAGTCACGCGGTTTTGAGACCCCTGTGAGAGAAGCCGAAGAGAGTTCAAAAGACCCCTAATTGATTGCATTTCTTACACCCTGCGCCTTGGCAATAAGGGCAGGTTGCCATCACGAGAAGTTTGCTTCGCCGACGTTTCATTGCGAGGTTTTTATCGCGTTGAAGGAAGCGAGACCGTTCAACACGGTCCAATGCTTTCTCGTCATGCTTCTCTTTGCTGAATGATCCTCGGAATTTCCCAGCTTTTTCCCGCCTTCGTTCTAATTTATCTCGCGTTTGAACAACTGCCTCTGCTTCCCAATATTTCGGACCTCGCATGAGGAATGCGCCAAAGGCTGCGAAGGAAATTTGCACAATCCACGGCGATACATCAATTGGGAAGAAATCCGCTAGCGAGTCAGATGAGGCAGAAGAGGGGAGGAAGCCTAATCGGTCGAGAATTGCCAGCGAAAAGAACATGCAACCAACAACGAAACCAGCCTTACGCAAACGTTTGGCCCAGGCTTTATTCTGGGGCAATTCCAGGCGTCCAGCAAGTAGGATGACCAAACCTTCAGCGAGCATCAATAGGTCTGCCCCAGACCATTCGCCTTGTTCACCAAGGCAGAAGGAAGTATTCATGGTCTCCAAGTCATTTTCAATCGTCTCAAATCCGCAGGCAGGGTCCGCCATCATCATGACATCGAGTTTGTAACCTTCTGCCCCGTTGACCGCCATTGGAGCTACGGCACCGAATTGGACATTCGCAAGAACGAAGATGACGATGGCTCCACCGACAACGGTCCCTAGGATTCTACGCATCGCTCGCCCCAACCTTACCAAAGGAATGGACTTCATAGTGATATCGCGAAACTGCGAACCCTTGAATCAGCCATCAGCATGAAGAAGGATGAGGTTGAGGGGAAAACATCCCGAGGTTTTGGCATGGCCCACATCGTCATCATCGGCAGCGGAATTGCCGGACTTTTTGCAGCAGGCACACTTGCTGATGCTGGCCATCGAGTCACGGTTGTCACCAAACAACGAACCAAGGATTCCTCAACAAACTGGGCTCAGGGAGGAATTGCTGCCATATTGGATAAAACCAATGCAGACGAAATGGAAGCCCACGTACAGGACACCCTTGCCTCTGGCGATGGCCATTGTGATGAAGCCACCGTTCGAGCCATTATATCGGATGCAGGTGAGCGAATCCGAGATTTGATTCGGATTGGAGTTGAATTTGAAAAGGAGAATGATGGCACATTTTCCCTGGCTAAAGAAGGCGGCCATTCGACACCACGCATACTTCATGCAAAAGACGCTACGGGGAAGGAAATTGAGCGTGCACTTTCGGCGTATGCTGAGGCCCATTCAATGATCAATCTGCGCCCCAACACCTTGGCCATTGACCTGATTCAACGGGTGCATGGCCAACCAAAAAAGGGGATTGCCGGCGTATGGTGCCTTGATCAAGTTAGCCAAGAAGTCCTGACCCTCGAAGCTGATGCAATCGTCCTTGCAACTGGCGGCGTTGGAAGATTGTGGAAACAAACAACGAACCCATCTGTAGCCACTGGCGATGGTTTGGCCATGGCCTATAGAGCGGGGGCTTGCGTCAAAGATTTAGCATATATTCAATTCCATCCCACCGCCTTGCATTCGTCACATGCTCGTCCATTTCTCATCAGTGAAGCTTTGCGGGGCAAAGGTGCAGTTTTACTTGACCACCAAGGCTTGGAGGAATGGAACCAAGCCTGCCTGGTGGCTGAGAACACTGGAGCTGAAGCACCCTCTCCAGAAGGATATTCCTTCACCTATGCGCATTCACCCCATGGCTCCATGGCCACGCGAGATATTGTTGCAAGAGCGATTGACCAGCAACTCAAGAAAAACGCTCAGGCTCACGTTTACCTTGTCACCTCGCATCTCGATGCTCAATTGCTTCAGGATAATTTCCCAACCATTACCAAACGTTTGGCGGTGGAGGGTTTGAAACTTGGAAGAGACCCGATTCCAGTTGTACCCGCCGCCCATTACATGGTAGGCGGAATACGGGTAGACGCTATCGGGCGAGCCTATGTGCGCGATTTAGAAGAAAACATGCCCCATCTCTACGCAATTGGCGAAGTGGCCCGTACTGGCATGCATGGAGCCAACCGACTCGCATCGAATAGTTTGCTAGAGGCGGTTGTTTATGCGCACCGAGTGGCCACACATCTCATTCAGTCACCTCCCAAAGCCTATCGAGGCACACACCCAACGTGGCGAGCGGATGGAACAACCAATCTTGTAGAACACGCTACGGTGGTACACGACCGCACGAGCTTGGTCAATACCATGTCGCAAGAAGTGGGTATTGTTCGTACCAATCAACGCCTCAAACGGGCAAAACGTCGGTTGTCACTCTTTGACCAAGAAATTGACCTCATCTGGAGAGCATCTCGACCTGCTCGGGAGATTGTTGAATTACGGAATCTCGCACTCATAGGAAGTCTGGTCATTGATGATGCGCTGACGCAAAAATCCAATGCTGGATTGCACTACAATATCGACCTTATCAAGGATGACAAGCAAGAATAAGCGAGGTCATGAGTTGATTCACTGGCACCTCAAGCCCGTGACCTTCTGCTAAGCGGACAATCGCTTGGTTCAAGGAGGCAATTTCCGTTGCCTTTCCTCGCTTGATATCCTGGAGCATGCTGCATGAATTTTCACTCGTGGCTTCAAGGACCTGTCGGAGATGATGCTCAAAGCCTACTTCATCAACGACAGTGATCCGTTCCAATCGTGCTACTTTGGCAGCCTCACGGTAAATGGACATACAAGCATCGAACAATCCTGGAGAAAGCAATGCTCCGTTCTTCACGCCGGCTAAAGCTGCCAGTGGGTTGATGGAAAGATTCAGCATGACTTTGTCCCAAATCATTCCTGCTGCATCTTCCCTCAACTTAGGTGAAAGGCCTGCTGCATCAAGGATTTGGACGAGACGCTCCAGTGAAACTGGTGAAGGTCCAAAGGGTGTTGAAGCAAGGTGGAGCTCGCCTTTCCCAGCCCAACGTACGGTACCGTCACCTTCCCTGTAGGCTCCATGGGTCGTGGTAGCCGCGAGCGTTCGCTGTTGGCCGATGTGTTGAGCGAGCGTTTGAACGTGGCCAAGTCCGTTTGAAACTGCAAATGCAACACCCGTTTCTTTAAGCAAGGTTTCTGCGAGTGGGGCAAGCGAGACCACATCATAGGCCTTGCAAGTAATTATGACAATATCTGAGGCACCTGCAAGTTCCTCAGGAAGTGGTAATTCTTCAACCGAATGTAGAAAGCGTTCTGCGGGATATGAGCCAATATTGAATCCATCAACTTGCAGCCCTTCAAGAAGGACTTGAGCGCCACGTTCACCTCTTCCATGAAGATGTATTTCATGGTCAGTTTGTGCCAAAGAGGCCCCGAGAAGAGTTCCGATAGAACCGATTCCAAGAATGGAAATACGCATTGGAATTCCTCACGGATAACTCGCCAGATGGAGAACCACCGTGCCTGCATCATAGGTCACCCACATCGTTGCTAGCGGTTCTTGAGGCGGTGAAAGGGTCAGAGAGGTACTGCCTGGTGATAGTGATGAGCCGTCCCAGTCATGCGTCCAGTCATCTCCAAATCCACCTTCTCTCGCCAAACGGAAGGGTATTGATTCGTTGGTTGGATTGTGGAAAGTGATTGAATCCATACCTGCATTGAGGAACGTCCCTTCATAGGCAATCGCCCAAGGCGTGGTCCAAAACCGAGTCGTTGAGTTCATCCAAGTCACAAGAAGTTCTGGCCCTTCCATGACAGTGAAATTCAATCGAGAATAGGGGGAGAATGCGTCGCTACACACCGTGAGGTTGGCTCCATTCTCTACGAGGAGTGTCAAGTTTAAATCACCATCAATGATTGGAAGTGAGCCTATTGAGCGGATGCTCGTGTCCCATACCCAAGCTCCCTCAGAAGGTCGAGCGGGTGGACTTACACTTGCATTGATTGGACAGAAGACTTCATTTTCCAACAATACCCCACCCTCGCTCAAGAGAGCCCCCCATGACTGTGACTCATTGGAAGTGATAACCCAACCGTCTTCAGGAACATAGGCGACTCGGGGTCCGTGAGTGGGCAGCAACGGCTCAAAGGTATCGTTGTTGATGTGGATGGTGGCCATACTCGGCTCAAAGACAAGTGGGTCAAGGCCGCGAAGGCAGAAGATATCAGGAGCTTCTGTGAACGAGGCGTTCATACCAACGTGTCCATCAATCTGAACAAGTGATGTTTGAAGCCCTTGAAGTTGAGATGCCATGACGCTTATGTTGAGTGCATCGGATTGGATGATCTCACCATAAAGGTCAACGCAACGCAAGATTGCATCTCCGGATTGAAGATCATACCAGGTCTCAGACGGTACGACTTCGAGGGCTGGGCGTACCTGCATGGGTTCGATATAGTAGTCATCATTCATTTCAAGAACGTATGAGAAATTAGCTGCCGTTGGCGCTATCACGCCAGTCCAGGTTAGATTCACCCAGAAGACGGCTGTTCGTTGAGGCAAGAGGTCAGACCCGCATCCAAAGCCATTGAATTGGCGGGTCGACTCACCATCACAATCCCATTCGACTTCCCAGTTAGTTCGCTGTTGTTCGAAGAGAGCATGAATGGCGTAGGGTTGCCGCAAGGATGAGGGGTTTGTGATGCGAATTTCATTGTGTGAGGCCCAGGTCATGTTCTCATCAAATACTGCTAATTCAGGTGAGAGAAGGGTGTAGGTCATTTCAGTATCCCATGATTCATCGTGAAGAACGGGTTGTTGTGCTGGCAGTAAAAAGAGGAAGGTGATGAGCAAGAGCATGCCCATTTTTCGATGGTCATCTTCGCTCAAACCCGAGGTCTCATCCAAGATGAGTGGAATACGGATGTCGTTGCCGAAAAAGAAGAGGAGCGGTAACAAGAGAGCCAGCACAAGATACCACAAAGAGAATCCACCAAAGACATCGAACAAATAGGCGAAAAGGAGAATGGTCACAAAGAGAAGGCTTTGGGTGCTTGAACTTCTTGCGTCAAGAAGGCCCATTCTCGCAATCAGCAGGCGGCCTCCTGGGAAGGTTGGAATCGGCAAAAGAGAAATCCACGAGAAGAGAATGAGCATTCCACCCGCATGCACCCACGGGTGAGCCCATGCCATGCGAATCATGGCATCATCAGCGATGAATTCTGTAGCAATGAGACTCAAGAACACGGGTGAAACCGTAATCAGTGGCATCGTTGTTGATTCGAGGTATTCTGGCGTGAGGCCAATGCCCAGCATCAACAGAATGATCCCCGCTCCTGCGAGGACGAGCGGAACTGAAAGTGCAGTATGGCCCAATGCGGCTCTATTTGGCCACGGACGGGCATCCATTCGTGGCATGGTAGGGATAAGGAGGATTCCAAACGGCCAAAAAAGCCATTCTGCGGGGAAGAGCCCGAGGGCGTAAAGCGCTATGGTGAAGTCTGGAACAGGCATGATATGTCCACTTCGAACGCCAAATCGACGAGCGATGCGCCGTTGGATAAAAGAAGCCAAAAGCAATACTGCGACGATTGGCAAGGTATAGCCGACAAGAGCGTCAACGAATGAAGATGAATGAAACCATCCGCCCTCGGGGCGGACTGAACGCATCCAGACATCACCAGCGAGAGTGAGTGTCAAGACAGAGAGCATCCAGAACAGAAAGACATTGTTCAAGCGAGGGAATTGACGTTCTGGAGCTGGGAAAACGGTCAACACCCACTCCTCGTCGCGGGTTAATTTCGTCATCCAACCCAATCGCTCAAGGTGTTGGTTGATGCCACTCAATTCCTCGTGAATGTCATCCCCATCCATGGGCATTACACACCATGAGGGCCATCTTCCGCCGTTATCACTCAGGATATGAACGTAGGTTGAAAGGATGGATTCGAGCAAATCATGCTGAGACCAAGCACGCTTGTGGTGCGGTAGGGAATCTTCCTCGGTGAGAGACTCGTCCATTCATCTGCCCCCCTTATCAAACCGGTGAGGCCCATCCCCCATGAATCCCTCGTTGAGGAAAAGCTCACTTATTCTTGAATCGCTTCAAGCGGAAGGTCTCTTCTCGCTCCATTTCTTCAAGACGAAGTTGGATGAAGACCTTCGCTTCTTCAAGTTCTGGAATCACCTTGAACTCCAAAGCGTTGACACGTCGTTTTGTGGCTTCAATTTCAGCAAGAAGACGCTTCAAGGTAGCTTCCATTTCAGAAGCGGTCACGATCTTTTCAATCAATTCACTAAAGGAATCGCTTGCCTCATCAATATAGGGTGAAGAACCGATAAATCCGATACCTCGCTCAGCAAATGTTGACTTGAGATTGGTTCCAGTAACGCTAGGAACGACCACACCCATGATGTTGCGCCGTTCAACTTCAACTTCAGGATGTGCTGAATTGGCAATAGCGGCAGCACGAACTGCCAAACCACCTTCAATGGCATTGGCAAGGTCGATGCGTGTCTTAGCCAGAGCGTAGGCTGCGGTTAAATCTCGCTTCGCTTCAATCATTTCTGCGAGGAGTTGCCTGAATTCGTGGAACAATCCATCACGCTTCATTTTCAGAAGTTTGTAACCGTTCTTGGTTTGCTTGATCCGGCCCTTGAGCTTGATGAGTTCGCTGCGGGTTGGTTTAATGTCCAATGCCATCGATCTCACCTCGTTCTTTGTTCACCGTTGTTGTTCACTCGCGGTTGTCAGGGTGGTACTTTTCAATCCACTTTTGGTCAAGACGAACGAGATATTTGGTATCGATTGATGACATCAAAGTCCAACACAAATCGAGGGTTTCCTCAATTGAACGGTCTTCGTCACGTGTTTGGCGAAGGAACTTGTCTTCGAAGACACCCGAAAAGTCAAGCAATTGCTTGTCACGCTCGTTGAGTGCATCTTCACCAACGATGGCGACCAGTCCTCGGAGTTCACGCCCTTGCGCGTACGCAGCGTACATCTGGTCGGAAACTGATTTGTGGTCTTCTCGTGTGGTTTTCTCTCCAATACAGGAACCCATCAGTCGGGAGAGAGATGGTAGAACGTTGATTGGCGGATAGATACCTTGTTGGTGCAGTTCACGGGAAATCACAATTTGACCTTCAGTGATGTAACCAGATAAATCCGGGATTGGGTGAGTGATATCGTCACCAGGCATGGTCAAAATTGGGAATTGTGTGATTGAACCCTTCTTCCCTTTCACGATACCTGCACGCTCGTAGAGCATGGCCAAGTCGGTGTACATGTAACCGGGGTAACCACGACGGCCGGGAACTTCTTCACGAGCTGCACCGATTTGACGCAGTGCATCGCAATAGTTGGTCATGTCTGTGTAGATGACCAGAACGTGGTAGTCCTTCTCGAAAGCAAGGTACTCAGCTGCAGTGAGGGCAAGACGGGGTGTAATGATTCGCTCAACGGCAGGGTCATCCGCAAGGTTGACGAACAATACAGCGTTCTCAAGCGCACCAGTTCGTTCCAAATCAGAACGGAAGAAGTTGTATTCTTCAGCAGTGATTCCCATTGCACAGAAGACCACAATAAATTCTTCATCTGAATCCTTGAGTTTGGCTTGACGAGCGATTTGCAAAGCAATATCGTTGTGTGGTAGACCTGATGCCGAGAAGATCGGCAACTTCTGTCCACGAACAAGACTCGTACAGAGGTCAATGGCAGAGACCCCTGTTTGAATGAAATCATTCGGGCTCTGTCGGCTGTAGGGGTTGATAGCAGCACCGATGATGTCTGCTTTCTCGTCTGCAACAATTTCAGGTCCACCGTCTCGAGGGCGTCCTGCACCATCGAGAATTCGTCCGACAAGGTCGGTACTTACGGGGAGTTTGAAAACATCGCCCATGAAGGTGACACCGGTTTCACGGTTGATTTTTGCAGTTCCTTCAAACACTTGGACGATCACCAAATCATCGGAAGTGTCGAGCACTTGTCCGTTTTTGATGTCGCCATTTGCGAGGCGGAGTGTTACGATTTCACCAAAGGCAACAGGTTCAGTTTTGTTCAAAAAGACCAATGGTCCCTTGACGTCAGTAATGGTTC
>QQSD01000088.1 GCA_003602485.1 Candidatus Poseidoniales archaeon | reverse complement strand
GCCAACGGATTCAACCTCATTGGCCGGACGGTCATGACCGTTGATGACCAAATCGTTTACACGAGCGAAATCGACCCGATGACGGGAGAAGTCGTACCGAAGCCAATGGTTGTAACCGGGCAACTCAGCGATGAGTTGGGAGTCAACCTCACGGACCGTAACATCCGCGTTAACTACGAAATGGTCAACGGCCAAACAGGACCGGTTGCATGCCAGTCTGGAATGACCGACATGGACGGATTCTTCTCTATCGGATGCCCGCTCTCTGACGTGATGGCTGGAAAGGCGAAAGTGACAGTTACATATTCAGCATACGACAACAACGATGCCTACCGTTACGAGAACAAGACGGTTCAAACAGAATTTGACGTGTTCTCGAACTCGACGCTTCAAATCACAGAAGTTGGACCGTTCAAGTCCAGCGTTGACCAGTGGGTTGCTCAGAACGGTTCACGATACCCTGTATTGTACCTGAAGGAATCCTTCCACGTTGATGCATTCCTCGCTCAGTCCAACGGCCAGTCCGTTGGCGGCAAGTGTTTGAACCTCTACTTGGACCCTGACGAGAACATCCGTCCGCTTGCGACCATTCGCACCAGCGATATCGATGGAACAGTTGAATGGTTCAGTGGAGACCCAACTCAGAACCCAACCTTGCGAGGCGTAGAGACAACCGGTGGTAAGTTGGAAGGTTTCCGAACCCTCCGTGTCGCCTTTGAACCAGACCGTAACGTACCTGGTGGATGTGACAAGGACAATTCTAACGCCCTCAACGGTTCGGCCATGGATATAGAAATTCTTGTGCGATCACGTATCGACCTGCAAGTGAAGCAAACGTGGAGTAACTCTGGCGCTAACGGTGTTGACGAAGGCGACCGAGTCTACGGTGAAATCGCTTTACTGCGAGACCGTCTTGACTTGGCTGTTGAGAACGAAGAAGTGATCTTCTCGTACCAATACTTTGACGATGCAACCGGCGAATGGGTGGTTTCAGACCTCAACAACAAGAGCCGCACCAACGAGCAAGGTATTGCTTCGTTCGAGTGGGCCTTCGATGGAAAGAGTTGTGACGGCCAACCATGTTCTGGTTTGTGGCGCATTACCGCCTTCTACCCTGGTTCAACCTTGTTTTCGGCATCTCAGGATAACATCACTCACGAAGTGTCTTACAAGAAAGCAGATGCACTATCCTCCGATGGCGGTCTCCTCTCACCAGGGAACCTGCTTGGCCTTGCTATCGTCGTGATGGCATTGCTCATCGCTGGAGCCATCTACTATCAGCGTGTTCAAGAACGTCGTCAGGTGCAAGCCTTGCGTGGTATCTTGACCGATGCAATGATGCAATTAGAAGCCAGCAACGAATACATCGCTGCTATCTTCGACTGCTACAAGAGTTTAGTCAAGCACTTCAAGAAATACGGATTCATGAAGAAGGTCTACGAGACAGCTCGTGAATTCGAAGCTGCGGTACGTTCAGCATTCAACATGGTGCCAACAGATCAATTGGACAACTTCCTCTCAATCTTTGAAGAAGCCCGTTATTCCGAGCACACCATCGACGCAACACACCGCGACCGTGCGATTCAAACCTTGAACGCCATCACTAATTCATTGACAATGTCACTGGGTGAAGAGGCAACGGTGAAGCGTGTTGACATAGCCAGCCTTTACGAGAACCAGACCAAGGCCGGGCAATTCGTTGACGCTGATGGAACGGTGCGCCAAGCCGGAATCGTTGAAGGCGAAGGCAGCGACTTCAAGATTTGAAGCCAAGCCCCCCTTTGCGGGATGATGCTGTGGGCGTAAGCCTTGGATGGCCTAACCTTCAAAGGGTGGATGCCCTGTGTCGGTTCATGGACGACTGGAAGTCTATCATTGACCAAGCCATGCAGATTGAAACAACTGACACCATCGGTGCACACGGACTCTACGAATCAGCGGTTCGAGCGGCACTTGCACAGTCTCAGATGTTACTTGGAGACCTTGAGGCGGCTCAGATTATCGAGTCCATCTACGGCGCGTTGGTCGCTTACTCTCAGACCGTTATGCTACGAATGAAAGCAGAAGACCCAGAAGTTGGCGGACCCGATCACGCCTTCCGTGCAGGCCAAGCATACGGTGTTAGTTGCGTACTTAACCACCTCATTGATCGCTTGACCGACGTTGCAGGAATCACGGCACTGGGAGCTCTTGACGATTTTTCAGACACACTCCACGACGAAATTATCATCCAGGCTCGCGCAGCCGGACTCATGATTGAACTCCTCGATGCCAAGGGCGATATTATCCTTGATTGAAGCCTTCTTCGATCGTTGAAAATTCAGCAGGGAAACGCTGCACAGCGTCGCGTTGAATGTCCTGAGCGCGTCGGTGGATTCATAACGGGATGGACGGTCGGCAAGTTGCTTCAAAGCATCGAGGGAGTCAAATGAGTAACCCAGAACGTAAGACAAACGCCCAACTGGTTGACATGATCAACCTGTTGAAAGCCCAGTCTCGCGACACCGGAGTAGCTGTTTGGCGAGATGTGGCCTTGCGACTCTCAAAGAGCCGTAAGAATTGGGCCCAACCCAACCTCAGCCGTGTAAGCCGCTATGCCCCCGAGGGCTCAACCGTCCTCGTACCAGGCAAGCTGCTCGGCTCAGGTGAGTTGACCAACGGTCACACTATCGCCGCCTACAGCGTGAGCAACGGTGCCCGTGAGAAAATAGAAGCCGCTGGAGGTCGATTTATCACCTACGGCGAGCTGATGAACGAAAACCCAACCGGAACAGGAGTTGTTATCCTTGGCTGATGCAACAACCTACGTGTTTGATGCCGACGGCCTCATTATGGGTCGCCTTGCATCCGCTTCAGCGGACATCCTTCTCAAGGCTGCTCGTGAAGGACGAGATGACAAAGTGATTATCGTCAACGCAGAACGAGCCGTTGTTTCCGGCCGTCCTCGCTCCGTCTTGAACATCTATCACAAGAAGTACGAGTTGAACCACGCCCGTAAAGGACCGTTCTACCCTCGTATGCCCGATATGATCCTCAAGCGAGCAGTCCGAGGTATGCTGCCTTACCAAAAGAAGAGCAGTGGACGCCGAGCACTTCGCAACCTTCGAGTTGAAATCGGATGCCCGAACCATCTATCTGGTGACCTTCCTGAAGGTCACGAGCACGGTGATGACAGCAAGTTCCGACGTGCTTTGCCCGACCGATTCATTCTGTTGGGTGACATCAGCGCAGATCTGGGTGCACCCGCCCACCGCTGGAATGGAGGTGACCAATGATGGCCCGTAAGAAGAAGTCAGTAGAAATGTCAGGAAAGCGAAAGACGGCTGTTGCCCGTGCATCAGTGAAGGCTGGTAAAGGCCGCGTCCGTGTGAATTCCGAGCCTATTGAAATCATGCAACCATCTCTTGCTCGCCGCAAGTCAATGGAGCCATTGATCATCGCCGACGCCATGAACCGTCTGGCCAAAGTTGACATTTACGTAACCACCACCGGTGGAGGAATTATGGGTCAAACCGATGCTATCCGTACCGCCATCGCACGTGGCTTGGTCCACTACAACGGTGGAGCAGAAGGCGTTGATGAGGAACTTCGTGATGAATACCTTCGCTTTGACCGAAGTCTTTTGGTCAACGATCCACGACGTAAGGAACCAAAGCACCAACTTGGACGTGGTGCTCGTCGTAAGAAGCAGAAGTCCTATCGATGAGGTGAGATGATGATTATTCCAGTACGATGTTTCAGTTGCGGCGGCGTTGTCGCCCACAAGTGGGAAGATTTCAAGCAATTGTTGGCGGATGGTAAAACTGACGCTGAGGCCCTCGACTCCGTGGGCTTGAAGCGCTATTGTTGCCGTCGAATGTACGTTGGACACCTCGACCTCATTGAAGAGATCGCTCCGTTCAGTGCTGCACGCAACTGAGTCTACACTCGGGCCCGTGGGTTAGCTTGGCCTATACTTGGCGGCTGGGGGCCGTCAGACCCCGGTTCAAATCCGGGCGGGCCCACCATTTTT
>QQSD01000087.1 GCA_003602485.1 Candidatus Poseidoniales archaeon | reverse complement strand
AGACCTTCTTTAGTAAGCGGCGTTGTAATAACTAAACATGGGAATACTCAGATCTATCATCATGGGAAGTATCGCTTGGTTCACGGCTACAGCCTTCTTGGTCCATCCAGAAATGGCCCTCGGCATTGCTGTTATTGCTGCCTTCCTCTCGGAATCAGCACAACACAGCGCAGAATTAACTGAAATGCGACGGCATGGGAGAGAGGTGACCCTTCATCTACGAGATGCGAACACCCATATTGAGGAGTTAGAACGCGCCCTCACTCGTCGACACGTCGAATTAAACAGTGCCATTGAGGAGATTCATCGACGTGATGCCGTTGGAAGCCCCGCTGCAAGAGAGTTACTCAAACGGCAAGAAGAGGCAATGACCGCTGCTTCAAATGCGCTTGAAGTTCGCCATGAGCGCAGTGACGTGGTGCTCAGCAGTATGGAGCGAATGCTCGATGTTCAAGTCAATCAAACCGCTAAAATGCAACAGGCNATGAGTGACCTTCTCCAACACATGATCCAACAACCGCGTGCCAATGTAACCATGACTGACAGCGTCCTGGTGCAGGAGAATAATTCAGCAGCGCACCAACACCAGGAACAATTCAAAGAACTCAATGAATGGTTAAGCCGGCAAGCGGCATCTTCACCATAGTGAAGCCTTTCCGACCATCATGGCGAGTGCGACAAAGCGGGAGGCTGCTCAACGCGTTCTTGATGCTGAAAAGACAGCAGCCCTTATCCCACAGAGGATTATCATCGGAGGAGTTGTTTCTCTTCTGCTGGCTGGCGCCATTTTCTACCTCACTCGGTGGGAATTTGGGCTAGCCGCCCTTTTGGTCTTCGGGCTTCTTTTGCAATTTGCTGCTGAACGAATGGGAGTCATTATCGATGCAAGTCGCGCCAACGGGCTCAAGGACCTCGGATGGGACACTGAAACGGAACTCACCGAAGAGGCAATTGAGAAAATACGCAAGATCAGTCAAGGCTAGGTGAGAGTGTGGCCAGGGCCGAATACGATTTGATTCAGCACTTTTTTTCTGCTGAAGATGCTCGGCGTAAACGGAATTTATTGCTGATATGGAGTTTCATCATCTTTGTTGATCTTCTCATGCTTGCGGCGTATCTTCAGACTCAAGATGTCAGAGCGGTGCTCTCTCTGCTGTGGCCGGTGATTTTGGGTACACTGATTCTCTTGTACTTCGTTCTCGTTGGCTCACTACGAAGCCAGCAATCAATGGAGGTGCGCTTGAACGCACTCCTTGACACACTGGAACTCTCATGGGAGGATGTAGGTCAGTTGGATTTGACAGAGGAGCGACGAGACCTCATTCTTGATGTATTTGCTAACAATGCCATGTCAAGCGAACACGTCAATGCAGACTACCGCCGAACCCGGGGGACTGACGCAAAGGGACCTGCTTTTGGGAACGAAAAGAGCGATTTTGAACCTGCCTCAAAACGCCAAGACCCATCTGCTCACGAACATGATTATGACGGCTTAGAAGGGCCGTTAGGGACTGCTGAGGCACTTCTTGAAGAGGCTAACAAATCCTATGCGGCCCGTGCACAAGAACGCTGGGAAGCATCTGAACAAGCCGATATTGACATGATTGAGGCTGGCGTTGACCGGTTGGGCGATTTGGTCAAAACAGACTGGTTCGAGAAGAATGCAAAGGATGGCGCTGTTGCGGAATTGATGGAACAGGATGAACCCGTGTAAATAGATGGGCAGTTTCAATATTGAACCCCTACCTGCCCGTGTCATGGAAGTCAAAGCAATCCTCGTAGCAGGAGGGCATGGCTCTCGACTTCATCCATTTACTGCCTACGTCCAGAAAACGATGTTGCCCTTGCACGACCGCCCTGTTATCGACTATGCATTGGGCACATTACGCAGAGCAGGTATCAAAGACATCACCATCATCTCGAACCAATTTATCGGACAAATCAGTCGTCATGTGGGACAAGGATTGCCTGGAGAGCGAATACACTACGTCATCGAAGAAGAGCCGATGGGGGTTGCACATGCGCTCGAATTGGCCAAACCCTACAATGAACATACGCGGCTGTTGGTCTATTTCTCCGACAACATCACCACGCTTGAACTCAAAGAAACCGTTGACCAATTCGCAAGCAGTCCCACGCCCCCAGGATGTGTACTCCTTGCACGCGAAGAAGAGCATCCTGAGTCCTTTGGCGTTGGAGTCCTCAATGCGGAACATGAGATCGTTGATATCGTTGAAAAACCAGCCAATCCACCATCAAACCTTGCCATTGGTGGCATTTACCTTTACGACGAACGTTTTTGGTCGTTCTTAGAGGAAGCCAAAGAAAAAAACGGGAGTAATTTTTCAATCTCCGATATCAATCGAATGTACGTCCAAAACGGCGAGGCGAGGCTCATGTCGATCGGAGCGGAAACATGGGTGGATTGTGGAACGCCCGACGCACTCTTGCAGGCATCGAACATGGCTAAGGATGGGAAATTGGATCCAAACCCCTACCGAAATTGAGGTGAACGTGGGATGAAGATTGGAATCATTGGAGCGGGAATGGTCGGAGGTGCAATTGAGCATTGCTTCAAGGACGCTCACGAACTCTTTGTCCACGACCCTGCACGCGACACCCAACTCACCGATGTCACGAGTAACGTGGACTTCGCATACATCGCCGTACCCACACCACCACTTCCCAATTCAGGAGCATGCGACACACGTATCGTTGAGAGCGTTCTCAATGACCTCCCAGAAGGGTTTACTGCAGTGATCAAAAGTACCGTTGCTCCCGGAACGACACAGCACTATCATGAGCAATATCCTCACTTGAGGATTGCATATTCACCTGAGTTTCTTGTCGAACGACAACGACTGGAAGATTTCGCAAATCAAGACATTCTCGTCGTGGGAACCCATCACGATGAGGTTGCCCAGATCGTTTTTCAACAGCATCAAGAAGCAGGTGTTCTTCGAACAGAACAATTGTTTCACGTCACACCAACGCAGGCAGAATTGGTAAAATATACGAAAAATACCTTCTATGCGATGAAAGTGACCTTTGCAAATCAACTCTATGACATCTGTCAGGCACTTGACGAAGACTGGTACACCATTCGCGACATTATCACGGCCGAACAAGCACAACCCATTGGTCCGTCTCATCTCGACCCCATTTTTGGGCTTAAGCGTGGTTTTGGCGGCAAGTGTTTGCCCAAAGACAGTCGCGCTCTAGCTTCGCTTGCTGAGGAACTCGGGGTCAAGTATGATTTGATGGATGCACTGCAGAACGATAACCAGCGCTTGAGAGAAATTTTGACTGGGAAACCAAGTGATGTGGTAACCAATGACGACTGATGCCAACGAGGTCGATTGGCTCACAAAATGGGCTCCACGGGGAAGTTTGCAGCGATTTGGGCTGGCCGGTGGATTCAACAGTTTAGCCTTCTTTCTCCTGTGGGAACTTCTGTTGGCTTTTGCCTCTGAGGTAGATATTCGCTACCTCTGGGGCTTCGCATGGGGGTCATCTGGCGTGATGGCTCATTTTGTTCACCGACATTTCACCTTTGACGGTCGTAAATCAATGCGCTGGACATTACCAACTGCCCTCCCCGTTTACGGGCTCAGTCTCGTTGGTTCAAGCATCACGATTGGTATGCTGACCGAAGCATTTCCAACCAACCTTCGATGGTTGGGTCTGTTGAATCTCTTGGCGTGGGGTTTGTTGATTTGGTTGGCGATGAGGTTGTTCGTCTTTCAATTCCAGGGCGAATCTACATCGCATGTGTCTCAAGGACAGCAAGCGGAATGATGTCCAAGGCGCGTTGATGGGTCGCTTCTAAATCAACGGGGCATGCTTCCCCTGCATTGACCGCCTGCAACCAGGTGCGAGCGCAAACGCACCATGAGTTACCGGGCTTTAATCCGGGGAAATTGTATTGTGGCATCGGAGTAATGAGGTCATTTCCTTGTTGCCGAGCAAAGTTTAGGAAGGCTTCGTTCATCACACCACAGACAGTATGTGAGCCTCGGTCTTGGTCGTCTGTATTACAGCAGCCATCCCTGTACCATCCTGTCACGGGGTCGTTTGAACAGGTCTGAAGCGGGGTACCAAGGACATTGGTGCTTTCCTTCATAGATAGTCAGGCCGGCCACGGGAATATCAAGGCTTGTTTGAACGATTATCCTCGTTTGAAGCGGGACGAAATGCGACTAAAGAAGCCCTCTGTTGCTTTCGCCTCAGAACGCCCGAGCATGACGTCCAAATCTCCGGTCTTAGCCACTTGAAGAAGGTCATCATACCCACCAATGTGATGCACACCAATGAAAATTTGAGGGACTGTCTTCGCACCTCCAGTAGCCTTGGCAAAGGCTCTGTGCCCCGTACCGTCAGCTTTCAATCGACGTTCTGTGTAAGGAAGTCGTTCACGTTCAAAGAACTGTTTGGCCTGAACACAAGCCGAGCATCCTCGGTTGGTCCAAATGAGAATCTCGGGATTTGAGGTGGTATCCACGCCTCTCGGCTTTCGCTTGTGGGCTTCAATATTGGGGTCTTGATGGGGCTTCAAGCCGTTGGGTTCATTGGGAAGAAGCGCGGCTGACCTCCCATGCTGCCGGATACCGTTCACAAACTGCCCCGAGAAGAACGCTTTGCCTATGCCCGACTTTTGGCTTACATGGCCCGAATTGACAATGAATTGACCATCGATGAGATGGCGATGTTTGAGCAGCGACTTGGAACTGCTCTACTTTCACCCGATCAACGCGAACTCATTCGAGATGCGTTGAGAAATCCGCCAACCTTAGAGGACTGTCTCTCAGAACTATCTGGCGAAGCAGGCCGCTTGGCGCTTCGGGACGCGGTCATGATGGCAGCAGCAGACGGGAATGTCGACGAAGATGAGCGTGACACCCTCGAAGATATTTCAGAACATCTTGGTCTTCGTGAAGATGCAGTGGACCAACTCTTGCAGTGGACTGTGAAGGGTTACCGATGGATGAAAGAGGGATATGATATCCTCGACAATCTTGAGGAATGAGTCATGTTCCCCGATGGTTTGGGCCATCGTTCCCCCCAGGAATTACTTCGCTATGCTGAGATTTTGGTCAACATCGCTGCGGCTGATGGAGAACTCGTACGAGAAGAAATCGCTGTGATTGAAGGCATGATGGGTCGATGCATGATTCATCCCGCATCCCGGGTCACCATCCGCGCTGGTTTCGAGCAACCTATCGCGCTCGAACAATCTCTTGCTGATTTAGACCAAGAATTAATCCGGTATATTTTGCGGGATGCAGCCTTGGTCGCAGCCATTGATGGGAGTTACGATAAGAAAGAAATCCGCGCACTCAAGACCATTGCAAAGGCCGGTGATGTCTCAACCAAGCAACTTACAGAACTGCTCGATTGGGTCGGGGATGGTTGGAAATGGTACTCGGCCCAACGTGAGATTTTAGGCTGAAAAACGCCTTCAAAGGAGCATCGCTCCAAGAGTCACATTCAAAGATAGAAAGCCGTCCCGACGGTTTGGTGGGGATGATGCAAAACGGAGTTAGTGGATGGTATGCACGCTTAGACCGCTGTCTTGCTGACCGCGAACAACAAATTGACATCTGGCTCCAAACATGGGAGCAGTCCCTCAAATCCTTCCAACCTATTGCGGCTCTTCTCCCCGAAGATTGGCCCACCCTTCCTGCAAATCTCCTCACCGATCCGGGCCATGTCCTGGACCATCTCCTCGCTCGGCACGATGCTGAATCCGATGGCCGCTCTCCTCGCGGCGCTCATCCAACACCCCCGCGCCTTGCTGACGCCGTCATCGCCTCCGAAATGAGGGAAACATTGGTGAACCCAAAGAAACCCGTTCAACAGTCCAATTTCCTCATGAGCAATCTCCCTCCAGGCTTCCGCCAACACGTTGAACAACTCAACCTTCCCAAGGCAAGCCAAGACAATGAAGTCGACGACCAAGCCGAACAGGCTGCCGTCGAAAAAGGGCTGCGAACTCTGAGCGGCATTCCGCTTCCAGTTGCTGACACTGCCGCCGGTGGTGGACTCTTCCACGCTCGTCTTATCCGCCGTCACGCTGACGCGCACGAGGAAGCAGACCCCGAAATGAAGAAAGAAGACACACGCCGGTTGTTTTCCAACATTCAGTTGCTCGACATCAACGAACTTGTTGTTGAGAGTACCAAAGTTCGACTTTTGCTTGAATCCATCCGCCATGAACTGGTGAGTTTTGGGCCTGAAACTCCAGGAAAGATTTCCCGCAAAGAGATGGAATCGCTTCTTGGACTTGGCGTCCTACAGGGAGATGCTCTTCAAGGACTGTGGCCTTGGGAACAAGCCCCACAACTCGTCCTGACCAACCCCCCATGGTTGCGAATCAAAGACCGATTCCGAGGCATGGATGACGGAAGTCGTTTGCGTAAAGAGCTCGGCGAAAAGTTGCGAGGTATCATGGATGGCGATACTCCGAGATTTTCAACCATGCGAGGAAACGTCAATCTGTACCGCTTGTTCATTGAACGCAGTTTGCAAATCCTCTCACCAGGCGGTCGCCTCCGCTTGGTTGCTCCAGACAGTTTGCTTCGAGAGCAATCCTCACACCCACTGCGTGAACTATTGGTCAAGCAACACGGATGGACCCAAGTGTGGGCCATTGAAGAAGCAAATCTTCTCTTCCCCGGCATGACCCAAGGTGTTGTAGTCCTTGGCATCACTGCAAACGGTGAACATGTACCTCTCAACATTCACGGCCCAATCACACGTTCTGACCTGCGCCGCGACGGTGGTGGCTTGTCCAGTCGCGTACCTGTGTTTGAGCTCAAAGAAGACCGTTGGGTTGGATGGGCCAGAGATACTTGGGCAGTTCCACGCCTCCCAAGAGATCGAGTGGAACGGAAATACACGCTTGAAGTCCTTGACCGTCTGGCAACGTTGCCTCGCTTGAGTGACGAGCAGCACCCCTTGACAACGAACAGCCGCCAGGTGCGCGTTCGTGTTGGTGAAATCGACCAAACTGCTCATGCAAGTTACATTGAAACATGGGTCAAAGGAAAGCGAAGTCGCCCTTTCATTCGTGGCGTACATTTCTCTGAAAATGAAGAAGGAAACGTCTTCATCCGCCACCCTGCATTCCGTACGGACATCCCCTCTCGGGCCAGTGAACGTCAACTTGCTATGTGGACCGGCGACCATCAACCTAAATTCGGTCCGCGTCTCGCTTGCCAGGCCATTGTGAACGCACATCAAGAACGACGTCTTCGCTGGGCTGTCATTCCTGAAGGAAGTGTTTTGGGCAACAGCGTGAACCACATCGAACTCCATCAAGACATTCAAACACGCCTTGTTGAAGAGCACGATAACTTCGAAGAGGGTTTGGCTTGGCTTTGCTCCTTCCTGAACAATCAAGATTTGGATGAGTGGGCACGCGCTTGGGCGGCCAATAACAACGTCAATAATTACGAATTAGAGATGCTACCTGTTGAATTGCCACCATCGTTTCCGAATTTCAGTACTCTCGTTCGCTGAACAGGTGAATTAAGCGGGAAATTTTCCGAAATGTGGGTTCGTTTACCGATATTTTATATCGGACATCTGCATAGATTGAATAGTAGGGCTCTTCGGAGGGCATGAAAAAAATGGGCATTCATCCAAAAATAGGTATTACAGGCCTCCCCCGAAGTGGTAAATCCGCTGTTATGGAAAAGGTCCTTGACATGTTGTCCGACGAGCGGACGCGAGAAATTACGCTTCGTGGCGGTTCCACAGAGAACCCCATCCTCGGTGGCCTACGAACTGAACCCCTCCTTGAAAATGGAGAGCGCATGGGCTACAAAGTGATCGATTTGGTCTCTGGTGAAGAAGGAGTCATTGCTCACAAGAGCATCGATTCACGACTTCGTGTTCTCGGCTACGGCCTCAATATTGAGGAATTGAATCGGGTCGCAATTCCCGCTATCGATTATGCCCAGCACAATTGCGAGGTCCTCGTCATCGACGAAATCGGTAAATTTTCCGTTGAATCGGAAGCCTTTGTCAACGCAGTGCGTAGTGCGTTGGAAGTCGACATGCCTACCTTGTTGACCCTGCACAAAAAGAGTCGCCACCCACTCCTCCAAGATATCCGTCGAAGGGACGATGGACGCATTCTAGAAGTCACGCCAGTGAACAGAGCGTTGCTGCCATACAAGATTCACAAGCTGATGCGTGAAACCTACTGAGCGGAATGACTCCATCGGTTATTTCATCCGTGAAGACGAGGTGGCCCAGCCATGCACCCTCCTGCAATAGCGATGACTCGCCTGTTGTATGGGACTGCAACCGGGCTCACTCTGGGCGTGGGATTCGCACTTCAGGCCGAGCGGGTAAGTCTTGCTGACCCTTCGTTTGCTCACGGCTTTTCAATCCTAGCAGTTGTCTGTTTTGCCTCTGCGTGGTTCCTTTCTCGCGGGAAAGGACCGCTGGCCCGGTACTTTTCAAACGAATCAGATGAAGCCATGGCAACGCGAGTGAAAGAAGAAGTCGAAGAAATTCAGCGCTCTGAGGATGTTAATGCAAAATGGGCCCATCTTGAAGCCAAAGTGTTGACCTCTGAAGTCACAAGAGGCGAAGAAGAATGAATCGAATTGCTGATTGGTGGCTCAAACTTTGGGCCGTCTCACTTGGAATGATTCTCCTCGCAGGCTCAGAGAACCCTAGCAATGGAATCAATGCTGCTTTCATGTGCAGTTGTGGGATGTTTCTCATCCTCCCCATTGCCATGCGCACTCAAACAAAAGCACCTAAACTACGCGTACCGCATGAAGACGGTCCAACGTCTGGGCCAGCCCCGCATACAATGGAAGCCAAAATCAACCAGGCACGCCAACTTGAGAAAGCGAAGGAGTATGCTCGAGCAGCGAAGGCCTACTACGACCTCGGTATGTTTCCCGAAGCCGCACGGGCGGGGAAGTTGCAAATGGAAATCGACCCGTCTACCACGGTCTACATCGGGAGTGTTGGCGACACCATCATTCAAGACTCGGTCGTGATGAATGACGAAGAGAGAGGTCATGGCTCCCAATGCAAGCGTTGTGGGCAAAGCGTACAATCAGATTGGAGCACCTGCCCGTTTTGCACCTCTCCTCTTTGAGAACGAATCGGTGGATTCATGAGCGTCCTGCACCTCCAAACTTTTGAGGCGAGGTCATGAGCGAAGTCCCCGATGGATTGTATTACACCAAAGAACACGAATGGATGCGAGTAGAAGGCGACACTGTCACCATCGGCATCACCGACCACGCACAAGAAATGCTAACCGACATCGTCTACATTGAATTGCCAGAAGAAGGTGATGTTGTAGACGATATGGGCGAATTCGCTGTGGTTGAATCTGTGAAATCCGCTTCTCCAATTTTCGCACCCCTCAGTGGAACGATTACGGGCGTGAACATGGACCTCGAAGACGCACCTGAACTCATGAACACATCTCCCTATGATGAGGGTTGGATCGTCAAAATGACGTTGGATAATCCCGATGCTGTATCGGCCTTGATGGATGCAGCCGCATACAAATCCGAGATTGGCGAGTGACCACATTGGCTCCATCTCCGTATTGGAGCCTCTATGTTGACGGGTCCTGTTTAGGGAATCAAAACGTGGACGAACACACTCCTGCAGCATGGGGCCTTGTCGTTATCACTGGCGATACCGGCCTGGGTAAAGGTTCAGGCGAACTCCAGCACGAACAAACTGGCATGGTCATTACCTCGCCTACGGAATCCGGTTTCATTGGAGCCGAGGTCGGCTCGAACAACACGGCAGAGTTGAGCGGTTTCGCTGCTGCACTTCGTTGGCTTCTCATTGAAGGAGGCGTTGAACCTGCCGTGATTCGAGCAGATTCTACCTATGCTGGAAACCTTGCAAGTGGCTTGTGGAATGCCAAAGCGAACCGAGCCCTTGTCGCTCACGTTCAGGAGCTTTGGACCGAAGTGGCCGCATTACGACCGTTGACATGGTCGCATGTCAAGGCACACCGCGGACACCGATGGAACGAACGTGCAGACCACATTGCTCTACGATGTGCTCAGGGTGAACTGCCTGAGCCCCTCTCATTTTGGAAACCGGGTCAGCGCTAATCGTTGAGTCGGCGCTGCAACCACGCTCGCATTGACGATGACATGTCGGGTCGACGAAGAGCGTGGTCAACCTGTGCCTGCAACCACAAAAGCGGTGAGCCTGAATCGTACCATTGAGTGTCCTGAAGGACCAATCCGTGAAGTGTACCTTCGTTCATCCAATGTTCCTGTAGTGCGATGGTTTGCAAGTCGCCGTGGAGAGCGTAGGAGTACGTTTGTAGGAGCGCTTGTGTTGTTGATGGAAACACATAGCGGCCGCACAAGGCGAACCGGCTAGGCGCCTCTGAGCGGGTCGGTTTCTCAACAATACTCGAAATACGAGTCCCGTCCAAATCCACGATGCCGTAGTGAACGACGTCTTCGGGTTCCACTTCCATCAACGCCACCGTCGGCTCACCCGTTTTTTGGTAGGCCTCAACCAAGTAGCGAGAAGCATTTGATGGCTGATAGGCAGATGTTGGGGCGTGGACATCCATCAGGAGATTGTCTCCCAGCATGATGAGCATAGGTCCTGTGATTCCGTCGAGTGCAGCTTCAATGGCATTACCGACACCTTTGGGTTCAAGTTGGATATGAGTATGGAGTTCAAGGCCTTCGGCGATGTTGAAGAGCGTTGCATCAATATCGTCACGATAGGCGGCAAGGGCCGACTGGTCCGCAAAAAAACCATCCAAGGATTTGATGGGTGAGAGAACGACATGAAGGCGTTCTATGTTCGCAGCCTTCGCTTCCATGACCAAATGAGTGAGAAGGGGGACATCAACGAGCGGGAGGGTTTCTTTCGGTTGAAGGGCACTAACGGGGAACATACGAGTGCCTAATCCAGCCGCAACCAGAATGGCGTCACGAACGTGCTCCATGGTTGGGCTGAGAAGGCACAGGCTTTCAAGCGTGAGCATCTACGGAAGTCCATGGAAGGGAAATCCACTCCCATTCTGCTCGCCGTAGCGGGCACTCTCTTGGTAGGTCAGACCTTGACCGACCTAGCACCAGCGGGACCTTGGGCGTCCGAATCCTTCTCCCGAGGCGTTTTTGGATTGGCAGGGTTCGTTTGTTTGTACTTGTCCTGGTTTTCATTGACCTTCGGAAAACTCGGCGTTGCACCGACAGTGAATCTTTGGAAGAGTCCCCAGACATCTTGGCTCAATGTTGTCATCTTCGGATTGGGATGTTTGGTGGCGACTCGCCTCATCGTCCTCTTTGATACAGACAATATGTTTCCAGTACCTTCCGGACTAATTCTTTCACTCATCGGGACTCTCGCGATCATGAACGGATTGTATGTTTGGGCAATCACGAAAGGTCCACTTCTTGAGGAAGAATGACTCTAATCTTCATCCAGTGTGTTGAGAGCGTCATCAAGATTGGGCAATTCTCTTGGCGCTTCCTTCGTGGACTGATGCACACTACGAGCCGATGAGGTGGGTTGCTCACCATCACCTGCGAGCCAGGTCTTCCAGGCTTCCGCGCGACCGGCGCGACGGATTTCAAGAGGGCCCCAAAGTGGTTCAAGGTCGGCTTCCAGGTCGTGCAATGCTTTGACTTGGCGTGCGAAATGGTCGGAAGCGACTTCTTCCATTCGAAGCAATAATTCGCGCAGTCGAGTTCGAACCACCTCATCGCCGTCTCGCCAAAGCGCTATGAGAACTCCACGCTTATCGGCGGGGTCATAATCGATGTATTCACGAAGATTTGGAACGAGATTTCGCCGAACAATGGGGAGCGGATGGTCAACCAACTGCTTCAATCGGTCGGCCCACTGATCTTTGTCGAGGTATTTGACGTCGCCAACTGTGGCACTTGCTGCTGCAAGAACCCCTTCGTCTGAGGAATTGAGCATGTCGTCGAGGAAGGGGAGTGCATCCCATCCCAATCGGCGGAATAAACGCGTTAGGACGTCGGCCATGGCTCGTTGAACCAACGTTTCGTCTCGCCCGTGAAGACGCTGCGCCAATTTGTAACCAAAATCGCGGTCGGCTTCAATGGTTTTGGCCAAGCACAACGTAACTTTGTTGGCTACTTCGCCTTCGGTATCAAGGGCGCGACGCATCAGGATTTCTTTGAGCCCCAGCGGGTCGATGAGCCCTTTTCGCTCAAGCAACAAACGCACCCATTCCATAAGGAGGAGGCGGCGGTCAAGAGGTCCGTTCTCGAGGCGTTCAAGCAACCAACGAGCTGCTTCAACACCCTGCTCGTGAGCAATGACTGCGGTTGACATTCTGGGAACGACTGCGTGAGGGTTCCAATCCATGTGTTGCGGGCCTGCATCGGGTTGCGTATGCCAGGTGCCAGGGCGTTCCGCTAAGGCAATGGATTCAACCAAGTGGTAGCCTTGATGGACGGGCTGGCCGTATGGAACTGTGGCCAAGCCATTCACCAGTGCGATGCTAAGCCACCATCGGTCGGTATTGGGAGCATGTGGGTCAAAGGCTTGAGCGAGCCAGTCTGTTGCGATGAGGAAAAGAAGCCTGTGAGCAACTTCATCCATTCTTCGAGAAAGCCATTTTTGGTGGACTTCAAAGGGGTCATCGCTCAGATTCATTCTGTGAGGGACAATAAGGTCGACCACCGTGTTGAGATGACGGTCAAACATACCTCGGTCGATGCTGAGAATACCGAGCCCTTCTTCGAATAACGTATGTGGCGAGGTAGGGGCAATTGGAGGGAAATCAGGGTCATTCATGGGCGGCGCGGGCAGAGGCCACGCTTCAGTTCCCCGCTCCAAGGCTTCTATCAGTCCCGTAGCTACGCGCTCGAATGCGGTATCTGAAATCTTGGTCCGGCTTTTGCTCACGCTGTTCACCGTACCCGCAGACGCTTGCTATCGAAACGTGTTCTCAAATGTCCAACTCAATGTTGAGGTTTTGAATCAATTCCTTGTATCGGTTACGGATGGTCACTTCAGTCACGCCTGCGACTTCTGCAACTTCACGCTGTGTGCGGCGCTTGCCGCACAATACTGATGCAATGTAAATGATGGATGCTGCGATACCGGTTGGTCCACGGCCGCTGGTCAATTCCTTCTCCTGGGCGGCCTTGATGAGTTCGTAGGCTTTCGCTTCGACATCGGCATCCAAACCAAGACCTGAGCAGAATCGCGAAATGTAATCTTCTGGGCCGGTTGGCATGATTTTCATTTTGAGTTCACGAACCATGAATCGGTAGGTTCGTCCAATCTCTTTGCGACCTGTTCGGGACGCTTGGCCAATTTCATCCAGTGTTCGGGGAACACCACATTGACGGCAAGCAGCGTAGAGGGATGCTGCTGCAACACCCTCAATCGAACGTCCGCGAATCAAACGCTTGTCAACGGCTTTCTTGTAGTTGACAGCTGCTGCTTCACGCACGGATTTCGGAAGTTCCAATCGGCTCGCCATACGGTCGAGTTCAGCAAGGGCCATTGCGAGGTTACGCTCTGTTGCATTGCTCACACGGCTTCGCTTCTGCCACTTACGCATTCGGTAGAATTGAGATCTGTATCTTGAATTGATGGTCTTTCCAGAGTAATCCTTGTTTTGCCAGTCGATATCAGTAGACAACCCCTTGTCGTGAAGCATCACGGTCATGGGTGCACCAGTACGGGCTCGCTGGTCGCCTTGTTCTGGGGAAAAGACACGCCATTCTGCGCCTTGGTCGATAACGTTGTCTTCTAAGACCAGCCCGCAGTCGTCACAAACGACTTCCCCACGGGTCTCGTCTCTTGATAGGGAGCGACTTCCACAGTCGCTACATTTCACAATATCTTCCACTTGTTGGTCATCCATTTTCATCTCTCCAATTCACACAAATATGTGAATCTATTTAAGGGCTTTTGGAATTTGTATTTATACATTTCCGTTTCATTCATTGAGGGGGAGTTTTTGCTCTTCAAAACCAATCGCACAATTGTCACGATCTGTTTCGATTCAAAGACAAGGCCGTGCTATTCTTCGCCTGGCCGCAAATAGTACAGTGTTAGATCGTCTGGAGCCGTGCTGAAATTCACTTTTTGATGCCCCGCAGGCAATTCATCGAATGTTTTGCCCTCAGAATTGTCACTACGAGGTTGTTGCGATTCCCATTCGCTCCCTACCGATGCAGCTTCATACATCGTCCCGTGATGTGTTTCGCCTTTGAGTACATTCACTTTGTCACCAACCAACCCGACAACAACATAGTGGTGAGGGCCGAAGGTTAGTGAAACCCTCAATAGATTATTTTCGGAATCGGTAATCACTTCAACATCCATTCGCTTTTGTTGAAACGTGTGAAAGGCATCTGCTGATTTCTTTTCAATTGATTCACCATGAATTTCTTCAAGTTTATCATACAATTTTTCCAAGTCGTTATCATTGTTCATATAATGACTAACATGTGAACCCATTTAAGGCTGAGCATGCTCAATCAAACCCGCAATTGTTTCGATACTGTATCCGGTGCAGGTGCTGGGCTGCATCGTATAAATCGATGATACCTCACAACAAAGCAGCAGCTAAAGTCTAAACTATTCGGCCGATGTGTTTCGGGGGTAAGCGTTGTGAAATTGAAATTATACACAACGGTTTTCAGCAAGAACTAACAAGAAGAATAGAGGTCGTGGAAAGAACCAATAAGAGAATTCGATTTGTGACCTAACTGGCGTAGACCAGTGTTTTGTTGAGCAATTTCCACATAGAGAGGATTGATTAATTGTGGCGTATAGTTGCGACTAATGAGACTCTTTATGGTCATAGGGCAAAGTCAAATGATGCTCCTTAGAGCAATTTTTTGCCATCCCTGGGATTCAGTTGTAGTGTTTTACGCCGAAGAAAAAGTCATGGAGCAATTCAGGCAAAAAATCGTAAATTGTGCCGGCGCATTAAACATGCCAATTCCACATCTTGAATCCACTCTAATACCCCCATTAGATCAGACGAACTCGATCGCCAAATTTGCTAGAGAACTCAATTTGGATTCCATGCGCAACGACATTGAAGTAAACGAAAATGACATGTTGTTTTATTCTGGAACGGTATTGCACATTCGTTGCTTAACCACGACCCTGAATTTTGAGAATATCCTCGCATACGATAACGAAAAAGGGTTTTTCACAATAGGCAAATTAGACAATGTATTTGGTGATTTTGAATTAACCATGGGTAATTTTCTAGATATCAACAATGTAAAAATTAGGAAAGGAAAGAATCAACAAGGTGTCGACTTTATCTCAATAGGATCAATTGGTGGTGATTGGCAGACCACATCGGTACACATCGACAAAATTGAGTTCAGCAATGATGTCCTGAATATTTTCTGGAAGGGGGGGCGTCAATCCAGCAGCCAAAGAAAAAAAATTGTGAAAGACTGTCATTTACTAAAACGTATTTTTGGCCATTATACCGTTATTAATCGCAATCTCCCTCTAGAAGTTGATCGTTTGATTCGGTCAGGATACATACCGATCCTCATGGAGGAAGAAGAGTGAAACGTCGAGTACTCGCTATCGTTTCACCACCTGGCGAGGGTGGAATTATTCCTCAGGCAAGGGCAATTCAAGCTCATCAACCGGATGAAATTATCTTGCTCAAAACATACTTTCCCGGGAGAGAAACAAGCATAACCTCTCATCGGCTGAATATGTGGATACGTGGTTCAAAAGATTTGATTGAAACATATGGGGAATTGTTTGATTTTATTGATTTGCCATACACCCCCCCGTTTGGTTTCATGCAACGACCAGAAAACTCTCCGCCCCATGTAATCGAAATAGATGTTTCAACTGACGATTTCCTTGAAACTCTTCAAGAACTCGAATGCAAATATGAGGGCGAAGATTTCAGATTTGATATATTGCCCGGGTCAAAGCGAGTGGTTTCACCTGTTTTGCTTCCAAAATCTCTTCAAAATACCAAAATCACGTATTCACTGGAGGAAGGGGGATTCTTGATCCTCCATGATAATGGGGATAATACACGGAAATTAGGCCCACATCTCTCTATAATCGACCGATTTTGGTTAACCGGAATACCAGTTTATGCTGAAAATGACGGGTTTTCAATTGGCAAATCCTCGGAGTTATATTCAACTATGCTCAACGCGCAATCCATCGAATTTCGAACATCCAAAGACGAGGAGAGAGAAGCGACTCGTAAAAGGAAAACATCGCCTAGAAAACTCTTAGATTTGCCTTTGAACATGCGTAATGAATTGGCACTTCAGCAATTTGATGAATTTGGAGGAAAAATTGATTCCTCATCGCTAGAATCAGTGAAGTACGGATTCAAAGACATATCATGGGAAGTTCAAATAGAAGAGCATGATTTCAAATTAGGCAATGATATTGAATTGATCGCAGCGAATGAAATACAAAATCACTGGGATGACGTCGTGGAAATTTTTCAGGGAGTGAGTTTTTTAACCCCAAATGTAGATGAATTGAAGCGCCAAATCGAAAGCCTTCTGATTCGTGATTATTCCGCCTACGAAAATGGGCCAGACAAAATTCACACAAGCAGTAGGTTCTTGCAACGCTGTAAGCGCCTTGGTATAGACATACTTGGCGAAGACAAAAATATTCAATTGGAAGAATTTGTCGAAGCAGAAATCAAGCATTTCTGTTCGCTCACACAACCAGAGTTGGTGCAACACCTTGGGACGATGAGGTCTGCGGAAGTTGATATTTTGGCACTTGGGGAATTTGGCGTTTCAATGTTTGATGTCAAACAGGCAATTTGGGATAAGACTGAATTTACTAATCCAAAAAGCGCTACGCAGATGGCACAAAACATCGTCATTAGGGAAGAAGAAAAAAGATGGATTGTTAATTCAACGTCGCCTTTTGAACATCCAAATGTGATCCATATGACGCGACTCGTTGAGGGAAGAGATGTCCTTGGGTCTGCAAATCGATCTCAATGGAGACCAACGCAATTTAATCTGAATCTCCTAAAAAGAATTACTCAGAAGGGACTTCTGAGCGATTCGCCGATTCATTTTCAACGCAAAACCGGAGTAGAAGCGAAAATGTTGAGACGTCTCTTCCCTGAACTACTAAAAGAAAATCCTGGGCATCCAATTTTCAAATTAAAAAAATCTGGCAAAATATCCAAAGAATCTTTCAAGGTGTCTGTTTTTAAAATTCAAGAAGGGGATTCCAAGGAAAAGGCTATTGAAAAAATTGGAAAGGCATTGGTGGAGACTTTTATTGAATCACCTGGCTCATGGACAGAAGCTGCCCATGTCATCAATAGATTACTAACAACAGAGCAAAAAAAGAACCTCTTTGGGAGGAAAAAATTCACACGCGCTATGGCCCAAAAAAACTTGGGAGAGTATGTCATAATTACTGGTAAAGGGGTAAATACGATTGTTAGGACCGTTTGATTTCGAATAAATACAGAGTATGTTTATTCTTTGCACCTGGAATATCCTTTGCATCCACGTCTCCCTGTTATTCTCGTTTAGGACCACAACGGTTGCGTCTGTAGCGACAAGACTGGCATCTCATGCGTGGGTGTCGGAATGGCGTCGGAGGAATGATTATGCCATAACCAGATTTGCACGATTGTGATTCGCTGTGCCCTCAATCAAACCCCTAATCCCTCACACTATTGAAGTTGAAAAGTGTGATGAACTTGAATTCGTTGGCACTCAACATGGCCCTTCCCCCTGGCGTTTACGAAGATGTAGTTTCAGCGATTGGCCACACTCCCTTGATTCGTTTAAACAAGGTGACTGCTGAGTTATCAGGTTCAGAAGTTTGGGCTAAACTCGAACGTTGCAGTCCAGGTGGCTCAATCAAAGATAGAATTGGCCTTGCCATGATTTTGGAAGCTGAAGAAAAGGGTTGGCTCAAGCCCGGCGGAACCATTGTGGAAGGAACCAGTGGCAATACAGGAATTGGACTGGCGATTGTTGCAGCACAACGGGGATACAAGTGTGTATTCACAATGCCTGATAAGATGGCAAAGGAGAAAATAGACTTGCTACGTGCTATGGGTGCACGGGTTGAAATTTGTCCGACCGCAGTTGAAAAAGAAGACCCTCGTTCCTACTATATGGTCGCTGAACGACTGAGCAAAGAGATTGAAGGAGCATGGTATCCTGACCAATATTCCAATCAATCAAATCCACAAGCCCATATCCATTCAACCGGACCCGAACTGTGGCAACAGACCCAAGGGGAGATAACTCACTTTGTCGCAACGATGGGGACTGGCGGCACCATTACAGGATGCGGTAAATATCTCAAATCGCAAGCAGAAGAACACGGTAAAGATGCTCCCCAAATCGTTGGTGTCGATGCTGAAGGC
>QQSD01000086.1:14509-33835 GCA_003602485.1 Candidatus Poseidoniales archaeon | reverse complement strand
AAATGCCCCGTCATGCACGGCGGAGGAATGACCTCATCCACTTCGGATAAGCGATCAAATCAGGATTGGTGGCCAAAGAGCCTCAATTTGAACATCCTTCATCAGCATGACCGTAAATCAAATCCAATGGGTGAAGACTTTGACTACGCTGAAGCGTTCAAGTCACTCGATTATGAAGGGCTGAAGAAGGATCTTCACTCATTAATGACCGACAGTCAAGACTGGTGGCCTGCTGACTACGGGCACTACGGGCCTTTCTTCATCCGAATGACCTGGCACGCTGCAGGTACATACCGTACTGGAGACGGTCGTGGTGGCGGTGGAACAGGGGCTCAACGCTTCGCTCCACTCAACAGCTGGCCAGACAACGGCAACCTCGACAAAGCCCGCCGCCTCTTGTGGCCCATCAAACAAAAGTATGGCAACGCCATTAGTTGGGCAGACTTGTTGATTCTCACCGGCCAAATCGCTATCAAATCCATGGGCGGTCCGGTCCTCGGGTTTGGCGGCGGTCGAGCCGACATTTGGCACCCTGAAGACGACATCTATTGGGGCAGCGAAGACGAATGGCTTGGTGACAACCGTTACGGCGAGACACGTCAAGACCTTGAAAACCCTCTCGCAGCGGTCCAAATGGGGCTCATTTACGTGAACCCACAAGGGCCCAATGCGAACCCTGACCCGCTTCTTAGCGCACAAGATATCCGCGAAACCTTCAGCAGAATGGCGATGAACGACGAAGAAACCGTTGCTCTCACCGCTGGCGGTCACACGTTCGGTAAAGCTCACGGAGCAGGTCCAGAAGACCACAAAGGCCCCGAACCAGAAGGGGCAGCCCTCGAAGAACAAGGTCTTGGATGGACCAGCGACTACGGCTCCGGTGTCGGCAGTGACACCATCACGAGCGGTATCGAAGGTGCGTGGACGGCCAACCCCATTCAATGGGACAACGGTTACTTCGACATGCTGTTCAAGTACGAAGACACGTGGACATTGACCAAGAGTCCAGCCGGAGCCCACCAATGGACTCCTTCTAACCAAGAAGAGGCCGACATGGCCCCGGATGCAGAAGACGCTTCCACCAAGGTTGCCACCATGATGACCACGGCAGACATGGCCATGATCAGAGACCCTGCATACCGTAAGATCTCCAAACACTTCCACGAGAACCCCGAAGTCTTTGCCGACGCCTTCTCCCGTGCGTGGTTCAAGCTCCTCCATCGTGACATGGGGCCCAAGTCTCGCTACCTTGGCCCTGATGTTCCTGATGAGGACTTCATCTGGCAGGACCCCGTTGTTGCTGGCAGCACTTCTTACGATGTTGCAGCCCTGAAGGACGCCATCAAGGCCAGCGGCCTTTCCATCTCTGAGATGGTTGAAACAGCCTGGGCCAGCGCTTCCACGTTCCGTGGTTCGGACAAGCGCGGTGGCGCCAACGGCGCTCGTATCCGTCTTGCACCGCAGAAGAACTGGGAGGGGAACAAGCCCGCCCAACTCTCCAAGGTACTCAGCGTTCTCGAACCACTTGCTGCAGCTCACGGAGCCAGCGTTGCCGACACCATCGTTCTCGCAGGAGGCGTAGGTGTTGAGATGGCCAGCGGTGCGACCGTGCCGTTCTCACCCGGACGTGGAGATGCAACCGAGGAGCAGACGGACGCCGAGTCCTTTGCTTACTTTGAGCCCGTTTCATGCGGATTCCGCAACTACCTGAAGCAAAACTACGCCGTGATGCCTGAAGAAATGATGTTGGATAAAGCCCAACTTTTGGGCCTTTCCGCTCCGGAAATGACGGCCCTTGTGGGTGGCCTGCGGGCCCTCGGAGTCAGCTCAGATGAGCGCGGACTTTGGAGCGACGGCACAACCCTTGACGCGTCGTTCTTCACGACGCTGCTGGACATGAACGTTGCTTGGACTCCAACCGGCAGCAACTCCTACCAAGCCAAGGATCGGTCGACCGGGGCTGATGTTCGAACCGCCAGCCGTTATGACCTCGTTTTCGGGAGCAATTCACAACTACGAGCCATCGCAGAAGTTTACGCCCAGGACGACAACAAACAGAAGTTCGTTGGTGATTTCATTGCTGTTTGGACCAAGGTCATGAACGCAGACCGTTTTGACGCTGCTTGATTCTTCTGAGGCGTTGAAATGAGTAAACCGTCCGCGGCGGACCAACCTCGCCGTCGGATGACGTGGCAAAAGAGAACCATACATGACGCAGTCGTTGACCGTCACGACCATCCGACAGCACAGGAGTTGCACAAAGAACTCCTTCACCACGGGATTGGATTGGCAACAGTGTACAGAAATCTTGCACATCTTGCAACCGAAGGTCACATCCAAGCGGTGAATCACCGAGGAGAGATTCGCTACGATTGTAACATGTCTGAACACGCTCATGCATCTTGCACGATGTGTGGTGCACTTTGGGACATTCCTCTGCCAGCAAACGTCGAACTGACTACATCAGACCAAATATTGTCTGTTGAACATGTTTCGTTGACGCTTCATGGCGTCTGCCGGAATTGTACCACGTGATTACCAAGGCAACAGCGCACCGTCATATTGAACAAAACGCCCACTCATTTCGAGCGTTTGTTCGTGGATTCTGTCCAGAATCCCTGCGACACTCTCCTTCGGCTGGAGCGGTGCTCGCGGCCCACCCATGTCGGTTTCGACCCATCCAGGATGAACAAGAATGAGTGATATATTACGCTCAAGAAGTTCGTTCTTCATAGCAACAGTCAACATATTCAGTGCAGTTTTAGAGGCACGATAGGCATAGGATTTCCCGCTGTGACAATCGGCGATTGAGGCCATTAAACTGGTCATCATCACCACCTTAGCCCCTTCAGCACGAGCTAAAGCTGGAAGCAACCCTCTTGTTACGCGAAGCGGAGCGATTGCGTTGACTTCCATCACTTGACTGACAATTTCAAAATCAATTTCCTCTACAGAAGACCATCGCCCGTCTGCAATTCCTGCATTGTTAATGAGAAGGTCTAATCCCCCTTTGATGGTTGAAGCCACCGCAATGATTGCGTCATCATGGCGAACATCCAATTTGTGGAGGTGCAGTAACGGATGTGTAAGGTCAGCCAAGCCCCCCTTCGTGCTTCTGTAGGTGGCGTGAACGGTGTACCCGGTTTCCAGAAGTTGTCGAGTCAATTCAAACCCAATTCCACGGTTGGCGCCCGTGACCAATGCTTGAGGCATACCAATGACTCTCGCCTTCGTTGTATAATGCTTGACGTTCAAAAGACGTAGGCCTTATCTTCTTCAGCAAACTCTTCTGCCTCCATCTCTTCGCGTTTCTGTATGAAATATTTGTACTGAATATAGCAACTCACCAGCATGAAGGGTATGGCAAGGTATGCGTCGAGGGATGAGACCCCGTCAAGACGTTCAACCGGCCAGCCGAGAGCCACATATATGGAAAACATCATTCCAAGTGCTCCAACCAGGCCAGCCATCAAAGCCGGAACAAGTCTACGGAAGGCATAACTGGAAATGAAAGCGATGAGGGTGAGAATACCAGAGAGAAAAGCGTCACCTTCAAAATCATAACCAAAGCGATCCCCAGTGGCGATGAGGTTGGTCGCTAGCAAAAATACCAACCCGGCTGCTAAAAATCGCATGGCGACTTTTGCCACAGAAATTGATGCGCCAGCAATCAACACAGCTGCGATGATTCTGAATTGCTGTTCTGTGACAGGCAGGTCAAAGTCAACCACCTCCGAGTATAGTTGGCCCGAGAGCCCGAATCCTACAAAAACACCTACCAAGCCAACTGTAAGGGGGATTTGCTTGGAGCCCTGGATGAAGAGCACCAGAGAAATCAAAAAGACGGGGACGGCGAAGAAAACCCCCCCTTGGACTACTTGGTCCAAGAGTGAAACACCCACGCCCTCCGCGTCTACCATGGCCTCCCACAAACGGCGATGTTTTTGGAGTTGGCTACGAAAAAACACCCACCAATGCAGGTTATCTCCTCATAAAAAGCGGAACTTGTATAGGTGAAACCCAAAAGTTGTCCACATGCCAACCCCAGCAGAAGTCCGAGAACTCCTCCAACCCGTGCTTGAACCCCCAACCGTAGATTTTAATCTCCCAAAGTCAATTTTAGGATGGTTCTCACTTGTTTTCGGCCTCATTTTGATGGTCGGCCTGACCTTCTTTGTCCTTACTGCAACCATCACGGAAACTGGCAATGGAGAAGCAGTTGAAGTCGGTAAAGCCGCAAATTATGTCGTTGCGGCAGGAATCATTTACTTCGTCGGACTGTTATTTGCCTATTCGTTTCCAACCTCGATGAAACTCACCCTTGAGAATCTGAAAGAAAAGGTGAGCGAAGGCAATGAACAAGCACGATGCAACAATGGCTCAGAGCAACACCAGCGAACGTCTGGCGGGGACGGTTGGATTTTACCGCCACCTCAGATTTCTGAGTGGGATACCACATCACCGCACTCCGCTGATGAGGCGGGGCTAATTCAGGAACACCCGCGTAATATCGGAACGCCCATGCCAGCAATGCTCACCGCAACTTCCTTGATTCGGGCTGTACAAAGCTTCCTTGCAGGACTCTTGATTCTTCTCGCAGTCAATTTGGATAACGAGATGCTCCCAGTTGCTGGCGTGGGAATAGCCCTTGGAATTATTATTCTCTTGGTTGAATATTTCAGCCGCCGAAAAAACATGCGAATTACGGACCTTGCAACGTCAACAATGCAAGGCCTACCGATGGGTGGGGTGGAAGTCTTCGGACAACTTCGGCCGAATTCACCCGGTTCGTGGCCCGCTGCAGTCTATGTTGACGGCTCTAGAGACAAGGTTGTTTACGGCCAAGTTCAGTGGTATTGGGAGTACGGGCACAGGTTCGAGTGGGAAGAATACGTCGAGTCTACTGATTCTGAGGGAAATAAATCCGGAGAATGGCAGGATAGAAGTTCCTACGACCGTATCCGCAACGACGAAGGCAGATCCGACGCCATGGTCCATGACGGAACTGGCGGCGTGAGTGTAGAGCCAGCCCTACTCGCTCATGGAACATTGCCAAATACGGGTGACTGGGTCAATCGAGATGATTCTCTTTGGGCATCCAAGGGACGCATGTTCGCTACGGGAAAAATCCGCAATCGCAAAGCATTTCACCAGTGGAAATCACGAGGCTATTGCGTTGGAGACCCCTTCTTCAGTCATTGCTATGTCCGACCAAAGACAAACGAAGAGTCGGAATATGTCGACAAAACGATCGCCCACTCACTTGCAATGTTGACTGCAGAAGGGGACGAACCCGGGCACAAGGTCATGACCCATCGCGGTTCAGAACTTCTTGCCTTGTCTGCTGCCAAAAGTGCAGCATCGGCTTACTTACCTGCGCTTTTGCTCGCACTGATGTGTGTCATTTCCTACATCATTTGAGCACTGAAGCAATCGTAGTAAGCTGAGCAGAGACTTAGCGGTTGATAATCGGCAAGAAGGCGTTAGCGGCCTTCTCACACGCATTGGCAACATCGTCCAATCGCTGAAGCACACGGTACATGTGCATGGCAGCAAGTGGGGACTCCTCACCGTTTGAGAAGACGTATGCAGCAGCCATTGCTTCAACACCATCAGCCTCGTGTTCTTTCAAGTTTACTTCACGAATCAAATCGGCTATCTTCTTCTGGGCCGCCTTTGTTTCTCCACTGATGGTGAAGTCACGCAACGCCAGCACAGCGTCCTCGTAACTTGCTACGGTGTCAGCAACGGCCTGCGCCATGAGCTTCAGATTATCCTTTGCTTCCTTGTTATCCAAGAGCGGTCTAAACGCAAGTTGCTCTGCTACATTTTGTGCATAGTCAGCAATACGGTCCTGTCGAGCAACCATGTAGAGGAAGTCCTCGATGCTTACATGAACGCCAAGCCGCCTATCATCGGCAACCATATGGCGCAATTCAGTTTTCACGTTGTCAGCAACGAGTTCGGCTTCGATGGTAGCCTGTATTGACTCGGTAGGGTCTCCGCCATCGCACGCCGTGTTGACGGCTTCAAGCATGTGTCCGACCGTTACTTCTACGGCTTCAGCATGTTGATGGAAGACTTCGAATGGCGTTGTGGCCAAACCGTCCCCGCCTGCATCGGAAAGAGCGTCTTCGATGTGGACCTCGCCACCGCTTCGCCAGATAGCGTAACCGATAGCCATGAAGGAAAGCGGTAGGATGACGATCATCTTGAGCGGGTCTCCGCCGGATGCAACGTAGAGAACTACAGCACCGAATGCTGCGACCGGGACGCTTGCAACCCAAGAAGCAGCAATCTTTCCAAAGACTCGGAAATCAACGGCTTTTGCGCCACCTGCTAACCCTACTCCGACCACCGCACCGACCAGCGTGTGGGTCGTAGAGACTGGTACTGCAAGGAAGGGCATTGAGAAGATGAGGATGGTGGTCGCTGCACCGAATTCAGCAGCAAAGCCACGAGTAGGGGTGATATCGGTGATTTTCTTTCCGATGGTCTCCATGACTCGCCAGCCCCAGGTCATTACACCGATAGCAATACCAGCGGAACCGAGCAAAACCAACCAGAGGGGGATGTCAGCCTTTGCAGAGAGGACTCCGTCACCGCTCAGCACCTGCCAAACCGCAGCCATTGGCCCAATTGCATTGGAGCGGTCATTAGCTCCGTGAGCAAAGGCAACGTAGGCTGCAGTGATAATTTGCAGCCAAACGAAGATGCGCTCAACGCCACGGAACCCACGGACCTCTTCCGAGATGTCAATCCGCCGAAGAACGTAATAGAGGATTAAACTGGAGATTACACCAATCAATGCAGCAAGCAGGATGGAGTTGATAGGAATCCAAGCATTGTCCGCAAAGGGGTCGAAGACACCGCCTTCTTTTGCAGGCAACCAATCACCTTTGTCATCAATCCAGCCCGCTCTATCGGCTCGAGAAATAAATCCCTTCAGGGCTTTGTATTGCAGGGCAAGACCAAGAACGAAGAAGGTTGGAAAGGCCAGAATTGGAGCAAGCCAACGCGACTTATCAATTGGATTCTCATCTTCTAAAATTAGCTTTTTGATAATCATGAACGATGTAAAACCGAGCAGTCCGCCAATGAGTGGACTTGCAACCCATGACATGACAACCTGTGTGACCTTTTCCCAGTTAATCAGTTCAGTTTGAAATTCATACTCAAGGACAAGCCCCACTCCGACAATGCCTCCGATAATGGAGTGAGTTGTTGAGACAGGTAGGCCCACACGAGTAGCGATAGTTAGCCATGTGGCAGCAGCCATCATAGCAGCAATGAAGCCGTAAGCAATCGCTGTTGAAAACTCCTCAGTGACTGAACCGTCATCAAAATCGACCATTAGAATTCCCTTTCGAACAGTGTCTGTTACAGCATCTCCTGCAAAGAAAGCGCCTGCAAATTCGAAAATTGCTGCAATGACAACAGCTTGCTTAAGCGTTAATGCACGAGAGCCGACCGACGTACCCATTGCATTAGCAACGTCATTCGCACCAATGTTCCACGCCATGTAGGCGCAGACTATCAAAGCCAGTCCAATCACAACCATCGTTATGGGTTCCATGGCCCAATCTAAACAAATACAGTATATATTGAGAACCATGTATAATCTATATAGATATAATCGCTCGGAGGAGCGATACCATGGGAATCGGGCCAGGGCAAAATGACGTTCGCAAACTACAATCCACCGGTGGAAGCACCTTTACCGTGAGTTTACCAAAGCCTTGGGTCACTGCCCAAGGCCTTGAGGCCCGCGACTCGTTGCGTGTTGATTGGCGCCCCAGTGGCGCACTACGAATTACACCGTTGGATTCGCAAGAACAGATCCTCCACCAATCCTTTTTCTCAACGAAAACACTCCCAAGAAACAGCCTCCACGACCATCTCATGGGCGCATACATTGCTGGGAGCGATGAAATTTATGTTGATTGCCAGCCCGAGGAAGCCAAGGAAATCAGTGGACAGATTCGTCGCTTTCTACGGAGCACGCGTGGTTTTGAAATCATGGATGAATCATCAAAAGGCATTCAACTCAAATGCCTCATGAATGCCGGCGACATGCCTCTGCACGCCAGCCTCAACCGGATGTATTTGCAGGTCACATCACTCGCACGAGATATTTTGAGTGTCTTCGACGGCGAAGAGCGCAATTACATCGAGGACGCTGAGGAGCGGGAAAGTGAAGTGGATGCATTGCTCTACCTCATTGACCGCCAAGTTCGCATTTTATTGGACTCGCACTTTGTAGCCACCAAACTCAATCTTACTCGCACTCAAGCGCTTGAATACGCTAACCTTGCGCGCGCCCTCGAACGAATGATGGACCATGCATTCAGTATTGCTACACTCATCTTAGAGCATCCCAAGATTACAAAAAATATGATTGAGATGACGCCGCTTGAACAATTACCTCGCTGGCAGTCAAGCCTCAAGGAATTGATGATCAACATCCGAACACGCGATTCACATCGGATTGAGCAAGCACGGCAAGACCTCAAACAGTCACAACAACGCCTACTTGAACACGAGAAGAATGTTCTGCAAAATCACCGTTCGAATGAATGGATGGCCTTCGACCTACGTCTTTCTGAATCGGTGCGTCGATTGTGTGCTTATGCGCGTGATTTTGGAGAGATCTTACTCAACATGAAAGTCTTCAGTGAAATTCATCGCAAAATGTAATGCAGTAACGTTCTGCTCTCAAATTTACAAACCGAAAGACTTGGAGACATCAGAGTTAGACATTGGTCGTTGAAGACCCTCCGTTCTGCCAAGAAGTCAACGATGAGCAAGCGCATGGTTTGAGTAAAGCTGCACGCACATTGAGCTTTATTCAATCCACGAAGAGTGCAGGAGGCAGGATTCGAACCTGCGAACCGTTACGGACTGGGACCTCATCCCAGCGCCTTTGACCAAGCTGGGCGACTCCTGCGCCGATTGGGGCTCTCGCCCCGCGTATATCAACACCGCGACCGAGGCGATAGCCTCATTCGATGAAGACTGCGACTTCGTCCAAGCCTTTCCGTTCAATATCTGGTATCATTGCGCCATCTGCCGGGTAGCCCACGGGCATGACCAGCATGGCTTCTTCATGAGCAGGACGTTTGAGGATGTCTCGGAGAAAACCCATCGGGGAAGGGGTATGGGTTAGAGTGACCAGACCCATATTGTGAACGGCTTGAATGAACATACCTGCGGCGATGCCACATGACTCTGTTGCGTAATAGGTCGGCCCCCATTCACCGTTTGAACGCAACCGCTTTTTCTGTTTGAAAAGAACCACAATCCACGGGGCGTCTGTCAGATGGGCTTTGACGGCGTCAGTGCCCAACGGCGCCAACACTTCTGACCACGCATCGGGCATCCGCTCTTCGTACGTTTTTTGCTCCTCAGCCTCTGCAGCATCTCGTATTTTTTGCTTTAGTTCCTGTGACGAAATCGCCATCCACGTCCAAGGCTGGAGATGTGCCCCGTTAGGCGCGGTGGATCCTGAAAGAATTGCCAGTTCGATGAGCCTTTTATTGACACTTTTTGTTGAAAAATGGCGAGTCGTCCGCCGTGTAGAAACAAGAGCATAATTTGATTCAGCCAACTCAGTCATTTCTGCTGAATCAGTCTCAGTCCACGCTAAAGGGATGAAAGCCGGAGTCTCCATGGTTCTCAAATCCATCTCGAGTCACTGGTTCATAATATGATGGATAACGCGACTGAATGCCTTGGCTGAAACATGTGGGTTTCCTTCGTTTCGGTTCATCTAACGGAAGAACCTACAAAGGTGTATTTGACAAGGGAATACACATACCGGGGCCGGGCCGATGGATACTGCAACGCACGCACTGGTCGGACTCATATGTGGTGAATTGGCTCCGAAGGACATCAAACACCGACATCTGATCGGCTTAGGATTTGGGATGCTGCCCGACATCACCAATCTGATACTCGTTCATCCATATCTTGGGTTGCTCGCGGGCCATACGATACCCTTTGCAGGCGGCCAAGATTTCATTGACTTCCCTCAAATTCTTGACCACTGGACCTACCATGTTTGGTTGCTTTCTCACAGCCTTCTGTTTTGGGCCATCGCTTTTCTTCCATTTTGGCGACGGAGTCCTGCGGCCAAATTAGCAGCTATTGCATACGCCTCCCATCTCATTGCAGACATTCCATCGCATACGGGAATTTATGGCCTCGAACCACTCTATCCGATTCCGTATATCTTCGACGGGTGGTTTGATGCATGGCTTTGGGGACCTGGGCCCATAGTGCTAAGCATTGCTATCACCGCTTTCGTGTACCTATTTGTTCGGCAATTAAGAAAACGATATCATTGGCCTTCCGAACGTATTCTACAACGTACAACGTGAAATCTTCTCATTGTTCAGGTGGCCATTTCACGGGGAGTAAAATCTCGTTTCGTCTTCGAAACGGCAAGGTCATCGGGCCGTCGTAAACGGCTAGAATAGGCTCGGCTACAGGAATCAGACCTGCTTCACGAACAAGTCCGTGCAATCGTTCATTCAAGCGCGCACACTTTTTCTGGTGATAGCGGCCTGAAAATGGTAAAACAGCCACATCCCGCTGCTCGCAGGCCAATAGAAGAACACCCGAATCCACTGGTTCAGGAAGTGATGTGAGTGAAAACGACGACGGCATGGTGAACGACATCCACCCGCCTTCTCCTTCACCCCATTGCTGAACAGGAGCAGTCATTGCAATGGAACGTCCTTCCTTGTTACCGCCGAAAATATACCCAGCAATCCTTCGGAAACCAGCCGAAGAGGAATTGCCTCCAGGCCCTGCCGTTTTGACGCGGGCTTCAATGCTCGGAGCATATCGTCGAACCTCAAATCCGACATAGGAGGCAAGCCGTTCATAGACGGGCTCTTCGAGTTGGTCTGCCAATTTTACAACCTCTTACGTCATCAGGCAGTGTTTTCAGCGGGCATGCGGCCTCGAAGCCGCAGCCAAGATTCACTGCAAAACATCAAACCGTAAATTGAGGCAAGCCACAAGGTTGGTCGGCCCCAGGTGGCCAGCGACGAACCATCAGGAAGCACGCCACCGTTGAATGAGAGAAGTACGCATAACCAAACCAGTGTAACGCCGTGAAGAATCCAACGGACGGCGCTTAACAACTCTCTCGAGGTTGCTTTCATTTCAGTTAATTCAGCATTCGTAAGAATAGCAGAGACTCCGACGATTTTGTCAAGCGCAGAGCCGCCATTCCACCGGATTCGGCCCAATTTGAATCGTGTCAGATATTCCAACGCGGTAAACAAGGTCACCCAAACGACGACGACTTCGAGCAATGGTTCTGCGCCACGTAAGTCCAATGACCACCATGTTGCCCATGCCAGCAGAGCCCATAACCAGCCTACCAGGAGCAATTGGAATGCATGGGCAAATTCGCTAATTTTCTTCAGCAGGTCTGTATCGTGACCAAGTACCCATTCAAGCACCAAAACACCCGCTGCAGCGATACAGGTTGTGGCACTTGCCAAGAGCCACCATCCGGACAAATCTGCATCACGCCAAGCGAGCATGAGGGCCGAGAGAATCCATCCCAAGACGAGTACTGTTGCAACGTTCACAACGGCTTGCATGGTGTACAAGGGGTCACGGCCATCCCTGAGGACGGCTAAACCCCCCATCAAACGAACTTCAAAGGCGGAGTCATCAACGATACCATGGGCTGCCGCAGCCATCCCTCCTGCCGCTTTCAATCGAGCCGCCTCAACAATGCTTTGGGCGGCTCCGTCTTCCCATTCATCCCCACTCGACCAAGATGAGCCACGGCTGGCAGCGTGTGCGGCACCAGCACCGCGGGACCGTCCGCCCTGCGACGAGCGTGTTTTTGCCCACGCACGAATCTCTGGAGTCGTGATTTCTTCAACCTGATCTTCGTTAAGAGGTGCTCCGTGGTCCGTGTAGAGCCATCTGCACTGAATGGGCACAGGGTTTGGATCAACGTCGGGTGCAACCATTTGGAATTGGCCGGGACCGAGCGTGGGCAATTGAGCAACCAAATCCTGGTCTCCCCCGCTCTCTTTGAGCAAGTGTCGGACTTTCTCTACGTCCTGGGGCTGGGTGAATCGTCCGATGAACGTGGTATTTGCCTGAGCAAGGATTTTGTAGTCTACGTCACTGACATTTTGTGTAGCAAGAACGCACGCTACGCCGTATTTTCGGGCCTGTTTGAAAATCAATTTGATGAGGTCTTTTGCCGGCGGGTTCCGGGGATGGGGGGGAAGATAAGGTGCAACTTCATCCATGAAGAAAAGAAGTTTGAGCTCACCTTCAGCAGGTTGTTGTGTTAGCATCCAATCATAGAGTTCACGAGAGAGTTCCTGAACGAAATATTGCTTTTGATTCTCGTCCTGAATCGTGTTCAAGTACACGATATTAAGAGGTATTTTTCCAGGCATAGCGGGCTCTACAAAGGCATCGATATCGATGGGGACGCCGTTTGAGAACAGGAGTTGGTTAACACCAGAAGAAAATGCTGCCAAACGACGGGCTAAATCGTTACGAGTCGATTTCGGCAAACGCTCTTCAAAATCAGTCAAGCGATGTTCAATCATCACTTCATTCCATGTTGGAGGGGCAATTGTCTCTCCCTCCTCATCTTCCTCAAAGCACTCGGGATAGAGGTGGCGAATGAATTCTTGATTCGGCTCACGCACCACTCGGGCGAGAGCTTGGAAATCTCCAACATTCAATCCACACTTGGTGCCCTCGACAAGAATTTCGTAGAGGAAGGGTTTGACAGTCTTCCCTTGTGCTTTCTCTACGTCAAAGCCCGCAAGGTTGGCAAAGCCTGCTGCCACCATATCCCATGCCGTAATCGCTTCTTCCGGGTCAAGGTCAGCAGGAGGGGCGCGGAAAGGGTCGATGCAAAGAGGGAGCCCCTTGCTCCGTAATGGCGTCCAAATTCGGACTTCGCACATATCCATCAATTTCTTGGCCCGAGCAATATCTCCATCCTGTGCTTCGAGTTCAGTGGGTTCGATACCCAAAGCCAAGCGAGCTAAATCTCCCTGAGGGTCGATGATGAGTGCAGGTATGCCAGCCAGCGCAGCCTCTTCAATGAGGGCCTTTGCCATCACCGTTTTCCCCGAACCGGTGGAACCGAGCATCGCTCCGTGGCGTGCCAAAACCTGCGGCTTGATATCAATGGGTTCGCCCGTATCGCGGCGAGTGCCTAAAAAGAGACCTTTCGGCTTATATTTCCGTTTTCGTTGTGGTACAATCACTTCGCTTGCGGTCGTGAAAAGGTCGCCAACAAGGTCACCAACACTTGGCTTTGAATCGCCTTTTTCCTCAGAGTCGTCAACCCACGTGGGAGACCCGTCTTCGGAAACCATAGATGGACGAGAGGCGTTGGGGGTCTTCAAAGGCACGCAGGTTCGGTCGACAAAAACGCACACTCAAGGAGGTGGAGCCACTCGCCGAAACATGACCCGCATCCCCATGGCCCAACCCTCATGGGACGATGACATGCGTAAAGCAGCCCTCCAAACATTGGACTCTTTACATTGGGTCAAAGGGCCAGAAGGGAAGGCATTTGGAAAAGAATTTTCAGAATATTGTGGTGCCGTTCAGGGAACCCCCTGTCAAAGTGGCTCTGTGGCTCTTTGGGGGGCGTTGCGTTTGTTAGGGATTGGCCCTGGCGATGAGGTCCTCGTCCCGTCGCTGACCTATATCGCAACGGCTACCTGTGTATCTTTGGTCGGTGCAACCCCTGTTTTTGTTGACGTTGAACCTGAGTATTGGTGCGTAGACCCCGCCTCGCTTGAAGCAAAACGAACAACCAACACGAAGGCAGTGATTGCGGTCCATCTCTTCGGCCAAATGTCAGACGACGTCATCGTAGATTGGTGCCGCCAGCATGATATCGCTTACATTGAAGACGCAGCACAAGCACATGGCGCTGTATCGACGAACGGCATCAAAGCGGGAGGCGTGGGCGACGTTGCTTGCTTCTCCTTTTTCCCATCAAAGAATCTCGCGGTTGGAGGCGAGGGAGGGATGATGATGACTCGGCGACAAGATTTGGCAGCTCGCATGGACGCCCTTGTCAATCACGGGCGAGATGCCAGACTTGAGTCCCACGAATTAGGCTCAAACCTACGAATGTCCGAAGTGAGCGCTGCCATCGGTCGAGTTCAACTCCAACGCCTCGAAGGATGGCTTGGCCGTCGACGTAATATTGCAGCCCGCTACCATCAAGCCTTTTCCAAACTACCCGGCATCGAACTCCCCGAAGTCAGGCCTGGAACTGAGCATGCATGGCATCAGTACTGTCTACTTGCCCAAGAACCGGACAACCTCCGCTCCGCATTGGATGCGGCGGACATTGATTCAAGAGTGTATTATGCAACACCATGCCACCGTCAAGAAGTGTATGCAACACACTTTCAACACGATGAAATATTCCCAGTCACCGATTCGATTGCGCACCGATTGGTTGCGGTCCCTATCTTTCACCAGATGACAGATAAACAGATTGAACGGGTGATTCAAGCCGTGGTTAAGGCAAGCCATCAGGGCGAGTGAGCATACTCGCAAGTGCACTGTTTGACCACGATTTCAGCCCGGTAATTTCGTGGCCAAGCCATTCGGGCTCAAGAACAGCCTCGTCGCTCGAACCGAGCTCAATTTCAGCAAGCACAACGCCCGCCAAACGACCTTCAAACTCGTCTACCTCCCAGATTTTTCCATCAGCTCCAAGCCAGCAATAACGTGTTTTCTGAACCGAAGGGAAGGGCCCCAACTCGAGGACCGCGTGAGCGACAGGACCTTCGACATCCCATTCAAGTTCGATTGCAGTGTCCTTGTTTTGCTTTGACTTGACAGAGAGAATCCAATGACTGTTCCACATACGAAGGCGGACAGACCAACGCTCGTGCCCCATCCAGAGGCTGAGTTCATCTTTGGACAATGATGTCAAAATCATATCATTGAAGAAAAGCAGGTCTCCCCTTGCCTTGATTTCATCGGTTGGAAGATAGTGCTGTTCAATGCTAACAACGTCGGCAGGCTCCCGCCAAGGCTTGTCGCCCCGTGCATCGACAAGGAAACGACGCTCAATCTCAAGGTGATTCTTGATGGACATCACCTCCGTTGAGAGGCATTGCTACATGTTGTTGAGGCGCAACTGCAACGAATTGGACATCTTCGATCAATCGTGTCCCAGGGGGCCCGAGCGTGACTCGGTCGATGGAAAATCGGTCGTCCGATAACAACGTATCATCACCCATAGCAATCCTGCGTTCAAGCGTTCTCGACGTTGAGATGGCTCGCCAAATCAACCATGCAGGAAAAAGAAGTCCGAGAGAGGCGAATGCCATTCCAACTAAAGACATTGTACCGTTCACCTGTTTCGTTTGAGCAATCCTTCCCATGAAGCAGCAGCGTAGGCTTTGGCGGCTTGCCCCGGGTCTTGCGCTTTGTGAATTCCAGAACCCACAATCACACAGTCAGAACCAGCAATGATGGCCTCAGTTGGATCTCCATACCGTTGACCCATCTCACCATCACCGGTTTTGAGATTGACGCCAGGCGTCCAGATCATTTTCTCTGAGCCGACTTTGGAGCGAAGGATACTGAGTTCTTCAGGCCGAGAGCCGTTGCCAATGAATCCGAAGACGCCATCATGCTCAATGCCGAGTCGGACAACTTCGTCGGTGTATGTTGGCACGAGCAAATTCCCACGACTTGACATTTGCGCCAGAAGCAAGACGCCACCACTCCGTTCATGGTCCGCCCACCCTGCTTGCAAACCATCAACGATATCGGGGCCAGAAATCAGATGCGCTGTCACCAGGTCAGACCATGCACCAATGGCATAAATCCCGCCCATCTGGTGACGGGAAATACCTCCGATATCGGCAAATTTCCGGTCTTCAAAAATGAGTAACTCCATGTCTGTTGCTTGTTCGCAAAACACCTTCCATGCCTCAGGGCTCCAGTCATTCACCAAATCTACGTGAGTTTTCAGCGCAGCGATATGTGGGCCGACGGCATTGATGAGTTCAGTCAATTCCGCCATCGTTGGCTTGTCGGCAGCCAAGCACACAAGGCTCTGCTTTGACGCGGCCACTTGCATGTAGGCCCGAGCGGTTGACGATGTGGCAGAAATCCACCGTTCTCCCCATGCCTCTTCGGGACTCATGGAACCTGCTGGTGGCTTCTCCTCCTCAATCCTTGTGGCGTAAGCAGAAGGAAACACGCCATCATCACCTTCTTCATACCCCGGACCTTCCACTGATTCATGCGACAGGCGCTTCTCCTCTCAACCCTGTTGTTGCTCATGCCACTTTCTGGCTGCTTGAGTGGAGCCGACGCCTCTTCAAACGATGACCAAGACACCATGTACCCCGCCGTTTGGGAGCGTCACACACTTGATTGGAACTGGACTGGGTCGTATGCCCGAGTTCTCGAAGACGGCCCCTACGAAGCCCTATCCGTTCAAGAGGCCACCTTCGAAGTAGATACGACTGGCACCTGGGAAGGCGGCCCGAATTCAGCCGAGGTCCACCTTTCTTACTGGCTGCCGTCGAACACTGAAGCGGGTGAGCAAGTACCGGTTATTGCCGTGGTGAGTCCCTACTTTGATTATGGCCAACCTGGCAGTGCCTCATCTCCAACCAATGTCGTTGGAGCAGGTCGAGGCGAATTCATTTACGATAATTTCATCCCTCATGGCTACGCTCTCGCCCAAGTTGCTGTATTTGCCACAGAAGAGAGTACGGGATGCTTTGACTATCGCGGCGACGGAGAAGGCCAAGGCATTCACGAAGCGGTGGAATGGTTGGGTACACAAAACTGGAGTAACGGAAACGTGGCAATCTATGGGAAGTCATACGAAGGTGCGACAGCTTGGGAGGCTGCGGCTCAAGGCAGTGAACATCTGAAGACCATCGTTCCGATTTCAGGCACTACCGCTCTGGGACCACTCCTTTACAAGAATGGCAGCGCAGAGGCTCGAAGCCAAGTCATGCATTCCAATTACGGTGGCTCAATTTTGGACTATGACGGTGATGATTTAGACAATCTTTGTGCAGACGTCCTCGAAGGTTTCCTCGCTGGCCCGACCCGATACGGCCTCGGCGAACTTGACCCCTATATGGCGAATTATTACGACGAGCGCAGCCACATTGACAAGGCGCTTGGCACCTATAACGGCAGTATTTACTGGGTTCAAGGGATGCAAGATTGGAACGTTGACCCGCACCAGGTCTTTGGTGGGCCACCAGGAACACAGTGGTATCAGACCTACATTAACGAAGGCTACGAAGTAGCGGGTATGCTCGGTCAGTGGGAGCACAATTATCCCGACCAATGGACCAAACACAACAATCAGGACTCGGGCTATGGCGGTGAAGCCATCCACAATATGACGCGTTGGGATTGGGGGCAAGATCTGTTTGAATGGATGGAGTATTACCTGAAAGATATCGGTGAGAAACCATCACTCCACGCTCAAATTCAACGTAATGATGGCGAATGGCGAATCGAAGAAACATGGCCTCCTCTTGACGCCACCGTCATCGACGTTGATATTGGCGAATGTACCAATACCGGAGCATTCGTTGGTGGCGGAGCAGCCGTTGTCGGTGGAGGACAAACCGTTGAACTCACGTGTCCTCCCCTAAGCGAGGATACCGACCTGCACATCGCAGGCCTACCCACCTTCCATTTGACTGCCGTACCGACCTTTGACGGAGGGCAGATCTTCATTGAAATGCAGGACGCCGTGACCGGGATTCGCCTCGGTCATGCGACCATGGACATCCGGTATCACGAAGGAGGATACGATGCACAAACCGTGATACCCGGGCAAACTCTGGTTATGTACATGGAATTTCAAGCCATGGACATCTTGCTTCCAGCAGGACACGGGCTGAAATTTGTGCTGGCGGAGAACGGTGAAGACTACCTCGCCCCAGCATGCGGGAACACATGCACGGTTCACGTCATACCGTCAGCGTCAACCGTCGGCCTGCCGGTCATCGATCGTGACGGCTCCAATATCCTCATCACGCCTCAAGGAGAAGAGGCGGCCAACAATCAGTGATCGTTTAACCCACTTCAAAAAGTGGGGAATTACAACCTCTCTTGGTGACGATTACATTTCGGTCGAGGGGGGCTGACAAAATCGAAAGAAGCGAGAAGCAAATACCCTTGCAGCCCAAGAAACAAACACCTCTACTCAGTAAGTCTGACAGATTGCGCCCACGCGCCAGCAGACCGGTCATTCTGCCGAACGGCGTTCAGAATTTCCTCCAGATATGGCCGTGTGCGGCCGGTTATTCATATGCAAATGATGGGGAGAAATCATCGCGCAAATGCTCATTGTTGATGAAACCAACGAGGAATGGAGTAGGCAAAAAAGCAACTACTTTGGATATAGATAGTCAATTGACTGTATTAAATTCAATTATAATGAGCGTATGTTTCATATACCGTCCTCATAGCGAGTCGTATGATACCTATGGAAGACAAAGCAAAGTTGGAGTACATTTGGCTCGACGGATACGAACCCACGCAAAACATGCGAAGCAAGACGATGGTACGAACGGATTTTGGCGGAAGCCTTGAGGAATGCCCAGTATGGATGTTCGACGGTTCGTCAACCCGTCAAGCAGACGGCAGTGACTCAGATTGCCTGCTCAAGCCAGTCAACATTTTCCCTGACCCCCAGCGCATCAACGGATACTTGGTCATGTGCGAAGTCATGAATCCTGACGGCACCCCTCACTCGAGTAACGGGCGAGCAACCATTGATGATGACGACGACGATTTTTGGTTTGGTTACGAGCAGGAATACTTCATCATGGACGTTGAAACACAACTCCCCCTCGGCTTCCCAGTTGGTGGCTACCCGGGCCCACAAGGCCTCTACTACTGTTCAGTTGGAGGAAAGAATACACACGGCCGAGCCCTCGTTGAAGAGCACGCAGACCTTTGCCTTGAAGCCGGCCTCAATTTTGAAGGCATCAATCAAGAAGTTGCTTGCGGTCAATGGGAATTCCAAGTCTTTGCCAAGGGTGCAAAGCAAGCTGGCGATGAATTGTGGGTCGCCCGCTATCTTCTTGACCGTTTGACTGAAAACTACGGGTTCTACATTGAATACCATCCAAAACCCATCAAGGGAGACTGGAACGGGTCTGGCATGCACGCCAATTTCTCTAACGGAGCAATGCGGGATGTTGGAGGCAAGGAATTGTTCGACAATATTTGTGAAGCATTTGGAAAGAACATTCAGAAGCATATGGCCGTGTATGGCGCTCACAATGAGGAACGGCT
>QQSD01000086.1:0-14391 GCA_003602485.1 Candidatus Poseidoniales archaeon | reverse complement strand
GACCGCCGCCCGGCCTCAAACGGAGACCCTTACAAAATCGGCGCTGTGATTATTTCCACCACAAAATCAGCCTGTTGAATCAAACCGCCTCACTGCGGCGAAGGCGGACAACACCGGCGATGACGGTGAAGATTACCATCAAGGTCAAGACGTTGGCAACAATCATGGCAATCGACTTCACAAGAATGCCATAAACAAGCCACAGGGCTAACGCCACCATGACGATTGAGAAGGTTGGAAGCGAGATACCGTCGTGGCGTCTGTTCACCCACACCTCTCGGATTTGGGGAATCCATGCTATGATGCCTAAAAGCCCTGCAAAGAGGCCAATCGCTTCAATCCACATCTCCGCCATATCTTCACCGCCGTGACCGTGCTTTGAATAGTTACTTCTGAACAAATAATGAACTGTCAGCATAGATACTACAGTCTTCATAAGTCATAGCATTGTCGTTGTTTCCATGCAACAAACCCAAATTCTTGCGTTCTTGATGGTAGGTCTCTTCTTTGGGGCGGGATGCCTGAGCGCTATTGACGATGAGGTTGAAGTTCCAGATGTTGTACTACCGGAGGACTGGTCCACCATCACGGCAAGGAGTGTTGCAAGTCCCCACCTTCTTGGTTTTGAGGATTGTGAAGACCTTGAGCAAAGCTTGAAACAATCCATTGAGGAAGAATTCCGCACCCAACTCCTCCAGGCTGTCGCCGAAGAATACTACTACGGAGGCGGAGGTATTTGGATGGATGATGCTGAAATGGCTATGGACTCCACAAGCGCCGCAGACAGCGGTTCAGCAGCTCCACGGACCACACCTACTCGTGTAGAAGGAGAGGATTACTCAGGTACGAACAACCAAGAAGCAGGTGTTGATGAAGCCGACTTCGTTAAGACGGACGGATACAATATTTACTATTTACAAGGCCAAACACTACACATCTTTGGCATCCCAGAATTTGGCTCATTGACCGACCTTTCAAACATGACAATTGAAGGAAACCCCGTAGCCATGATGTTGGACGGTGACCAACTGGTCGTAATTTCAAATCTTCATCCTTGGAATCTGGTCTCTGAAAGTCCAGTGCGTGACGCGATGGAGTGGGATGCCGATTATGGGACATGGCGGACGACCTCACTCACGAAATTTACGGTGATTGATGTGACCAATCGCTCTCTGCCCGACGTGGAACGTGAACTGTATATTGAAGGCAATTACATCACGGCCCGAGAAGTCAACGGAACCGTCCGCACGGTCACACATGCATGGATGGATGCTCAGGGGCTCCAGTCCTGGTTGAATTTCCCCAACGGTTACTGGAACTTAGATTATGAAGACCCACTCCGCCTTGAAATCAGAGAAAAACTTGCTTACGAAGCAATGGTTTCTAACGCCGAGGCACTGACTCTCCTTTCCCTTGAAGACCTTGTCCCCCAAGTGTATGAATACGCCGATGGACAAGTCATCACCCATTCGATGACCGATGAGGCTTGTGCTGACTTTGTCGCTCCAGAGGACGGTATGAATCGCGGAATCTCAAGTATTTTCACACTCGAACTCACTTCAGATCAATTTGACTTTGGCGTGGACCATGTGGTTGGAACCTATCCCCAAGTCTATGCATCAACCGACATCTTGGTGCTGGCAGAATCTGCATTCGATTGGTGGTGGTTTTGGGGCAATGACAATAGCAACGAAATGACCAATCTCCACACTTTTGACATCAGTGCCTCGGATGCCACCTTGTACACGGGGTCGGGTCGTGTGAACGGCACTGTTGTGAATCAATTCGCTCTCTCTGAGTATGAGGGTGTTCTTCGAGTTGCTACCACAACCGGCCAATGGGCGCGATGGTGGATGGAAGACCCCGAACCAATGAGCTCACAATTGGTGACATTGGAGCGTTCAATGGACATCACAACAGAGCGGCAGACCCTGGTCGAGGTTGGCCGTGTTGACGGAATCGCTCCGGGCGAACGGATTTGGAGCGCACGTTTTGATGGAGACCGCGCTTATATCGTAACCTTTGAGCAAATCGACCCGCTTTGGGTCATCGATGTGAGTGATGAAACCAACCCAACCATCCTCGGCGAATTGAAAGTACCAGGCGTATCAACCTACATTCACCCACTTTCACGCGACCACCTCTTGACCATTGGTTTGGGGCCTGCTAACGAAGACGGCACGGGACTGGATTGGTCGGGAACCCAACTCTCACTGTTCGACATATCCGACCCAACCATTCCACAGCAAGCAGATACGTTGCGAATATCGCCGGTGAATTACAACGACCGCCACTCGTGGAGTTGGTCGTGGTCCGAAGCAACTTATGAGTCCAAAGCCTTCCAGTATTGGGCGCCAAAGAACATGCTCGCAGTACCCCTTTCTACATATCGTTACGTGGACACTTACGAAGGAGGGTCCTACTCATGGTCTTACCAATACATCTCAAAACTGGTCTTGGTTTCAGTCAACGAATCCGACGGGACCCTTACCGTTTACGGGGAAGTGAATCACTCATCACTGTACGACAGAGAAGATAACGACCGCTATTGGTGGAACGATCAGAACATCCGCCGCTCCATCTTCATGGGCGATTATGTCTATGCAATATCTTCAGCAGGCGTCACTGCAACCAACCTGACGACGCTCGAGGAAACCGCACGCGTGACCCTCCCGGGCGCATCCGCAATGGCAATGGAAACAACATCAACATCCTCTGACGCTGACAGGGAATCTGAGCCCGAGCCCGATCGCGAGGCCGAGTCCGACTCGGAACGGGAACCTGACGGAGATGGCGAAGAACCCACTGAAGACCGTGGTTGAACACCAGCCTCTTGAGTCAAGACCATTTCAGAGGAACATGCGCACAGCGGTGGCCACCTTTGGTTACGGGCGCCTTGATTATTTTTCGCGCATGCTCTCTTCGTTAGGAACATGCCCAGAAGTTCTTGACGGCAGCGTCGACGTCATTCATTACTTGGACGGCGGCGAGCAAAGCCAGCAACATGAATTGAAAGAATTGATTGAATCATCTGAGACTCCTTTTTCCGAAATCGTCCTCAGGCCTCATAATTTTGGGGTCGGCCTCCAACTCATCGGCGCTCGGAGAGAAGTGTTGGATGAACAGGGCTATGACCGATTGATCATGGTTGAAGACGACATTGAACTCAACCCTACTTACCTCACTACACTCTTGGGATTGTCCGACTGGGCAGAACAATTCAGCGATGCAGGAACGGTTCAGGTTTGGAATGTTGAGGCCGGCACTGCAGACGCACTGCGACCACACATGAATGAGGTTGAACTCACCAATCGGCATTTTGTTTCATACTGCTTGACGAAACGGGTATGGGACGCCATCAAACCTACGCTTTACGAGTACGAGCGCAAGTTTTTGGTGAAGCACGCCTACAATCAGCGCCCCCACTATCGAATTCGACGATTTATGAGACAGGTATTGCGTCAACCGGCAAAAGGCCATGAAGGCTCTAAGATTGATCCCCCAGCGGATGCAGTTAGCAACCCCTTCCCAAGCATCCCATGGCGAAGTGCCCCCACCAGCCAAGATGCAATCACGTCGCTCGCCCTTTACAAAGCGGGGCTTCACCGCCTCACCACCCGCGTACCTCACGCTTTCTATTTTGGCGAAGTTGGAGTTCATTGCACGCCAGAAGTGTATGAACAGATGGGCTTCAACGGCCAAGGCCACTGGCAATGGACAACGGAAGAGATTCCAACAACATTCACGTTGCGCTATCATGATGCTGACGGGAATTGGTTGACTTCATTTTACAGATAGGGAGTGAGAACCTGAACGCTGCAGTTGGTCTCGTAGGGCATGGCCGATGGGGGCAACGTCATCTGGCAACGCTGGTCAAGCTCAAAGCCGAAGGACACATTTTGGATCTCTATGTCTGTGACATTGACCCCACCAAATTGAATGCGTTGCCGAATGCGGTGAATCGCGCTTTCACTTCGCTCACTGACATGCTTGATGAAGTGAGGGTCGATGTCCTCGCTATCGCCACTCCACCCCAGAGCCATCTTCCTCTTGCAGCACAAGCCTCCAAGAAGGGGGTTCATTTGTTAGTAGAGAAACCATTGGGGACGGATTATGATGAAACAGTCACCTTCCTCGACGCCCTCCCCGCCGCTACCAACCTGGCCGTTGGATATCTCTTACGCCATCACCCAGGCATTGAAGCGATGAGGGCGCAGGTTTCAGCAAAAGGGAGAGGGGATTTCACCCAATTCCATTACAAGCGACGAACTCAACGCCCCCGCCCTCAAGGAGCAACTCCCCTCGAAACGCTTGCAACTCATGCACTTGACCTCTGTTCTCTTCTACTGAAGGCGCCCCTAGCAGCCTTCAACCTGAGGACTCTTACAACAACCGACGATTCAGCATACATTGAACTCGAGAACGAAGATGGGCGTTTGGCACGCATTGACGTTGCTTGGGGCGCGGAAGAGGAGGCGAGACAACTTATTCTCTCTGGTATAGAGGGAGAAATGGAACTTGATTTTGGAACGCACCGCCTGATTCATCGTCCTAATGGAATTCAAAAAGATGTATTGATAGACATTGGAACCGAGCAACCACTCTACCAAGAGTGGCGTTTCCTTCTGACCACCGTTGAGGAATCTTCGGGCGTTCTGGTACCGTCTCGAGATGAATTATTGGACCAAGCACGTTGGCTTGCCAACCATCGATGAAAAGCCCTTATTCTTCATGAAGCCTGTTGCGAGAATTGAAGAATCCCTCTCGCTTGGCTTGATCCATGGGACTCAGTATCACCACCGTCCAGCGCATGTTTGCTTCAAGCCTCATCGCAGGTCTTGGCGTTTGGTATCTGCAAGGCAAGGTCATGGATGGCGTCTTAACACTCATCGCTCTTTGTGCTCTTACTGGCCTGATTTGGGGTCTTTCGGAACGAGAAACGACCTTTTCATCTTTGAAATTAACCGGAAGCGGACCTTGGGAAATGCTCACTGTTGTCGGCAGCATCATCCTCTTTGCACAACTCTCTGTTTCAATTTGGGCCTTCCCCGTGGTAGGCGCATACATCCTTTCCCTCTCCTTCATCGGCTCGTTTTGGATTACAGGCTACATGATGCAACCTGGCGCTTGAAACCGAATCCAATCAACCACTGAAGCAACCTTCGGAAGGCGAAGTGTCAAATGCTTTCCAGCCCGACCTTTGGCCACCATGGCCACTCACGGCGACCACCCAACGCTCCCAGAGCACCTTGAATCGCTCTTGATGGACGACGTCCATACCGTTTTTCTGAAGGCAGATTGCCCTCCTCGAGTGAAACGAGGCGAAATTGGAGCCTTGAAACTCGTTGAAATTGAAACTTCACCCGAGATCTTGGACACCTTGTTTCTTGAGCAACTTGAGGATGACTTGGTGGTGCTCGTTGAAGAACATCGCCATCGAAGTGACTGTTTTCTTGAAATTGACCGGAAAGGATGCCGCGTCATTCAGTTGGGAGATTTGCGAATCACGTCCGCCTGGCCACCCTTTTCAGATGCTCGGGAAATAACAGTGGTTCGCCCGGTGACGAAATTGAGTCTCGGCGATTATGATTTGGATGAACGGCTTGTTGAACGTCTGCGAAACCACCATCGAGGCGTATTTATTTGCGGCCGGCCAGGCTCGGGAAAAACTACACTCGCACAGGCAATTGCAGAGTATCTGGACACAGAAGTCGGCGCCATGGTCAAGACCATGGAAGCCCCGCGTGATTTACAACTTGATCAACGAATCACTCAGTACGCCCCACTTGAAGGCGACCTGGAGAAAACTGCAGAAATCATCTTCCTCGTTCGCCCTGATTTTGTTATTTTTGATGAGGTCAGGCGTGCCCGAGATTTCGAAATATTTGCCGATGTTCGCCTCGCTGGTGTTGGATTGCTGGGTGTAACGCATGCTAATTCTGCACTGGAAGCCATACAACGATTGATCGGAAAGGTTGAGCTTGGCCTCGTCAGTCAGGTTCTTGACACGATTCTTCACGTTGAATCAGGGCGCATCCAACAAGTTCTCGAATTGCGAATGACGGTCAAGCCACCGACAGGAATGCAAGAAGAATTAGCCCGGCCCGTGATCGAAGTCGTTGAATTTCCAAGCGGAAAGCTGACCCATGAAATGTTCGCATTTGGCTCAGAAATCGCAGTCGTCCCGCTCGAAGGGCGCTCGACCAACGAACTCTCCCCGGTGAAGGCAATGGCCAAACAACACATGTCGAACACGATTCGCCAGTGGGTTGGTGTCGACTGCCAAATCAAGTTCTCCGGAGAGTCATCTGCAACGATTTATGCACCCTCCAACATGATTTCCACGCTGGTTGGGCGAGGTGGTGAAAATGTCAAACAATTGCAAAATGAATTAGGTGGCATCCGACTGTCTATCGAATCCTTTGATGACATGCCCGACGACTTGGAGCAACCCAATCGATTTTGGCAAGACAATCGAAAAAACGGCCGCTCAGGCGGCCGCGAGAACCGAAGAAACAAAGGCAAAGGCGGGCGAAAAAAACACAATCGTTGAAGAATCAGCAAAAGGGATGCTGATGCCCCATCAAAACAAAATATAGGAGCATGGTTTAAAACCTCAAATGCAAGGGTTCGTGCTGAGGCTTTAGCATGTCAAATGATGAAACAACTGCCGAAGGGACCGAAAGCGCGTTCGTCGCCTTCCTTCTCAAAAATCGCTCTTGGATGAATGCAGTGTCAATGGTGATGGTCGCCTACGCCGTTTGGGCCGTTATCGAAGTACTCTCTAACACGTGGTTTCACGGGCTGCAGGACCTCACCTTCTTCGTAACTGGAGAAGCAACCAACACGAAACCGGATGACCTTCAACGTAATAACAGCGGGTGGATAATGGCCTCTGGCGCTGTTTTTGGCCTGTTCGGACTCGCTTCGCAATATATCTACCGCGCTGCACCTTACATTGACTCCTCAATGGTAGCCACTGCCGCCATGATTCTCGACCAAGCCTCGACCGACCGTGTCAGCCAGGATGAGATCATCGCCAAAGCAGAAGAAGCCGCCACCGTCGCTGCTACTGAAGTCGCCAAAGAAACGGCGGAAGACACCGTCATCGAAATGCTTGACCCCGATGCGGGTGAAGAAGAACCTGAAGAAGAGGTTGTTGAAGAAGAACCTGAAGAAGAACCTGAAGAAGAGGTTGTTGAAGAAGAACCTGAAGAAGCAGAAGAAGATTCCGAGGAAGGCGAAGAAGCGCCTCCTGAAGACATGAAGAAATTTTGAGGTGAAGAAAAATGTGGGAACATCGTACAGTATCAAACAAAACATATGAAGAAACAAAAAGAATTCTGCCGAGCGAGACCTATGTCAAACTCATGGATCAGGTTGAAGCCGTGGTAACGCAAGCCGAAGTCACAAAATTCGATGCTGAAACCTTCATGAGTTATATCCCTCGCAGAGGCCCATGGGAAGAAATTCCTGCTTCTGACCATTCTCGTGCCGATGCACGAACACGTTACATTGGTCCTGCTGAAGCAAAGCTTCTCAACACCAACCTGGTGCTTGGGTCCTCATGGATTGATTCCGACCGTTTCAAGTTTGAGCGTCGTATTGAAAACATCGCAGATTACCTCAAGCAGAAAACCATCATCAACGCTAACATGTGGACGCCAAAGCAATTGTTTACGACTCAGACCTTCTTTTTCTGTTCAACAGGCGATGAAGACCGAATGGGTGGAGCAATTTTGGAAGGCGATGAGCGAACAGACAATCACCTGTTCCTCAGCCCACCTGAAGGCAAGGATTTCGCTGAATGGGAAGTTATCCTCTGGGGATTAGGTCACCGTGGGGTTGTCCCAGACTCTGACCCACTCGACCGTGTCTACTATCCTTCCTTGATGCACCGTAACGTTTCGTTCAACAACCGACTCGGATGGATTCGCTATTCACCTGCTGGATTCGGAAAGGACGCCTCTGGGTACCTCATGACTCGCCCGAACACATGGATTTGGCCAGCCGTTAACGGAAACCGTGAAACTGCGACCGCATTCAACCTTCTCGTGAACCTTCCAGACCGCCGGTCATCCTTCGGTGAAGAAGGAATCTCTGACGTATATCTCACCACCGGAAAGACCTCCCTCTACACAATGATGGGTATGATGCAATCGTCCACAGTGCGCCAAGCCTTTGGCTCTGGGTCTGAAATGGTCCCATTGGAATTCCACTGCATCGAACCCGGCCTTGACGAATGGATTAGCAACTCAAGTGACGAAGACAAGTACAGCCGCCTGTTCGAAGTTTGCGCTACCTTGGGCTACATCTTGACCGACCCCCAAATCGCAACACTCGGAGGAGCAGCCAAGCGCCGCCGCCTCATCATGTACCCGAGCGACCAAGGGAACCTCTTGACTTGTGCAAATGCGAGCCAAGTAGCCGACCACGCTTTGAAATCAAACTACGGATCTACCGTGTTCACCAAGCTTGACCAAGCCGACTTCATGAACCGTGTCACACGCCGATTCAAGGCCTATGCCGATCTTGTTGCAGCATCCGACGTCGCACGTGGAGCACGCTGGATCAGCCAAGCTGATGTTGACGGTGAGAAGATGATTGGCCCCAACGTCCACTCCATTCTTTCAGTGCGCGGTTACGACATACTGAACATGCAGGAATATCTTGACACCTTCAACGATGTTTCAGCCGCCCCAGAACGTTTGATGCGCCGTATCATTCAATCCGTTGCTACCAACGCTCTGAAGACTGTATACCCTGTCGACATTCTCGGTGAATCTGCTGGACCTGCTCCCTTCGAGCATATCTTCAATTCATCTGATGACAACCCGCTTGTTTACTACACTGACATCCGCTTCCTTGTTCCAACATCCATAGACAAGTTGCGCTTCCAAACAGCATCCCGTGGTGCAGACCGTGGCCGAATGCGAGAGGCTTACTCCGCACTCACAGCCGCAGACCCCATGACGAGTTTGTCCATCCAAGACCTGTGCCTCCCCTTCCTTGCTGACCTTGGCGAAGATACCTGGCAAACCGGTACAGGAATCAACGAAAACGAGATTGTGGTCGAAGTCACCATGGCCGTTAACCCAGCCCGTGTGTGGCGCTCCTACCTTGAGCCAACCACCGACGAAGTCTTTGACATGCCAAAGGGAGACAAGGGAACTGCAGCTCAACTTTGGGGTGACGTATTCATGACCAACGAGGTTCTTCACGACAAGATGAAGAAAGACGGCAATGAACACTATCTCAACCTGTTGAAGATGGCGTACCACTGGTCTCACAACGAGTCTCAGAAGGTCCACAAACTCGGTAAGCACGGTAAGAAACCTGCTGCAAAGAAGTCGCCAGCAAAGAAGAAGTGATTCACTTACGGAATAAGGGTTCAAGAACAAGAGCCCCCCGCAAGTGATTGATGGCTGGAGCAAACGACGGTAGCGGGCGAGCCCCGGTTGCTATTGTACGTCCTACTACGACCGTGACCAGCGGTCTTGATGTCACGCAAAAATTGGTGACAGCCGCCGTAGCATTTGGCGACCTTATGCAGGGTACATTTGGGCCCCAAGGCCTCGACAAGATGCTCTACAAAACCAACGGTGAGACTGCAGTCACCAACGATGGTGCGAAAATCGTGGCTGAACTTCTCGTCAAACATCCTGCTGCCAAGGCCTTTGTACAACTCGCAGAGGCCCAGGAACAGGCCTGTGGCGATGGCGTAACTGGCTGCCTTCTTTTCGCCAGTGAATTGATGCGAGAGGCCGGCCGGTTGCTAGGGCGTGGCCTTCACCCCCTCGTGCTGATCAATGGCTACCAAGACGCCCTCTCACACGCTTTGGATTATCTCGAACAGAATACAACGTCATGTTCTTCAGATTCGAGCCGGCTTTCGATGGTAGCAAAAACCGCCATGAACGGGACTTCAGCCGATGTGGAGGGCACGTTCTTGGCTGATCTCGTCGTTGAAGCCCTTTCCATCGTCCAAGAAGGAACTTCGGTGGACTACGAAGACGTCCGAATGGCCAAACGAACGCAAGGAAGTTTGAACGACACCCGATTGGTCGAAGGCCTTATCCTTGAGAAAGCGCTTCAACTTGACCGCTTACCCCGCCAACTGAGTGGAGGAACTCTCCTCGCCTTGACGTGCCCCTTGGATCAAGAAGAATCCTCTCGTGAAGCAGACATTGAACTAGAGACTGCTGAGCAGTGGATGGGTTTTGTTCAAGCAAAAGAGGCCCTTCTTCAACAAAAAGTGGACAGTGTTCTCGCTACTGGGGCCAAGGCCGTATTCAGTGCTGAATCCATTGAACCAAGTATTTTCCATGCGCTAACAGACGCTGGATGCTTTGTCCTCGGTGGGCTAGAACGTTCGGGAATTGAAGACATCGCTCGCGCATCAGGCGCCACCATGTGCGATCATCTTGACGATATGGATGCATCAATTCTTGGTAACTTTACTTCACTTACCATCGAAACCAGCGAAGGAATGGACGGGCGACGAGAACGTCTCTTCCTTCATTTTGCTCAACTCGCGGGCCTCGTGACCCTCGATGTGGGTGGAGGCGATGGTGTCGCCGTGGAAGAGAGTATACGCGGACTGCATGACGCACTCCGTTCAACGGCGCTTGCTATGCAAGAAGACGCAGTTGTAGCAGGCGGAGGCTCAATTCACATGGGTGCTTCATTGGCCGTCAAGATCGCTGCTGAGCAACAAGCAGGCCGGGAACGCCTCGCCATGGAAGCCTTTGCCAGAGCCTTGGAAACCATCCCCTCAACGCTGGCTCAAAATGCAGGCGTGGACCGCCTGAACACACTTCTTGCTCTGCGTGCCGAACACCGAGAAGGAAAGACCAATGCCGGTATTGCTGCCAACGGAAAGGTAGCCGAGATCACCTCGACATGGATTCCAATGCAAACACTTCGTCACGCATTGGACTCCGCTACTGAGACAGCATGCGGACTCCTTCGGGTTGACCAAGTCATCTCTGCTAGAGGCGACTGAGAACATCACCCAATCACAGGGTGCGCTATGTTCAAGTGCATCCGACGGGGCAAGTACGATAACGGGTTCACCGTATGAGCACCGTTCAAACACCGCCCCGAGCGCTCCTCAGCGTATGGAATAAAACCGGTATTGTTGAGTTCGCACGGGGTTTAGCAGACCTCGGATTTGAACTCGTATCCACAGGCGGTACCGCACGAACACTGACAGATGCAGGTCTTGACGTGCTTCATGTATCGGACCTGACCGAGCACCCAGAAATTTTCGATGGACGAGTCAAATCGCTCCATCCTGCCATTCATGGTCCCCTCCTTGCTCGCCTCCATCAACGTGATGATGCAGAAGAATTGGACCGCTTGGGTTACGCTCCCATACGAGTTGTCGCTTGCAATCTCTATCCTTTTGCAGCCGCTGCTAAGCAAGACCCACCTCTTGACGATCCTGCTCTTTTAGAAATGATTGACATCGGTGGGCCAACAATGGTCCGTGCATCGGCCAAAAACCACCAACACGTCCTCATTGCCACCAATCCTGAACGGTATGATGGCATTCTTGCTGCACTTCGCCAAGCAGGCAGTCCAGAACAAGTTTCCATCGATTTACGGCGTAGCTTAGCACTGGAGGCCTTCCAGCATACTGCGAGCTATGACGCTACTATCGCCCAAGAATTGCATAACCGGATTGTTGGCGACCCGACCCATGAAACGACCATGGAATCCCAACGAGACCGCCTCCCGACAAGCATGCATTCCGCCAGTGAACAAACCCAGTTGCTCCGTTACGGTGAAAATTCTCATCAGGCAGCAGGCCTCTATGTTGACGTGACTGCCAAAGAAGGGCACTCCACGTTGGTGACTGCACATGTTGAAGGTGGAAAAGCGATGTCCTACAACAATTATTCTGACGCGGATGCAACCCTCCGCCTCTGCCGTTCATTGTCGACCGATGAATGGCCAGAATCCCCGCACGCCTGCGTGATTGTCAAGCACAACAACCCGTGTGGAGCAGCTCTCGGGGCAACGCAACATGAGGCATTTGAACAGGCACTTGCCAGTGACCCTGAATCTGCTTTTGGCTCAATTATTTGCTTTAACGAAATTGTCCAATTTGAAACAGCCGATGCGATTGGTGACTTGTTCGTTGAAGTGATGATGGCGCCAGGTTACACCGCAGAGGCGAAAGAACGCCTTATGGCAAAGAAAAATCGCCGTCTATTGACCATTGAATCACCAGGCGACCGACTTGCACCTCTGGAGCGAGAACTCGTGCGCAAACCGGTGGAGGGCGGACTTCTTGTTCAGACGGAAGAACCCCCAATTATCGATTGGTCTGCTGCTAAAACCGTCACGAAGGTTGAGCCCACACCCGAACAAATTGCGAGCATGAAGTTCGCCGTACGTGTTTGTGAGCAAGTCAAATCAAATGCGATTGTCATGGTCCAAGGAACCGCTACGGTTGGTATTGGGCCGGGTCAAACCAGCAGGGTAGAAGCGGTTCGCATTGCAGCTCGACGGGCAGGTGAACGAGCACAAGGCAGCATTCTTGCCTCGGACGCCTTCTTCCCGTTCAAGGACGGATTGGAGCAGGCTGCTGACGCTGGAGCGACCTCAATTGTTCAACCCGGAGGCTCAATTCGAGACCAAGAAGTCATTGACGAAGCAGATGCAAGAAAGATTTCCATGGTGTTCACCGGACATCGATTATTCCGCCACTGACCTTCTGAGCAAGGTTGAAGGCGAGACGAAATGAGGCCAACCCATGGGACATCTGGCTGACATCAATAAATCGTATTTTGCCCACCTTGCCGGTGCGTGGAAAATGGCGTTCTGGTTTGCTCTTGGTTCCGTGCGCCTCATCATTCACGGCATTCTTCCAAATATCGATGAACACGCCGGGCAACGGACAGTTGACCATTACTCGCCCCCGAAAAAGGTTGAAGATTAAGCAACGGTGGGTACTCTCCACCCCACCCACCAAACGCCAATAACTGCAACAATGGCAATGGTCGTTTGACCGAATCCGGGGTCACCCAAGATTGTGATATACCAAATGGAAAACAGGGAAACCATCGCAATGAGGCCGCAAATAACGATTTTCGAGTGCAACGGCAGGGCACGTCCTGAGCGATAGTATCCAAGTAGCGAAGAGCCGAACAAGCGGTTGGTCAGCAACCATCGGAACAAGCGTTGGGACGAACGTCCGTAACAATATGCGGCAGCGACCAACCAAGAGGTCGTAGGCCACCCGGGAAGGAAAACTCCGATGCCTGCAAAGAACACGAAAATGCTGCCAATAACAATCCATATGCTCCGAACTACAGGATTTGCACTGGGTTTGTGTTCGGCCAACACCATCGTGATGACCTCTTCGTCCTCAAGCGAGGCATAGGTTTCAGCAAGATGTAACGATGTTTGTCTGCGGGAGGTCGCGGGCGACACAGCGTGACCGGTCATGAGACTCCCTAACCCTCCGTAAGGAGGGCGTGAGAAAAACCCTTGCTTTCAACGGAAAGATATGAAACAGTGCGTGAATTGGGCATTACATGGTAGAGGGCCAAGTGGGGGGGCGCATTGCTTCAAGCGAACAACCTCTTCGTTGTGCAGTACTCTTATCCGGTTCAGGGACAGGAATGGAGGCCCTCGTTCGTGCGCAACAAGAACACCTCCTCCTGCATCAAACATCGGTTGTCATATCGAACAAATCTGACGCCTTAGGGGTGAGCCGGGCAAAAGGCCTCAATCTGCCGACGGTGATCATAGAACACCAGCCTCTCAGCCAATCTATTTCTCGTGAGGAACACGAACAAATGATTCTGGATTGTCTTGTTGAATATGAGGTCGAATTGGTCGTTCTTTCGGGCTATATGCGTCTCCTATCACCTTCTTTCCTGAGGGCATGGGGCGGACACGTCATCAACATTCACCCCTCACTCCTCCCTCATTTCCCAGGTGCTCATGCCCATCGCGATGTTCTTGCTGCCAAAGTGAGCATGACGGGTTGCACCGTTCATCTGGTTGATGACGGAATGGATACGGGGGCAATCATTGCTCAGCGTAGCGTCCCCGTGTTGAAACAAGACACTGAAGAACGGTTGAGCGAGCGCGTCAAAGTGGAAGAACACCGCCTCTATCCAGCAGTTCTTACATGGATTGCAGAAGGGCGTGTTCACCATGAAGGATCAACAGTTTCTGTCGATGGCCATGAAGGTCTTCGACTGAGTTGAAATTTGTAAACGCAGAGGCAAATGCGCCCATTTCTATCGACGGTAGAGCCTGCAGTAAATGCCCAACGGACGTTGCTCCACGAGGAAATTCAAAGCCGCCGGGGATATGGGCAAAAAGAGGCTGCCTGCGACCGGTTTCATCCAGAGGGACGCCCCCTTCTTT
>QQSD01000085.1 GCA_003602485.1 Candidatus Poseidoniales archaeon | reverse complement strand
TGATTCACCATGAATTTCTTCAAGTTCATAATACAATTTTTCCAAGTCGTTATCATTGTTCATATAATTACTAACATGTGAACCAATTTAAGGCTGAGCATGCTCAATCAAACCCCTAATCCCTCACACTATTGAAGTTGAAAAGTGTGATGAACTTGAATTCGTTGGCACTCAACATGGCCCTTCCCCCTGGCGTTTACGAAGATGTAGTTTCAGCGATTGGCCACACTCCCTTGATTCGTTTAAACAAGGTGACTGCTGAGTTATCAGGTTCAGAAGTTTGGGCTAAACTCGAACGTTGCAGCCCAGGTGGCTCAATCAAAGATAGAATTGGCCTTGCCATGATTTTGGAAGCTGAAGAAAAAGGTTGGCTCAAGCCTGGCGGAACCATTGTTGAAGGAACCAGTGGCAATACAGGAATTGGACTGGCGATTGTTGCAGCACAACGGGGATACAAGTGTGTATTCACAATGCCTGATAAGATGGCAAAGGAGAAAATAGACTTGCTACGTGCTATGGGTGCACGGGTTGAAATTTGTCCGACCGCAGTTGAAAAAGAAGACCCTCGTTCCTACTATATGGTCGCTGAACGACTGAGCAAAGAGATCGAAGGGGCATGGTATCCTGACCAATATTCCAATCAATCAAATCCACAAGCCCATATCCATTCAACCGGGCCCGAACTGTGGCAACAGACCCAAGGGGAGATAACTCACTTTGTCGCAACGATGGGGACTGGCGGCACCATTACAGGATGCGGGAAATATCTCAAATCGCAAGCAGAAGAACACGGTAAAGATGCTCCCAAAATCGTTGGTGTCGATGCTGAAGGCTCGATTCTCAAACAATGGTTTGAGGAAGGAACCATGGGCGAGCCCCATGGATACAAAGTGGAAGGTTTTGGTGAAGACTTTATTCCACCAGCGACTGACTTTTCAGTCATTGATGAAATTCGAATGGTTGATGACGAAATCTGTTTCCGTATGGCCCGACGTCTGGCCAAGCAAGAGGGTTTGTTCTGCGGCGGTTCATGTGGTGGAGCACTACAGATTGCTCTTGATATTGCTGCTGAACACGACAAGGCAGGAAAAAAGGCAAAGATAGTTGTCATTCTTCCAGATGCTGGTAACCCATATCTTGGAAAAGTCTACAATGATGACTGGTTGAGAGATAACGGATTCGATGTCGATGGATGGGAGTGGTGAAATGACTGGAGATTCAACCCGATGCGTTCATTCCTCCTTGGACCCTGAAGTTACGACAGGCTCCGTCCACACACCGATTTTTCAAACATCTACCTATGTTCAGAAGGATTTTGCTGACCATCTTGGATTTGAATATGCACGTGGAGATAACCCAACTCGAAACGCTCTTCAGCGAGCACTCGCAGAAATGGAATCGCCTCATCAAGAAGCCTACGGGTTTTGCTTTGGAAGCGGAATGGCAGCGATCACAACCATCAGTCAAATGCTCACACAAGGCGACCATGTCATCGCATGCGACGACCTATATGGTGGCACAGTTCGCTTATTTGACCAAATTGCTTCACGCTTCGGCATTGAAACCAGTTATTCTCCATTGAAGAACGGAGATCTCGGGAAGGTTGTTCGTGACAACTCAAAGATCCTCTGGCTTGAAAGTCCGACCAATCCACTTCTCACCGTTCATGATATCAAATCATTAGCTGCTGAGGCAAAAGAACACGGCCTTATCGTCGTCGTTGATTCAACCTTTGCAACTCCAATTCTACAGCGCCCGTTCGAGTTGGGCGCTGATATCATTGTTCACTCAACCACCAAGTACATCGGTGGCCACAGTGACGTCATCGGTGGTTGTTTAATCACCCAAAGCAAGGAACTCGCTGAAAAGATTTCATTCTTGCAAAATGCCGTTGGTGCAGTCCCAGCACCGATGGATTGTTTCCTCATCCTCCGAGGGCTGCGGACACTCGCGTTACGAATGAACCGTCATTGTGAAAGTGCGCAGATACTGGCAGAACGATTGCAGGAACATGAAAAGGTCACTCGCCTCTTTTATCCGGGGCTGAAAAGCCACCCAACCCATGAAATCGCACAACGGCAAATGAATGCCTTTGGCGGCATTATTTCCTTAGAGGTCAAAGGAGGAGAAGCAGGGGCTCGAACGTTCGCAGCACGGTTGAAATTATTTGCAACTGCTGAAAGCTTGGGCGGGATAGAGTCGCTCATCAATCACCCTTGGACAATGACCCATGCAGCAATCCCAGAAAAGCAACGCTATGAGGCAGGAATGACTCCGGGCTTGATTCGCTTGTCGGTTGGTATCGAGGATCTGGAAGACCTATGGCAAGACCTTGTGAACGCTCTTGAAACGCTTTGAAGAGCGGCATTCAGGAAGACGATTCATCGCCTTACAGCCCAACAATAGTTTTGAGGAAGGGACTATACAACGCTAGCGTCTAAAAATACCAGAGACCTGTAAACACAGCGCCAAAGAATAACAGTGTGAAGACAACAAGGACAACAGATGCAGTTGCATACACTCTGGATATTAATGAGTACTCCTTTTTCTTTCCAGGCATGAGATGAAAAAATTAGATCAGTATTTCAATCAACCCCAATGAATACCGCACGAGGCAGAGGTTCAGCACGGATCCACCCGCATGCAAGGGTCCCGTTGTAACCGCATACATGTACAATCGTAGGGACGAATAGAACCCACTGTGAACCCATTGACTCAGTCACTTTGAGCGCGAGGGGATTATGGACAC
>QQSD01000084.1 GCA_003602485.1 Candidatus Poseidoniales archaeon | reverse complement strand
GAGTCCGTACCCCGTGAATGGGGTATGAGTGGATTGTAAATTTAGCATAGAGCGTCGATGTTGCAAGAGCTCATCCCTGTTCGCTTTCTTTGGGCGTCCATCCTTCGGTATTCTCGAGGTCCTTTTGGATTTGAGACCCGATGTTAAGCGGTTCCATCGTTTGTCGCATATCATTCAACGCTCGCTCCATGATGGCCTGGCCCAATTCCTCATGGGTTCGAGGGAGACTGTCGGCGGCGATTTCCTGAAAGATACTCTCTGGTTTGTGTGCCCCGCTGTGGTAAATGATGCGAGCCGCATAACTCGAGTACGACACCAAAAACGTCACTATGACCAACAATAAACCAATAATTACGGCCGAACCAACGATGTTTTTGACGTGCACGAGAAGAAGCATACACCACCACATCGCCATGCCGTACATCGAACAAACCACGAGATAATCGGGTATCATTGCCAAGCGGCCAGTGGGCCCCCTCGCACTGACAATGGCCCGGAAGTTGTCATCGTCCACCGCCGAATATACGCCGTGAACCACGAGAAGGCAATTCAGATGTACGAAATTGATGACGACAATAACGCCTCCCATCACCATTGTCCACCAGGCCAAACTCGTGTAAGCCTCGGCTTCCCAGTAGAAGTCTTTGGATTCTCCTGTTATTAGATTGAAGAATAAAGATGCGTTCATTGCAAGCACCAATACCGCTGCCAGAGTGTTAACTTCCCATACGGCCTTGTAACTCTCTTTGAGCGTCTTTCCATTCGGGTATGCCTCGTTGTAGGCATCTTTCCAGAGCCTTCTGTGATCGATTGGGTAAAACCATTCCAGGACAGGAACGAGTTTGAGGAAGTTACGGAAAGGGCGGGCTTTGGGGGGCGAAGTCGCTTTATCTTCCATGATGGAAGTAGAGGCTTGCTGGCTTTAATCATTTTTAGAGCGACAAATCATGTTCTCAATGCCCAGACACAAGGGTCTCCCGTGAATGGGTGCCAGAGGTTTGTACCGATTGGGCGTTCGGAATTAATTCGGGGGGACAATCTCTCGCCCATCGCTCATCTTGGCGAAGCGCCTTTGATCACGGGGATGGACGATATCGGAAGGGCCCCATGGCCAACCGCCGAACTCGGTTTGTTGGTAATCACGAAACGCTTGGTATATCTCATCAACAGTATTCATCACAAATGGTCCGTGTTTTGAAACAGGTTCAGAAATTGGTTTACCTTGAAGAACGAGAACTCGAACGTCTTTATCCTTCGCTTCAATGATGGTTGGAAGGTTTGGATGGAGTTCCATCCCATACTTCGGTTTGAGTTGATGTGATTCAACGGTAGCAGTCCCGCCATTGATATGATACATCATTCGGTTGGCATCTCCAGAAGCAGTGGGAAGTTCAACTGAACCTCCTGCTTTGATGGTAAGAATGTAGAGAGCAACTTCGTTGTCAGGATCGTTGGCCCAAGATGCACTTGGAGCAGCAGGTGCAACATGCTCGTTCCAGCTCCCTGTGATGATGTGAACATCGCCACTATCCAACTGAATGTGTGGAACTTCATGCGCCCAAATCATTTCGTATCCCGGTTCTGTCATCTTGTCTTTTGCCGGAAGGTTAATCCAAATTTGAAACAAGTCCAGACGATTGGGTTTGTCTTGGTTTACGAGGGGAAACATCTCCGAGTGTTGAAGTCCTGAACCAGCAGTCATCCACTGCACATCACCGAATCCGTATCGCCCAGTTGAACCGCCCGAATCGAAATGGTCAACAAGGCCATCAAGAACAACCGTGATGGTTTCAAAACCTCGGTGAGGATGTGCTGGAAAACCGGGGACAACTTTGCCGTGATACATTTTCCAATCGTTTGATTCATCGAAATCTGAGCCAATATGACGGCCAATCAACGGCTCGTTTGGACCTTGTAGTTCATTTCCTTCCGGATACAAATCAAGATGATGGACACAAAACAAGAACGGGTCCAGTGTGTTTCGTACAAAACCCATCGGTCGATTTGAGATAACGGACTCGTTCATGGCCTTTCGAACGACGAGATGTTCATTAATCGTTGTATGATCTTTCAAAATGAACCTTTGAATAGGGCAGTTCCGTCCCGTGTAGTATGGAACATGACGAGGTGTATCAGCGAATCACAGCCATCCTCGAAGGTGAGGACGACTGGGTCACTGCTATGGCGACCGTGGCGTGTGAATTGCACAATGCCTTCGACCACTACCACTGGACCGGATTTTATCGAACAACTTCACCTGGCATGCTCAAGATTGGCCCGTATCAAGGAGGGCACGGATGTCTAACCATTCCTTTCGACAAAGGGATTTGTGGTGCTGCTGCCCGAACTGGTGAGACACAAGATGTCCCAGACGTTCATGCACGTGCAGAACATATCGCTTGTAGCTCGAGCACCAATAGTGAGATTGTTGTCCCTGTGAAAAACTCGCTCGGTGATGTCGTAGCAGTCTTGGACTTGGATTCGGACCTTCCTGCGGCGTTTTCTTCAGCCGATGTAGAACTTTCTGAACGAATTTGTTCATGGTTAGGTGAGATTTACCACCAATGACCTCTACAAGAATTCCGTTGAATCAATGCATGAACGGAACGTATGGTGGCTGCAAGTTGAGCCACTTGAGTGTGGGGGATAAGGCCGTTAGGTCGGTAAAAAACGCTGAGTCAGGATTATTTTACTCGGGAGTCAGAGGTTCGTTTTGACTCGGCTGTCCCGTCACTTACGGTACCGCTCAATCTTCGCTTATTGGCCCAAATGTGACCTCAGTTGTTGAATGGATGGTCTTCTGGGCGTTCACTCCAGCCGGTTGGACCAACAATGAATACGGTGTTTTTGGTTTCAATCCGTGCAGTCGCACGCTCATCGTACTTGATGGAGATGATGGCTGACGAATTGATACGGCCTTCGCCGAGTTTTGGATGTTCGTAGGCATACCCAGACAATGCATTCTCTTTGATTGCAGCGTCCTTCATGACAACTTCGGGCTTGACAATACTGTCAGTTTCATATTCTTCTGATGCTACCATGTATTTTGCAAGGGCCCGATAGTCGATTTCGGAATCAAGTTCAATGCCGAGGTCAACAAATTCACTCATCACATCCTCTACCGGGAGGGGTTCGTCCCCAATTTCGGTTAGAATTCGAAGGTACTCTCGAGCAGGAATCGTTCCAGTTTCCGTTGTATCAAAGACTTGGAAGGCCTCTATCAATTCTCTTTCAGCCTCGTTATCGTGCTCGATATATGCTTGGACCTCCTCCGAGTTTTCGTCCAGCGGCTTGATCCGTCCCATGTTGACATGGTCCTCCACATCTCCGTCATCAAAATGGATGAGATAGGTCCCGTCAGGGTTGGTCCTAGCAACCTTTCCGGCATAGAAATGACCGTAATCCTTCCAGTTGACAAAGACCCTTACACCGTTTTCGAGGCTTGTTGCCAGTTCAATTTCGGGTGATGGCGGGGGAGACTGCTCAACCACTTTGCCGAGCAGACCCATGTTTTGGAGAGCGTTGATGACCGCCTCGGTGACGACAGTAGGGTCGTTGTGGATGGTCGTGTTACTAATCACGTCCCCGCCAATAACGGAGTCCTGCATGTTGAGCAGTTGTGAGCCTTGGTTTGGAGGTGCAGGAATCCATTCGGTTCCCGACCACATCCATTTGCCATCAGGGCTGAATACTGCGTCGTCCATGAGTGAGGGAAACGAAACAACCTAACCAAATCTTCGGTATACGAATTCGTAGAATTGCAATGATTGGAAAAAAGTCGCTTCCTAGGGGGTCTACGTCGAATCAGGTTTCAATCCTCAGGTTCGCGAAGGAATACCTTCCTCGGTATGTTGTAGAGTAAGTGACTGAAACCAGGTTCACCTGCGTACTTAGGGAAGCAGCCTGCTTTGTATTGTCCGTCAACTGTGTCTGCATCAAGGTTCATTTGGACAGCACGGAGTACGAGCCTCCCAATATCTCTCGAGAAGGCCTCCTGGCGTTTTATCAGGGCGTCCCACGAGTTGGGCTGTCCGTCAGCCGCGCTGTACGCTCTGACGATCTCATCAATTTTCATGAGAATTGCGTAGGCCGTTTGGTAATATTCCCCAAGTACGAATGTTTCCATCCAGTCAATGGTCTCTTTTTCTGTTTTTTCGGTCATGTCTTTTCCGCTCCTTTTTTGTTGTTCCTTTCCTTCCAAAAAACTGTTCCAGTTCTTTTTCGAATGTGTCTTCATTCTCCTTGAATTCATTTGCGTCTCGCGCCGCATAAATGTTGTAATCAGGTCGGCCGGTACAGTAGGAACATTTCTTAGCTGAACACTTCGGAGTCAACCAAGCAAAGCAGGACCTGCAGTAGAGAGAATCATGATACCCAGCCCATTCAGGCTGAGACTTTGGACATTGACAGGACGCCCACCAAGGCCGGTCACGTTGAATCAATTCATTCTCGTTGCGAATCAAGTAAAATCACCTCAGTGTGTATGTCGAATCCAAGAAGAAGAATTGTCAACAGGCACATCGTACAAAATCCAAACAACAGGATCATTTCCTTTGTTGCATGAGTGTGATAAATTACCCTCAGTGTCCCGTTTTGTAACATCCGCAATAATACATGAATGGTTTTCAATTCTTCTCAATAATATGACCTCATCAGAGCATATAAAGTATGATTAAGATGTCAAAATGACTGTATTCACACAAACGTAGAGGGGCGCTTGAGCCAAGCAGATAGATGCCCCTCATTGCTCATGAGAATCCAAAGATCTCAGCCAAGCGACTTATTTTGAAAGTTTGCGCCCAATGAGGAATCCCAAGACGAGGCTTCCACTGAATACGCCCATCTCCACGAGACTGTCAAACATGGATTGCGCTTCTTGAATGGCGAATTCCTTTTGGCCGACCAATCCTGCTGTGAGTCGATGCCAGTCGACCACGAGAATACCTCGCGCTTCAAGCCACTTGATCAACACAAATTGTATGACGAGAATGGTTCGAATCGTTTTTGAGGCCAACTGGAAGACGATTCCAATGATGAGTCCAATGATGACGCCTTGTGTAACGTTTTCACCGAGGAGTGATGCGATGTCCATGCAGGTTCCTGGCTCCGTGCGAGTATAACCCTAGCGGAGAAGACCTCTATTTTATTCCCTTTTTGCGAACCTTGTGGGTTACGGGTGCGGCCAAGAGGCCATTCAATTGTTAGACGATGCTCTCATATAGGGAAGGCAGGTGGGATGCTTGTTCACCATGAAGCGAGGGTCACGTGCTTGGAAAAAAACCGGCAATCAACGTTGGAAGTGGCGCAAGAAGAAATTGCGACGCCGAAAGCGAGCACGCCGACAAGCGAAGGCCTGATGCTCAAGGTTGAATATACACGGGAGTATAGTATAGCTTGGTAGTATCGCGGGCTCCAGTTGCACAGGAATGACGACGAGTGGGTTTGCTGAAAGTTGATGACCAACTGGAGCGCCGACCTGTTGCAATCCTGCAGACTGCCCATCTGATGCGCAGTTTCAGAAGAAATCCGCTGGGGGGGGTTCAAATCCCTCTGCTCCCACTTCAATTCACAAACATGAGCAATCTTGATGCCATGATGCCTTTTGACCAATCTTGAGGGAAGCATATGAGGAAGTTGTTGGCCTTTGTTTTGATGGCATTGTTGATGGGTCCCGTTACGGGAAGTTTAGTTGCTACCTCAGAGCCGATCGAATGGACACCTGTTGATGATTCACACTTCCAGTGGGTACCTGCTGGATACAGCGAACATGTACCTCAGCAAGCCACAGGTGAGTGGGTTGGAGACGAAACACCCTGGTGGGAGCGCACGTCTTTGGACCTCAACCGAAACGGCATTCATGACAGCCTTGAAACTCTCATTGGCACGACTGGAATCGGCCTTTCTTACAGTGGCGAAGTCACCTCACATCATCTCCATCAACTCGACATCTTGGGCATGACAGTCGTTGATGTCATCGAAGCAGTTGATGCTGTCCTCCTCGGGCAGGTCAATACCTCCATGCTTGACGAACTTATCGCCCTCGACGACATCGTTATGGTCGAGCGATACGGGCAAATTGTCCTCTACGGCGATATCCAAACTCCTGCGGTCAAGGCTCGTAATTCCAGCCTCTACCCAGTTGGCGCATGGGACCTTGGCGTTTCTGGTGCCAATGTTAACGTGGCCATGGTCGACACTGGCGTGGACAACGAACATCCTGGCCTCAACGAGAAATTCATTGCCGGTTACGACGCAGTCTGCTACCTCCATACCGATCCGTCCTGCACAGCAGGAGGGGCGCGAGAAACCGACGGAACCTACGACCCCGATGACGGTAATCAACACGGCACAGCGTGTATGGGCATGGCAGCTGCCACAGGCGTCGATGCGAGCGGTGCACAGACCGAATTTTACGGTTCAGCACCTGATGCGGACCTCATTGACGTGCGTATCGGCACTGATGCGGGAGCAGGTCCCTTTGAAAATTACATCCTTGAGCAAGAATTCTACGAATCGGCCATGAACGGCATTCAATGGATTATTGACAACAAAGATACGGCTTGGCAAGGTGCGGACGAAGAAAACTACGGTATCGACATCATTTCTCTGTCATGGGGCATCACCTCTCACGAAGGTGGCGGTTCTGATGGCGAAGACATGCACAGTCGTATCCTCAACCGAGCCATGGAAGCAGGTGTAGTCGTCAGTGTCGCTGCCGGCAATGATGGCCCAGATAACGACGGACTTTCTGGCATGGGTTCTTCCAGCCTCTCCATTACGGTGGGCGCAACCGATGACAAGAACACAATCGACCGGGAAGACGACACAGTAGCTTCCTATTCCTCTCGTGGTCCACGCCGAGACAACGGTGACGGCAATCCACTGAACGAGCTCAAGCCGGAACTCTCCGCCCCGGGCACCAACATCGTCCAGGCAGAAGGATGTGTAACATCTGGAAGTTGCATCAATCTCATCGGCGGGTCTGCTGAGGACAACGGTTACACGGGTCGAGGTTCAGGGACGTCCTACGCTACGCCCTCTGTAACCGGTATTATCGCTTTGATGATCGAAGCCAATCCAGACCTTTCACCCGCTGAGATGAAAGAGATTTTGAAATTGACAGCAGAACGCCGAGGCGAACCCTCCGCGCCCGAGGTAGACCCCTTTTGGAACCGTGACTTCGGCTGGGGTATGGCAGATGCATACGAGGCGGTCAAACTATCCATGCACCTGCGTGATGAGAATTTGACTGGACTGATTGACGTCTCCTCTCAGGTTCACATTACCAATGCATCAATGAATCAAACATCCGGATTGTACGAAGTTCGCGGCATCGCATGGGGACAAGAGGGGAGTATTGCTGCAGTTGAAGGACGATTTGGGGGCGGAGCGTGGATGCAGGCCAGTTACGAGATGGTCGAAGGTGGTCTCGCTGCCCTTGAGCGTTTTGAATGGGTCATGGCATTTGATGTCAACCAGCTTGAAAAAGGCAATCAGACACTCGAAGTCCGTGGCCTCAATCAACAAGGTTCACCCTCACTCTCAGTGTTTACAACCGTGATGGGTACGGGCCTTTCAGTAGATGATTCAGTTGGATTCTCTTCGCAGTCTTTACTGATGATTGCAGGCGTTCTTGTCTTCATCATTCTACTCGGTTTCATGTTCAATGCTCGTGCTGATGAACCACTTCAATTAGCAGGCGGAGATGGACTGAACAGTAACGGCGACGGTATTCTTGAGGCGGAATTGATTGACGACCTTCCCGCTAAGGAAACCGAATCCAAAAATGGCACTTCATAACTGCATTGAAATGCAATGTGCCGTTGGCGATGGACATGCGCACCTACAGCGACCGTGCTCTTGCCATCCAGCCTACTGGCGTTCGCAAGATGTTCGACCTCGCTGGTGACGATGTCGTTTCTTTTGGCTTGGGCGAGCCAGATTTTCAACCGCCTGCAATCGCTATTGAGGCATTTCATCAAGCCATGCTCGACGGGCGAAACAAATACACGACAACGGCTGGATTGCCGGCTCTTCGCCAAAAAATCGCTTCCTCATGGGAGCACTACCAAACCGGAATGGACGAACAAAACGTCTGCATGACCATGTCAGGGACGAATGCCTTGCTCAATCTCTTCATGACCTTGGTGAATCCAGGCGATAACGTTCTCTTGCCTGAACCCTATTTCCCTCTGTACGGTCCCGATGCTACACTCGTTGGGGGAGAAGCCCGCTATTACCCTTGTTTGTTCGAAGATGAATTCATTCCGTCCATCGAATCTCTCGAGTCCATTGTTGACGAGGATACCGTGGCTATCCTGTACAATTTCCCCAGCAATCCAACTGGAGGGACACTCACTCCTCAGCAGAGGGACGATTTGTTGGATTTTGCCAAGCGTCACGACCTGTGGATTATCTCGGATGAGGTCTATGACCGCATCGTATTCGGTGAAGAGCACGTGTCCTTCATGGGCACAGGCTATGATAAAATTCTGATCGTCAATTCCTTTTCCAAGACCTTCGCCATGACTGGCTGGCGAATAGGCTACATCATTTCCACCAACTTGGAGGCCATGAAACAGGTCATCAAAATTCAGTATTACATTTCGGCGTGTTCCAACGATGCAATGCAATATGCGGTGCTCGAAGCGATGGAGAAGGCCAACGACTATCCCGATATGATGGCAAGAGAATTCCAGCAACGCTGCGACCTCATCGTTGACCGACTCAACGCCATGCCGGGTGTTCAATGCCATCGCCCTAAAGGTTCAATTTACGTCTTTCCAAAGGTCGATGTTGAGGGCATGACCTCGGAAGAAGTCGCCCTTGAATTGCTCAAGGACGGGGTGCTATGCTCTCCAGGCAATGCCTTCGGACCATCCGGTGAAGGGCATCTCCGATTTGCCTATACCATCAGTCAAGCCGATATCATTCGTGGTATGGACAAGGTGGAGCAAACTCTCAAGCGTCTCCAACAAGGCTGAGATGGTATCCATGTCGCTTGTAACGAATGTCGTATTTTTCTGCATCGGCTCCGTTATTGGGCATATTGGACCACGTTTGCCTACGCTCTTCATGACACGTGCAAAAGGGTTCAATCTGCGCTTTGAACCTCACCCTGAGCCTGTGACCCTTTCTCCCTACTTGACACAACGTGTGCTACACATGCGTACCTTCTATTGGTTGAGTTTGGTTCTCGCAACCATCGTTCTGATCTTTGGAGCAGCCAGCCTTCGTTGGGGTTCAGCATCCTTTGGATTCGGCCTTTGGTTAGCCGCTTCTTGGTTGGCCCTATCACGAGTTCAAACCTCCCTTGGAGGTCGTTCTGGTCCCTGGACCAAGGCCATGGCAGTTGAATTACAGCTGGTCATGAACCGTGCTTCTGGGCAACAGGCCTGCTGTGCTATGCCCCTACCTGTGTGGCACCTTCAAGCCGTTCAATGCCGTCATTGCAAGGCTGTTCTCGCCCCGCTAGCTCGCCCCGACCTTGGCCGGCCCAGAAGTGATGGTCGTTTGCGAGGTTTCCTTCGCATGTTGATTACCGACGGTTATCCTTTGGCAGAACCGCTGAAGGTTGACTCAACCTCTGAAGAATAGGCCTCCAACCCCTTCGGGGAGGGCAACCTTTGAGGTAAGCACGGATTGGCTGAGTGCTATGGAGGGGCGCTCGTCTGTGAGTTCATTGGCAGCGCGCCTTGGATTAACGGCTCAGTTACTCGGACAGATTTTCGTCACACCACTCGCAGCCTTTGCACTCACCTATCTCTTAGGATTTTCAATGGGTGGTGGAGATTTCAATATTCGTGTTGAGGTCGAGATGATTCCTTGGATTGGCATGGCTTCATTGCTCTACGGGATGATCGCACTCATTCTTGCGTTAAGCATGGGCGGTTTTACCCCACTGAGCGTCGTTGAACGAGGAGGATGGCGCTTGGCTTTGGGCCTCACACGAAATCCAAAGAGCTCAACACATCGCTTCATTGCAAGGAAACGTTATGCTTCTTCAGCCCACGGAAGACTTTCGCTCTTGGTCCATGACCGACACGATGCAGGTCACGCCTTGTGGACGATTCGTGGCTCTCTGGTCTTGCTTGCCATTCCCTTTCAGGTTCTTCTCGCCACTATTCCTTTGACCCTTGTTCTCCTCTTTCCCGAAGGCGTTGTTCGACAAAACCGACAATTGGAAATGGCGTTGCTCTTGTACTGCATTTGCCTGTATTTTTCAATTCGCTTCTTCCCCGCCATCGCCCGCCGTTACATCACCTTGGCGTCCATCGGAAGAAAACTACTGGGCAACACGCTCCGAATCTCATGGGTCTTTCCCGTCTTCTTGTTATGGTCAATGGGTCAACTTTCTACCTACATTGTCCAGCAGGTTTTGGGCGATGATATGGCGCTCAATATCGCCTTTGAGAAACAATTCTTTGAATCGATGATATCGGCCAGTGCAACGCCAGAGAGTTCCTTCTTGAATCTCTTGACCGCTCTTGCAGTCATGCCAATGGCCGCCTTCACAACCCTCGCAGTCCTCGGCGGAGGGGCGGGCGCTCCCCCTTCGTGGATGCGCCCAACCAACGAAGGCTCGAATCAAGATGAGTTGCGAGAGCAGGTCGAGGTCCTCTCGAATACCGTCAACCGACTTGCCGCAGATGCTCAAGCACCCACTCGCCGTAAGGAACACACACCTTCCATCGTTCAGCAGGTGTACGTTCCAGTCATCACCCCCGTTGCATCAGTTCAACCGCCCTTACAACAACGTGAACCGCCACCAATGCAGCAAGATACGGCATCGATGGTTGACGGTCTGGATTTTGAGGGAATTTCAGCCACCAATCACGGAGAAGTGCAACCGGAACCCTCCGTAATTCAGCCCGCTCATGATGAGCCTGTTATCCGAGGCTTTGACCTGAGTGATGACGCTTCTTGAGGCTCGTTTCGCATGAAACAGAGCGAACCAACCAAAGGCGACCTTCTTATGCTCCATCCACTTCGGGATATTTGCTGATGTCCATGCGCCGTATGATGCCCTTTACCATCGTCTTGCTGTTGCTATTCCAAACC
>QQSD01000083.1:17468-27821 GCA_003602485.1 Candidatus Poseidoniales archaeon | reverse complement strand
GTCCTCAGGGACACGGGATGCACACCCGCTCCGGCGGGAGGCGGTGACGCCAAATGAGAGAACGAGAAACGCGAACGCCACAACCAAAGGCGGCAAGGCCAAGTCAACGACGTCTTGTTGAAGATCGCGTACTCCAACTTCCCGCTCGATTGATTCATCTTCGGCATTTGCCCTGGATTGGATGCTATGAGCGTCAACTGCAGGCTGAAAACAAATCAGTTAACACACAGAAATCCTACTTCTATGGGCTTCGCCATCTTGTCGAAACTCCGCTTCCTCGGGAACAGATCTTAGACGAAGCAACCTATTCCTCAATCTCCATTGAAGACCTTGCAGAGCGTATGGAACCGATGAACGGGCGTCTTGACCTTTGGGCACATTCCATTGCAGGATTGAGGCCAACGACCTACAATGCTCGGCTGGCTGCTGCCCGTCACTTCATTCGCTGGTTGGGATTAACCTGGCCAGACCACCTCCAACGTGCTCGAACCGGCAAACGCTTGCCGCGAACTCTCACAAGACGCGAGTTGACTTCCGTTCTTGAAGCGGCTACTCTGAGCGAAAACCCCGCTACGTCGCTGATGGTGACCATGATGTTGGATACGGGTATGAGAGTGAGTGAAATATGCGGGCTCAATCTTGAAGACATTGATTTTGACGACGCTTCCGCACGAATTTTGGGTGGAAAGGGAGACAAAGACAGGATGGTGCTCTTCACGCAACGAACGATTGAACGATTGATTGCATGGCTGCCCATCCGTGGTCTCCTCACTGAAGAGGAAACCGGCCCTTGTTTCATCAATCGACGTGGTCGCCGAGTCCAACCGAGAGGCGTTCAACGTATGATGGACGCCTTAGCAGTTGAATCTGGACTTCCCAAAGGAAAACTTACACCTCACGTTCTACGCCATAATTTTGCTACCGGGCTACTGGAGCGGGGTGCCGACCTCGTCACCATCCAGCGGCTCATGGGCCATGCGACCATCGCTACAACGCGCGTCTATCTCGAAATCTCTGACCAAACATTGCGTGAGGTATACCATCGTGCACAAGCCCTCAGAGAAAACATGGATGAAGAACATCTTGTCTCCGAACCGCTTGAAGAAACGACTCCTTCAACCAGTTCAAGCGGTATCGAGCAAAGGTCATGAAGTGCCTTTCTTTCTTTTTGAGATACGATCGGGTCCCGACCAAGCGCGATTTGGATGAATGCCTTGGCCTTGATGCCCGTCGATTGGGCAGTATTTTCCTGAGCGGCACCTGGAGCAATTTCCTTTCGGAGGAAGTTCGACATTTTTGCGAAGACGGCCGTACTTTCGTCTTGGCATACCGGAATCTTTGTGCAGGCAGTCTTCAATCCTAACGGTGTATTCAGCGCTTTTTGAACCAAGGCATGTCCTTGACGGAGCGTGGGACTTTAATCGTCTCACCCTTCCGGTCATCATCCTTCTTGGTTTTCAAGGAAGTTGTTGCCTTTGTCTTTTCTACCACTTTTTCAGCAACTTTTTGACTCTTATCCATCACCTTTTGAGTTGCTTTTTTACTTGCATTAGAAGCCTTCTTCGTTGTGACCTTTGATTTTTCAGCTGCCTTTTTTGCTGCGTTCTTTGCTTTCTCAGCTACCCCTTTTGCCTTTGATTTGGCTTTGTCTTTGGAGGCTGTTGCCGCGTTCTTGACGGTGTGTGCAGCCTTCGCCGCTTTGAGGACGTTGCCTGCAATGGCAACACTCAGGCCAGCCTTTTGCAACTTACTGGGAGATGCTTTGGCCACCATTGCGATGCTTGTTAGTTTTGCAGCCTTCAATTTCTTGGCTGTAGCCGCACCAACCCCTGGGAGGGATGTGAGGTCGTCATTTTTTGAATTGCCTTTGTTGGTCATGTCTTCACCGGTTTGCCCTTGTCCCACGTATGACTTGAACCTTCTTGCAATATATGATGAGGGAGCGAATACGGTTTCTTCATGACCGTGGTTGATGTGGCCTATCATGCCGGATGACAGATCCGTGCACCACACGTGAAGCGCATGGAAATTTTACTTGACCCCGATTCGTCTGTTTTATTCGCCCAAGTCGGTTCTGCTGAGGCATCACACACGATGGATACAGAGCATTTGCTCCTCCGTGGGAAGTATTTTACCGGCCCCAGTAACGTAGTCTATCTCGGCGATGTTGCAACTGCCCTCATGGCTCAATTATCGCACCCCGACACGCCACAATTCCTCGAACCTGCTGGATTTAATGAGCAACGTTGGACGATCGAAACAACGAGCGGTGACCTGAAAGTACGCATTGATTCAAAGGCGTATTGGGCCTTCGGTTTATTCACATCAGGATACTTGAATGTCATCACGCTTGAAGGGCCCCTCCACCTTCGGGCTCGATTGGTTTTTGACACGGTCAGCTCGCTTGGGCATCACCCTTGGGAATTTTCTCACTGGCGTTCGTTAGACCGTTTCATGAAAAAGCATGCAAAGGACAGCACGAGTAAAACGAATGAAGAATTATGGAAGAATTTGGCAACTACAGCGCGCCAAGCACTGTCTGAACAGATTGCTACAATGGCCGAACGGGCTGAAGAGATTCTGAGATTAGGTGAAGCCAATGAAGAAGTTGAGGCGTGGGAGCATGCCATCAACGACGATATCCACATGGCCAAACAAGCATTGGCAGAGGATAACGGCCCGGGTGTTGAGCGGGCGCTGGCGCGGATTGAAGCAAGCCTCATTCAGCTGGACCCGCGGCTTGAATCAGTCCACGTTGAGGCTCCTTCCGAACGCTTTGCGACTGATTTAGCCCTTGAAAGTAACCAGACTGTTGCTGCGGCATCCATCACAGAATTAAGCCAAGATGAAGGCATTCCGTTTGTCGATTTATCATCCCCTACTGCCGAAGAAGAAGAGCAGTAGGCCGCGCGTCGCGTTGATAAGGGGGTGGGCTCTCGCAGAGAATGGTCCACATGGCAGCAAAGAAGAAAAACGACGGCAGTGGTATCCAGCAAGCAGCTGGATTGATTCGTTATTTCGATGAGGAGTCTGAGGACTCGTGGAAGATTACCCCCGGACAGGTTTACTTCGCATGCATCTTCCTTTCAGGTTTCTTTTACCTCGTCAATCAAGGCGTTGTTCAGGCTATTTGGAACCTCTTCTGATCTCAGAGAGGCTGAATGAGAATAACACGTTGGTCGTACTCGGCCATGCATTTCGCAACTTCTACAGCCGTTGAGAAATTTTCAGTCACTCCGATTACCGTGCTGCTGCTTTCACCTTGCGCCACCAATTGGTGAGAGAGGCCGCGCAGTGTTTCTTCATCGATACGCTCAAACACCCAATGCTCGTTTTCTATACGCACCAACGATGGCACCTCAACTAAGGGACTCATTGTTTGACTCGAACGCTTGGCTCGGGAGGTCAATGATTGGAGATCTCGAACTGGTTGCCAGATTCGTCGACGAAGTGGCATTCTTATTTTGTTAGTTGATTCAACGCCTGCGCGGAAAGCTCGTGCCATAAGGGTCCCATCCCTGAAATCCGGAGATTTCATTTCACTGCTTTCTTCTTTCGCTAATAAGAACCGCGATGATTGCGATGAGAAATCACGCAGTTTCTATGGCGTTACGCCGCTCCATAGGGAGAAGTACGTAGTGGCTTAACAATCCCGATAGAGGCAGCAATCCCAAGAGCAAAAGCGTTGTCAGTAATGCCGAATTAAACCAAACGAGAATCCCCAAACTGAGTATGAGCTGTCCAATGAAAAGGGAAATGGCACGTTTACGCAAGGCGGAGTTCATTTCTTCAAGGCACCAAGGAAGCAAAAGGTACAGACTCCCGGAAATCGCAAGACCGGGGAGAAGAAGCCAAAACATGACGTCGTAAAATGCCCCGAGAATCATAACCAAAAAGAGCGAAAGGCGTAGCCACCATTGTTCAGGGCGGTGTGCAGAATCGTATCCTATTGCAGGTAGAAGCAGGCCGAGACAAACTGCCAAAAACATCAGGGAAACAACCCTCCAAGCGATGAAAAAAGAGCCTGAACCCTGACCGAATAATTCCACTTTCGAGGCCATCGTGTATGCGCTCAAGAAACAGATCATCGCCGTCACGGCCAGTGTTGCCCCAAGCGTGATACTTTGCCGTGGTTGTTGGGAAAGGTGGCCTTCGAGCATTGTTGCTGGCCCGTGGTAAAAGGTGACCATGGTCGCATAAACGAGTACAATGAAGCCGAAAAGAAGCCAAGGGTCATGGCCGGGCCGACTCCACCATTGGGGCTCAAAGACTCCGTTTTGAACAACCAGAAACCAACCAAGGGGGAGTGCAAGAATCATTTTCATGGTCGCACGTTTTGCGAGAAGATTGCATTCGTCGCTTCGAGAACTGTGAGCGCTTGCAACAATCAACTCTCCACTCATCATGAGAAGCAAGGTGAAGAGTGCAATTGCGCCAAAAACACTCCACGTGGAAAGGGCGATGGTAGGGCTCTGTGGAAGACTTGCGAGTGAGGAATAGGCCACTTCTGGAAAAAGGAGGGTTAGGATGAGTAACGACCACAAGCCGGTATGCACCATCATTCGTTCGCGAACAAATTCTTTTGTCGCAGAAGATGCATTGTTTAAACTCGGCAATTGAGCGCACCACAACGAGAAGAGAAGCAAGGCAAGAAAGGCACCTTCAATCGCACCTTGGCCCGTCATGAGCAATTGGAACCGCTCTCCAAGCGTGGCTTGACCACCAAGCACCATGACGATTTCATTATGCGTTGGGTCGAGATCAGCCAATCCCTTGACGCGATACAGGAGGAGACCACACATCAGGCCTACTGGCGCATAGCGAAGCGTTTTCATCAAGAAAGGACGGTGTTGCTGGCCTTCACGAAGGCTCATATTCAGGATCCAAAGCAAGCATGAGCCAAACAAAACAGGCAGGTACCATGGCGCCCCGTCTGTCAGCATAAACTGGAACGGGGAGCGACACCCTTTCATCGTGGCGGAAGACCCAAAGAGGCCGTTGATGAGGCCTCGGTGTGAGGGGCGCAACCGATAGGACGGAGGAGCGACGAGCCTATGCAGGTTCATCGTCGCTCACTGCCTTGGTGACTCATCTTGGAAAAGATGCCGAATCTTGGCTGCAGTACGCTCTTGAACCACTTCCCGAGACCTTCAGAATAAGTCTGCATCGTCACGACCGGGATTGGACCGTTGAACAGGTCAAAGCCTTGGGAGCAAAACCCCTGTCGTGGATGCCGGATGAAACGGCCTTTGTCATGCCTTTTGCACGAGGCCGAGCACCTGATGGTTTAGCCCAGCGAATGATGGCCTTGCTTCACGAAACTGGACGCATTACGCGCCAGGAAGCAGCAAGCATGCTTCCAGTACGATTGCTCAACCTTACGCAAGAAACACTCGCTTTGGACATGTGTGCTGCACCTGGTTCAAAGGCAACGCAACTTGCAGAAGAGCTTCACCCGCAAGGCGTGGTCGTTGCTAACGAACCCGTATCCGGACGACTCAATATGTTGGTGAGCAATCGAAGCCGTTTGGGCTTGGCCAACATGGTGGTGACGCAGCACGACGGCCGGCATTTTGGCCGCCTGCCCCCACCGGGTTTTGATGCCATTGTTGCCGATGTTCCCTGTACCGGTTCAGCAACAACACGAAAAAACCGTGATGTTTGGTGGGATTGGACGCCGAAAGAAGGGCGAAGGATGTTCAAGATGCAAGTGGATATTGCCATGCGCGGAGCGGCTTTGCTCGCAGCGGGAGGACATATGGTCTATTCGACATGCAGCGTGGACCCTATTGAGAATGAAGCCGTGGTAGCCGAACTCCTTCGACGTTGCCCCTACCTTGAACTCCTTCCAATCGATGATGCCGTCTATCCAGGACTTGTAACGCACCCTGGACTTGACTCGTGGCCGCTATTGGATGAGGAGGGGGCTGTAGTGGAAGACATTGAAGCGATGAAGGCTCTACCGTTTTTCTCAACTGCACACCTTCCCCCCGCCCTTCGGGAGAGTGAGAACCCTGCAACTGAGGAAGGCATTGCAGCTGCTTTGAAGAATTGCCGTCGCTTATGGCCCATGGATAACGACACCGGAGGGTTCTTCCTCGCACTCTTTCAACATCGGCATGAGTCTTCACCTGAAGGTATTGCTCAGGCATATCGCTCCAAACGGCATCGTGAACCGGATTGGGAGCCAAAAGTTCGTGTTGCGCCAAGGCCGACGGTTAATTCGGTCGTTCTCGCTGAAAACGAACTCAAAGACCACGTTATGGGGCTCTATGGGATGGATGAAGCACCCTTTTCGATTTGGCAACGTGGCAAGCGTATGAATCTCGCACCTCCAATGGTCAAGAGACGGCTCTACGACCAAAAAGTACCAACCAACAAGGGCGACCTTTGGCCAGCTGGAACCTTCCATCCGATGCGTGTTGTTCACGTTGGAATCCCAGCATTTACCCTCAAAAAGGATTCATGGCGTTCTCGCCAGGAAGCGCTTTACATGTACGGAAAGGACATGAAAAACAACGTGTTGGAGGTTCCAGAGAATGTCTTCATCCAATTGCTGAGAGGGTGGGCTCCTCTGTTGGAGGAGTTTGCTTCGGTGAGCGGTAAGGCTCCTCCCCCCAAGGGTGCCTATCTCATTCGTTCGTCGTTCGCAGGACAAGAAGAAATTATTTCCGTTTGGGTTGGTGCCCGAATCACCTTGATGATCGACACCAATGAACAGAATATTCTGCGCCACAAAGGATCTCTGCCGTGGCGTGATGAGGAGGAGTAATGCCATGCAATCCAGAGCATTCGGATTCCTCATCGCATGTGCTCTTTTCGCTCTTCTTCTTCCAATGAGCTCCGCTCAAAGCCTCACCGTCTACGCAAAAGCACCCCTTGACGATACAAATCAACCCCTTCTCGAAGAGTTCTTCATCGCTGAAAACGGCGGCATTATCCCTGCATCTTCCTCTGATGACCCCGTTCGTTGGAATTGGTGGTGTTGGAGCGAAGAAACGGGTTCGGATTGGCCAGACGATGACGGTATTTACCGGCGAGATTATCTCGGCGTCAACCCCAATAATGATACGGAAAAGAAACTCGTTGAACATCGAGTGAACCCCGATAAGGTCGATGTTGAAATGGACGGAGAAGTCAATGTGGTCATGGGGGAAGACAAGATTCGTTTTGTCCAATTCCATCTCGAAATTACTCCGATGGTGAACCTTTCGAATCAAGCCCTGCTCTACATTGTACTCACAGAGGACCAAGCGAGGGACCATCACGGGCGGGAAGCGGTCCAGTTGGTACGTGAAATGCGCCCTGAAGTGGGTTTTTCACTGCAGGCATTCAATACCTCAAACGTCGTTTATGAATGGCCAGCAGACCATTTGGAAGCCGCTGGCGTTGACCTCGAAGACGAACCTGCTGGATGGTCATACACGATTGCTATTTTTGGGAATATCGATAACGCCACCATGCAACATGAACTGCTGCTCCTGCGTCACGGCAACCTACCAACACCCTACCTGCATACAACGCCAAGTCAACAATGGATGCCGCTCGCATTCTCTGCAGTTGCCATCATCATCGCTGCCACCGTGGTCTCAAATGCTCGCAAACGTGAATTGATGATTCCCCACATTACGACCGGCTGGAAGACCGATGACCTAACGACCATCATCGTCCGAATTCGCGCTGGCGCAACGGGCTTTTCCATCACAGATTGGAAGGTTTTGGAGCCGTGGGCACTACGAGGTCGCCCTCCGAAAACAAGTTTACTTCCGAACGAAGAGAAGGGGTTCACGCTCTCATTGCGACGGGCTGAAGAAGAAGACTGCCACATTGAAGTTGGCCTCGACCTCGATGAACTCGGCGCCTGGCGACAGCACATTTGGCTGCCTCATCCCAGCCCATCTACCCGGCCTTCGGTGAGTGAACCCGACGCGTGAAAGCGTTGAAGTCCAAGAGACTCGAGGCGAACTTGAGTACCATGCTTCTCGACGATACCGATCGCAAACTTTTGGCGCTGCTTCAAACGGATGCTCGAGCCAGTCATCGGCAACTGGCACGCGACATGGGAGTTGCCCAAGGGACCGTGACCAACCGTCTGAAGCGTCTCGAAGAGGCGGGAGTCATTCAGGGCTACAGTGCCGTCCTCAATCCAGCCTACGTTGGTTGGTCCATGACCGTCATGGCAGGGCTGCGTATTTTCAAAGGGAAAATGATCGATGTGCAACAAAAAATTGCAGCAGACCCTCGTGTTTTTGCGGTATACGACGTCACAGGAGACTGGGATTCTATTGTCCTCGCCCGAGTACAAGACCGAGAGGACCTTGACAATCTCACAAAGACTGTGTTCACCCTCGAAGGTGTCGAACGCTCCTACACTCATGTGGTGCTCAATACCGTCAAGGAAGACGCATTGCCTCAACCTGCACCCTCATCAAACGCGTCGTAACCGTCAATCAGAGGTCTGAGAACTTCAGCCAAGCCTGAGAGCCCTTCTACAACCGTAGTTTCAGGCTTGAGGCATTTCATGAGCGTGCGACGCAGGCCTTCATCAAAACGTACGTCAAGAGATTCCAAATTTCTGCGGCACGTACTCTGCAAGCGCCCTCCTGTTCGGTCCCAATCCATGAGCAAAACGATGGTTGGCCCACCGTCCAGTGGACTGCGTCGACCGTAGGTTTCTACCATGTACACCAATACATCATCAACTCGCCAACCGCGGTTCAATACCTCTATGGGGCCTGAGAAACCGAGGCGCTCGAGTGCTTCTCGGTCTCGGCGACCCTCAACGAGGATGGCACAGTTTTGCTCACGATTTCGGAGACGGCTTTCTGCCAATGAGAAGGCTGCTTTCAACCACCGCTCTTCGGCATTGGCCGAACCACGCCCTGGCCCGTGGAAGGAGGTCGTCACTGGACCGCCTCCACCAGTACCCTCATCCGTTCCAGTAGTTCGGTGTGCGTCGAGGCGGTAATTCGCAATGATTTCTGCTTGGAGCGATGCCCCGTACTGACTTCAATTTGTGCAACTTTGATCCCAAATTGTGCTGCGAGAACATGGACCAGTGCCTGATTGGCTTGACCTTGTTTGGCTTCGACTCGTACCGCAACGCAAAGACGTGAGCGCCATTTATTGTAACCCGTCACGCCTTGACGGGTAGAACCGGGTTGAACCTCTACGTCCAACACGACAGCCCCATCAAGGGTTGAAGTCAGGCATCTGCCGAGGTCCATGACAGGATGAAGGAGAGGAGGTTCATTAGCATCCCCGCTTCTTTTCGCCGAAGGAAAAAATCTGTGCGCGAATAGGTCCTTTTTGTATCAATGAGGGCGCGAAAAAGGGGGCTGCTGAGATGTAGGGTGAATGAGGAAAGGAGGGGCGATTCTAGCCCTTCCCGACAAACGCTTAAGGAGGGGCTATGTTGCCCAATAGATAGGGTGGTTGTGTGGTCGCTGAAGATACGGTATTCACTGTTCTCTATGATAAATTCATGTTCTGGTCCATTATCGTAGGTGTTTTTACCTTCGGCTGGCTCTTTTTGGCGATCTTGCGATACCGAGATGGTGTTGAGCCTGATACCACGCATCTTGACCACATTGAAGTGGGTTCATTTCCCGTTGACCGACACAATACTGCAGTAGAGACGTTATTCTACGTACTCCCAACCATCATCATTGCATGGCTGCTCGTTCTCGCCCTTTCATCCAATACCGCCGTCTGGGTCATTCCCGATGCAGAGGATTCTCACGACATGAAAATTTACGGAAAACAATGGTTCTGGGAATTCGAATATGTTGACGACCTCACTTGGGAAGACGACCCGTCCCTGACCGGAATAGATGTCGACTGGTCGGGCACAACACTTGTCATCAACGCAGGCTCAAGCGGAGCAGTCAATGCCACCTACGATAACGATGGTAAAACTGGGGTTGTCGCGCTTGACCAACTCACGGGTCAAGGCCAAGAAGAAGTGGTCATCCAAACCAGAGAAATGGCACTTGTGGAAGTCACCGACGCTGACGGAGAACTCCTTCACACGTGGATGCACATCCCAGAAGGCCATCTCTTTTCCTCAGCACTGAGCGAAGACATGATTTTGCCGTGTGACGAAGACGTTGTCTTTGAAATGCATTCGAAACCTTCTGACGATTCCAACCCAAATTATGTTGGCGTCCAACATTCATTCTGGCTCCCTGAATGGGGAGTCAAGGAAGATTTGGTGCCTGGCCTCGAAGGTGGCACCTACATGACCATCATGGCGGATGACCCCGGAACATTCCCCATTCGTTGCGCTGAATACTGTGGTAATCAGCACTCCATGATGTACGGTCAAGTCAAAATCGTCGCTGCAGAAGGAAC
>QQSD01000083.1:0-17300 GCA_003602485.1 Candidatus Poseidoniales archaeon | reverse complement strand
TCTGCTGGAGACCAAGGTTGTTCATGCCACGGTGGCGCGTCCGCCGACACGAGCGTACTGGTCGATGGATTGCCTGAAACCTACAACGCAAGCGAGACCTACACGTTCACTGTGACCGTTGTGAACGACGTCATGGAAATCTACGATGATGGAGGCGACGAATGGAACGGTCGTGCAGGTGGTTTCAGAATCCTCGTCTCACACGGCAGCGTGACCGCTGTCCCTGAGACATTCAGTCAAGTCATGGACGGAGGGCTCACTCATACAGACGAAGCGAATACCGTTCGTTCGTGGACCTTTGAGTGGACTGCACCCGCCGCTGACGACCTCAATGTAGAAATGACCGTTTACGGCAATGCAGTCAACGGAGGAGCAGGTTCTGGCGGTGACATGTGGAATCAAGCCAATCTCGCCATCCCCGGCATCAACGCGGGCGCCACTGCAGCAAGTGCAAGTGCACTCATTATCTTCCTGACATCTATTGGACTAGCAGCCGGACTCATCTTCGTCGGTGTCTTGTGGGTCTTCTACCGAAATTCACCTGACACCTTCACCATGGAGCGGTTCTGGGGCTTCCTTAAGCCCTGGCTGACCACAACCGACCACAAAGAAGTTGGAATCATGTACTTCCTGTTCGGGTTCTTCTTCTTCCTCGTCGGTGGGCTGCTGGCTTTACTTTTCCGTATTCAGCTCTCGCTCCCAGAGAATGATTTCCTCACCTATGACGAATACAACTCATTCTTCACTCTCCACGGAACGACCATGATTTTCCTTGCCGCAATGCCGATGATTGCCGGATTCATGAACTACGTCTTGCCGTTGCAAATCGGTGCCAAAGACCTGGCCTTCCCCCGTATCAACGCAATGGGACTTTGGCTCCTTGTCTTCTCTGCACCGCTTATCTTCACCGGCATTTGGTCTGGAGAAGGTGCTGACATCACCTGGGTCATGTACCCTCCTTATTCTTCACTGACCGAAGCCAATCTCGGTTCAACGCTTGCAGATTATGGTTCAAACCCAGGGACGACCGCATTCATTTCTGGGATGCTCATGCTGGGTGCTTCATCGACGCTAGGTGGTGTGAACTTCATCACCACCGTGTTCACCATGCGTGCACCGGGCGTGACTTGGATGAAGATGCCACTCTTCTCGTGGTCTGTATTCATCAGTGTCTTCATGCTCTTCATGTCCCTGCCAGCCCTCATCATCGGTGTGGCCTTCCTGCTCTTTGACCATACCATCGGGACACAGTTCTTCGTGGCTGGCGGCGACCCACTCTTGTTCCAACACCTGTTCTGGTTCTTCGGCCATCCCGAAGTGTACGTGGTCATCGTTCCTGCATTTGGTATCGTATCTGAAGTATTGGCTACCTCAGCCCGCCGCTCCATCTTCGGTTACAAGTCAATGGTTCTCGCCATGGCTGGTATCGGTGTGGTCGGCTTCGTCGTATGGGGCCACCACATGCTCACTTCGGGTATGGACCCATTCTGGCGAGCGGCCTTCATGGTCATGACGATGCTCGTCGCGATTCCAACGGGTGCCAAGATCTTCAACTGGCTGGCAACCCTTTGGGGCGGCTCATTGGTCATGAAAACCCACACGCTTTGGTCGCTGGGCTTCCTCGTGACCTTCACCCTCGGTGGTATCTCGGGAATGTTCTTCCCCGTCGCTGGCCTTGACATCCACTTCCACGACTCCTACTTCGTCGTGGCCCACTTCCACTATGTCTTCATTGGCGGTACGGTCTTCGCTCTGTTCTCTGCAGTGTATTACTGGTATCCCAAGGCAACTGGGCGTAAACTCAACGAGACACTTGGTTTGTGGCATTTCCTCATCGGCTTTGCTTCTTACAACGCTGCCTTCTGGCCCATGCACGCTCTCGGCATCATGGGCATGCCACGAAGGACGCATACCTACACCATCGAATCAGGCTTTGCTGAATACAACATGGCCGTGTCTACCTTTGCGTTTATCTTTGGAATCAGCCAACTCCTCTTGGTCTGGAACATCATCTATTCCGCACGCCGCGGAGAGCCTGTTGAGAACGACCCGTGGGGCGGTTGGTCCTTGGAATGGTCCACAACTTCACCTCCTCCCACACCTTCTTTCAAGGACATTCCTACCCAGGGAGACATGAACGAACTCTACGGTCACCACAAGGATACGTCAGAATCACTCGTCGATAAATATCTCAAAGCAGCACCGAAAGCGATAGTCATAGGTCAACAGGAGGGAGAAGAATGAGCGGAGGAGAAGCCCATGTTGAGAACAGCATTTGGATGCGCGCAGTCTTAATCGGAGGCGTTTTCCTCGCTATCGGCATTCTTGCCTTCGCCACAATGGGCGTGGGTGTAGCCAACGTCAAACATGTCGCCTACGAAGACGCCATTCACGACTATGAGGATGCAAAGTATGCCTACGAGGACGCTAAGGCATCCAACGCGAGCGATGCTGAAATTGCAACACTCAAAGAGGCCAAAGAGGAGGCTCACCATCACGAAGTGGACGCTCACCTCTCCTACCTCACATGGAAGACTGCAGGGATTACCATCCTACTGATGTGCATCACCTACGCTGCCTTTATCGGCTTGGGAGGATTCCTGAATTCGATTGCACCCAGTGGGGACGATGCTCACGATAATCATGGATATGGTGGCGAAGACCACGAACATCACGGTTCAGGCTCTCCGATCATCTTTGCACTTGGCATCATGCTCTTCCTCATGGGCTTCCCGTCGTTCCAAGGCGTATTGGGCAACATGCTGTCTGGTACAGACTTTGCTCTTGGAGACCTCGGAGTCAGCATGCTCGGCCTCGTTGTGGTAACAGCTGGTGTGGCGAATTGGTGGAGAGAAGATCTACCGTTCATCGGTAACGGCGAGCAAATCGCTACTTCAGCGCCCTTTGAAGGCCAGCATATCCGCAAGGCAGGATTGTGGGTCTTCATTATGTCTGAAGTGATGGTCTTCGCGACCTTCTTCTCATCTTACCTGCGCATGCGTACTGAATGGTGTACGGGCTGGCAAGAGGCTGCTGGCAACTGTGAAGAGGTCAACATGCTCACCGCCTCCGATTTCCTCCGACCTAACGGGGCCATGCTGGACGGTCTTGGTGGTCAAGGCGACTTCATGACACTTCTACCGGGCGCCATCAACACCTTCGCCCTCATCATCTCATCCTACACTATTGTGTTGGCCCTCAAGACGGCCAAGAGTAAGGATTGGACTGCTCCTTCTGGCTTCATGGGCAAGATCATGCCAACTCAGAAAGCGGCTGTGCGAAACTATCTCATCGCCACCTTCCTCCTCGGTTCGATGTTTATTGTCCTCAAGTTGATTGAATGGAGCCATTTGGTCGCTGAAGGGTTCACCATTGGAACTCAAGCAGGTTCCATCTTCTACATCTCCACGGGCGCTCACGGACTTCACGTATTCATCGGACTGCTGGTCATGCTCTATCTGATTTTCAAGGCTGACACCGTCGGCTATGACGAAAAGAACGGTCAGGGCATTGAATACTTCGGCCTGTACTGGCACTTTGTTGACTTGGCTTGGGTTGTTATCTTCCCAGCCTTCTATCTGTATTGAGGTGATATAATGGGAGAACACGAAACTACTGGAATCTTTGAATCAATCGTTGAAAAACTACCTGGAGACTACGATATCTACTTTTGGAACTTCATCATCTTGATGGTGTTCACATTGTTCGAAGTCGCTGCTGTCTTTTTCGAGACCATACCTGGGACGAGCATTGAAATCACACTCTACGCCGTTTGGGCCATCCTCATTGGCGTGGGCATTGTCAAGGGCTACGGGATTGCTGCATATTTCATGCACTTGAAGGGCGACCCGCGTATCTACACTCGTACGGCTCTATTCCCCGTTCTCTTTGTGTTGCTCATGCTCTGGGGCATTGGACTATCCAACCCTGGTGCCGTTCAAAATCTGCCAGACTGGTGCACACCTAACTGGGACTTTGCCGTGGAACGCTGAGGCTGAACTTGTATGAACATCCGGCGTCACATCTTAGTCACCCTCGTCTGCACCTTGCTTCTCACTACTTCCGCAGCGTCAGCATACAAGGGCAGTAAACTCGCCCGGGGTCCTGTGGAGGATTTTACTCTCACAACGCAGGATAACGCCACCTACAACTTTGATGCCGATAGCGAAGGAGTAACTGTTATTGCCTTCATTTTCACACGATGCCCTGATGTTTGTCCCGCAATCACACAGTTGCTCAAAGGTGTAGAGGGAGAATTGTCAGAACGCGAAAGCGAAGATGTCACGTTCATCTCGATAACCGTTGATCCAGAATACGACACTCCCGAGCGCCTCGCTGAATTTACTGCTCTGCACGGAGTTGAATGGCCTCACCTCACGGGTACAGTTGAAGAAATGGAGCCTATTTGGGAGAATTTCGGATTGGTTGTCCAACAAAATGTGATTGAAGCGCACGTCATGGACTACCAGCCAGCCGAAACCTCGGTGACCATCGTCAACACAAGTGGAAACGCTTCCAATCACATGGTTGAATTCTCTGGATGGACACTTACTGAACTCTTGGCTGAACAAGCCAACATCTCAGTGAATGCCTCGCTCTCCACTTACGGGCACATGATTCACGGCTTTGACGGCGTTGACTCACCCTCTGATTGGTCATGGTACTGGGAGTTGAATACGTGGAACCAAAGCGCATTGACTTGGGAAATGGCAAATGTTGGCGTTGACAACATTGACGGATTTGAGAACTCTTCTTTAGCCTGGATGCCGTCGACATCAAACCGTAGTGACCTCCCTGCTCCTAATGCCACAGCAGATGCGAGCATGAGCGTCATGTGGCCCAACGGAACGACCGTTCAAAGCAACCTCAGTACCGTCAATGCCTATCATGCCACCAAAGGGGCGCTCTATGCTGCTGATGTGAACGTCAGCATCGAAATGTCAACCTATGGCCACTATCTCACATCGCTCAACAATGAAACCGCACCATCAACCTATGAATGGTGGTGGAATCTCTACTTGTGGAATGGGGCGACTGAAACGTGGGAAACCTCTGATTATGGAATGGACGAAGTGCTTGAACCAAGCCATATCGCATGGGCACCTTCTAATGTCAATATCAGCGAAATTCCTGCACCTGTGCAAAACCAAAGTGATACGAGCGTATGCAACGGCCATGGATGGTTGATGGGCAGCGGAGATTCGATGCACTGCATGTGTGATGCTGGCTATGGATGGGACGAAGATGACCGTCTTTCTTGCATATCGGAAACAACAGAAGAGTACACTGTAGGGCACTCAACCATTACTTACATTCTCAACCCTGACAGGGAGCCAACAGTTGCTTGGACTGGAGACCGGTGGCTCGTTGAAGACTTTACCGCAGACTTGCGAGAGATACTGGACCGTGAGAACTTGGGAGGCTTTTCCGATGAAAATACGCCTTCTCTATCTCTTCTTTTGACCACACTAAGTGTAGCCAGTGCCGTGATAGTTCTACCCCGCCGTGAAGTTAAAGGCGATGAGAATGAAGGGAAAGGGGGAAAAATGGAAGCCCCTCCCCTCAACTAAAGCAGTCGTCGCATAGCCTGGTATTGCGCCGGATTTGAAATCCGGTGTCCCCGTGACTCGGGAGTTCAAATCTCTCCGACTGCGCCACATACGTTCACAAATTCTCCTTTGTTGAGCAGGGAAGACTTCTCAAACTCCGCCCGCTCTCATTACATCATGCGCCGAGGTCTGCTCGCCCTTTGTTTCGTCGCAAGCATGATGCTTGCTGGTTGCTTTGGTCCATCAACTGCCTCATGGGGAGACGGAAGTTCAAGCGTTAATGTTGATTTCACTTCAACATCTGCTGAAGTCAAGAGCACGCTTTCTGGTCCAGCCACCACAACCTCAGATTTGATTCCGATGGGCTGCGATCCGAGCACGGAGGCACCAAAGGGTGGAAATTCTTTGATTGAAGAAGGAGCGCCTGTGAGTTTCACAGGATACCTTGCAGCAAGTCAGTTTTACACCGAGCACAACACCGTCATGGGAGCTAGAGGGCTTGATTTTGGAGTGACCACTGCTGTGGCCATACAGTCGATGAGTTTCAACCAAGCCGCTGAGGTGACCGATGGAGAAGGTGCTCGAATTGATGTCAAGGAATGGGTCGTTCCGCTGACTCCTAAGACTGGTGCTGGTAGTGTTGATATTGACGACCTCGACAGTGATTCAGATACAGAATGGTATGTTCTTGGATTGGTTCCGTCTTCTGAGTCCATTCTTTACGGGTTCACGGCTCTTGATGAGTGGCATCAAGCCGTTTCCATTGAGGGGTATCTGGTCGATGCTGGAGTCGATGGAAACGTGCCCTATGGATACGCCAGCACCTGGCACAGGACGCGTGATGACTGTTCAATGATGATCGGTGATGTAAACCGAGCGGATGCTTATGTGTTCGTTACTGCAATTACATTAGAAAGTGCAACTATTTCTCAAAATGGAGAAGCAGATGATGAATGGGTTCAAGGCGACGTACCAGTATTAGGCAGGTCCGGTTTCGTAATGTTCTTCCTGGTAGTGGGACTTGGAGGTTCAGTTGGTGCGTTTATTTTCTCGCAGCAATTGGTTATGAGGTCAGCGAAAAACACCATGAAGACCTTGATTGGCGATGAAGGGATGAAAAAGGCAGCCAGTGTAAAAAGTGAAGCAAAGGCTGCCAAAAAGGCAGGAATGGAATCTCCCACCGAACGACAAGCCCGAATGGATAAACAACGGAAATCTACCGAAAAGAAAGCTCCGAAATCCAAGCCCGAGAAAGAAGACAAGAAGGGAGAAGACGCCCTTGGTGGATTTGACCTCGACAGTGTTCTCGCCTCTACTGGAGTTCCGACCCAAAGCAAATCAGGTCCACCTGAGAGAAAGAGCTCGGTCGTAGTAACCGACGCTGCTCAAGAGATGGAGCGAATGAATGTCAGTGATAGCGCCACTCCATCGGCTTCAACTTCAGTTCCCAATGTATCATCAGTTCCCAATGTATCCTCGGCGTCCAATGTATCCTCGGCCAGTCGTTCACCACCAGTTACAGAAAAGGTGGCAGAGCGTAAGCCTCCAGTAAAGCGACGCAGAGCTGTCAAGAAGTCACCTGAACCCCAGCCAGAAGCGGAACCAAGGAGGCAAGCAGCACCTCGTGAGACCTTTGATGATGATGAAGATGATTTCTCAGACTTCTCATTCTGACGGCACGATGATGTTCACCGCTTGGGGTAGGACCTTCATTGAAAGGGGAGTGGAACCAATATTTTCCCCGTCAATGTTGATGGCGGTGGGGACTGATGTTTCAATTCCCAGCGACTTGAACCGGTGATAGTCAACCCGCGGATGGAACACATGCCGTCCTTCTTTCTTTAACATTCCAAATGCTTTCAAGACGTCACGGCGAGTCATTTTCTTCAAAATGCCAATATCCATCCATCCATCATCGAGTGACGCTCCGGGAGCAAGTGGGAGCATGGAACCTCCAGTTTGACTGTTTTGAACTAAGAAGAGGGTGAAATCATTCGTAACTGATTGTCCGTCAAGCGTGAGGGTCGCTGTTCGACGCTTATTGGCTGCAATTGCCAAAAGAATGCCAACATCATACCTTGCAGGACCCATCCATCGCATTTTCTCAGCTTGAATGGTAGAATCTACACCCAAACCCCATGTCACGAGGTTGTGACTGTAATGCGTCATTGTGCCGTCTTCGTTGCCTGGGAGACCCTTGACCAACTCTACTTCTGCAATGTCCAAACCTTGACGTGTGGCTCCTAAAATAGACTTCACTGCCTCTTCTACAGAACCAATTCCAAGGTCATGAGCCTGTGAATTTCCAGTTCCAGCGGGTATAATTGCGAAGGTCTCCTTTTCCGTTGTTTCCTGACCGAGTCGCCCCGTGATCACTTCAGAAAGACTTCCATCTCCTCCAACTACAGCAATCACATCTCCCCGCTTGACTTCGAGCCCTGCTGCTACTGAAATCAAGTGTCCACTGTAGGCAGAGTACGCAATCAAAACTTCTACGCCCGCTTTTTCGAGGATCTCTTTGGCATCCCTTGCTCGTGTTCGGCCTTTTTTCTTCCCAGCATAGGGGTTGACGAGCAAGTGAACTCGCTTGGGAGTCTTCACTGTTGTTGCATCTTTTGTAAATACGGATGCAAAGTGCGGACGGTGCGCTCCCTTCTTGCGGGACGTGCTCTCATCTGCTTGGAAGGAAAGCGTTTCTGGAAAGCCATCTTCATTGCTTGACATGGTCATGACAAGCCTCCTTGGTGCTTCAAGTCTTCTCCAACAGAGCGGATTCGCACATAACTCGCAGTGAATAGTTAATGATTCATTATGCATATAATGCTGTATTTCTACCATTTCCTGAACAATTCCAATACAAGCAGTCTTGAACTGGTGCATGGTGGGCGGTGTGTGCAGGATACATGGAGTGATGCGGATCGCACGTTCATGGAGCGCGCTCTTTTGGTCGCCGAACGTGGACGAGGGAAAGTGAGTCCGAATCCTCTGGTTGGATGTGTTCTCGTCAAAGGCGGACAGGTCATCGCCGAAGGTTGGCACGACCACATCGGTGGACTGCATGCTGAACAAATGGCAATACACGATGCTGAAGAAAAGGGCCATTCACCAAATGGAGCAACTGCCTATGTGACTCTTGAGCCATGCAATCATTACGGGCGTACGCCCCCGTGCACGGAAGCTCTCATGTGGGCTGGTGTGAAGGAGGTTATCATCGCCCATGAAGACCCCAATCCAACCGTTCGAGGCAACGGACAAACCGTTCTTGGCGATGCGGGAATTCCTACGCGTATTGGCCTCATGCATGACGAGGCTGCAGAACAAATGCACGGTTTCTTGCACTGGTGTCGGCATCGTAGACCACTTATCACCGTCAAATTAGCAATTGACCGTACAGGTTCTGTGGACGACCGGTCTGGAAGACCTGCACGATTCACGTCTCAAGGTTGTCTCGAAAAGGTGCATGAGCTTCGCAGAGATTGTGATGCAGTTCTTGTCGGCGTGGAAACCGTGAACAGAGACAATCCACAACTCAATGTCCGTTTGGTACCTTCCACACGACAGCCACTTCGAGTGGTCATTGACCCCAACGGGCGAATTGACGAAAAGGCAACGCTGCTCAATGACGGTGCAGAAACGATGGTGCTTCAGAACGACTTTTCAACCCTTGAATCCTTGCTCAACCAACTTGCAGACAAGGAAATCCAGCGTGTGCTTGTGGAGGGAGGACCTACAACTGTTCACCACTTCCTCGAGGCGGGCATGGTTGACGAATTATTCTTGGTACACGCAGATTGTTTGCATGAAGAACCACTTCCTTCTGGAATAACTCAAGCGGTTTTGGAACAGTCTGGTTTGACCCAATACGCTGAGCTAGTATGGGGGCAAGAACGCGTCGTTCACTACGTTAAGTCAACTTCAACGAAGCGTTAGGACGGCGTCCCATCGGTGCGATGACCCTTTTCGGAACAAATTATCGTGGAAATTTCGCTGGCTGATGTGCGCACAACGGGCCAAGCGGCCACGATGATTATAGCACCCCTGCCGAGCATGCACCAGCATCATGACGTCTTTCAAATCGAGAGAAGGCCCCGTTGGGTCAGGGGCTTGAAGACTCACGTGTTCTGCTGTCCCATCCCACTGAACATCACCTTCATGTGGCGGTTGCAAGGCCATGTCATGTTCGAAACGGAGATTGCCCTCACCGAGTTTTACCGGACGCCATGAGCCACGAATGCCGTTCTCAAGCCACTCTTTAATGAGCATCAATTGGTCTTTCGTGGCCATGCCAATGTAGGCAAGTTCCCACCAGCCTGGAGTTCGTGCAAGCGTCACGTGGTGGACGCCAGGATAACTTTCACGTGGATCAAGAGCATCCGCCCATGTCCTGCAAATACCCTCCAACCGTACGGGCAAGAGGGGCAGGGCGCTCATGCCCATGTCTTGAAGGCGGTACGGGTTGGCAAGTTCTCCGAGAAGTAACACTGGCTTTCGTTCTGCTAAAGAAGGCGCATCTTGCGCAACGAGCAACTCGTTGAGAGACGTTGATTCATTTCCGAACCCAGCGACATAAGCTTGTATGTTTTCGCGATTCAGCATGTCCTCTTGCGAGAAGGTCGATGAAAATGAAGTCAAGGAAATGACGGTTTCAGGTGTGAACAAGAGAGGCCGGTCGGGCAGAGGGATGGGTGAATTGGCCGGTGAATAAGGCCAAAGGCGAGGTGAAATGTCCTTCATGTCCAACCCTCTTCTCCATCCCTCAAGAAGTCCCCTCTCAATCCGTGTAGGTCGTTTCGTACAGGCACGAAGGGCATGTGACTTTGATCGGGCGTATGTCTGGAATGCCAAGGGCGACCCCACAAGCCGAACAAAGAATAGCCTGAGCGACTTGTTCACGACGTTCTGCTGCATCGCGGCTGGGGTCATACTCAAACCGAAATTGTTGCTTGTCAACCAATGTCGGCCTGGAAGAAGAAGCGGAAACATCTGGGACTTCTTTGTGAGTTGTATCCCATGAAGCAGGGTCCACAGAGGCTACGGGAGTCGATGGAGTTGGAGTTACTGAGGACGCAAGGGCTGCCCGAATGGTGTTCTCGTCGGTTTGGTATACTTTGCACAGACGGTCAACTTCGAGCATCTGTTCATAACCCTCCATCGAGGCAAGGTTGTTCAATTCATGCTGTGGAATCTCGACCATGATGGTGGTATGTTCGACGGTGCTTTAGCCCTTGAGGGTGGTTGTCCTGGTATTCAAACCCAGAAACTCTCCGTCTGATTAAATGCCCCAGTAACGGTCTGCTTGAGCCTGCTTAGCCTGCAAGGTGCGGACAATGGTGGTGACCATCCATAGAACAACGACCCAAATGAGTGGAATTGTGAGGTCATTGAGAATCATTTCGACGCTGAATTCGTAGGAGGTCCCATCGAGTACTCGAATGGCAATATCAAGCGCTGTGTTGAGGAAAGAGTACACGACCATGCCAAATACACTGAGCACGATGAGACTCCCTGAAAACGACCCACGCTTGAGGCGCAGGAGCATGAATCCTGCAGTGGATGTCAGGAAGGCAATCACCGTCCATGCGAGAGAAGAATGTATCACGGTGAGCCAAAGAACCGATGAAGTCTCAGCAAGGCCATCTTGAACACCAAATGCACGCCATCCCTCTGCAACAGCGAAGATGGCACTGAAGAGCGTAGCGGTCCATAGCAGGGAAGAAAACATGGCTGCGTCAGCGTTTTCTCTCATTTCTTGGATGACTCTGTTCACCGTTGATTCGATACCAGCTCCCTTGCTGAAGATGTAGAGCCCGACGACGAGGGGGAGGGCACCAATCACCACACCACCAATCTCATTGGGCAGCATAATGCCCAGACCCATGATGGCCATGACTACCCCGAAAGGAATCATGATTTTCGAGCGCCATTTGGGGTCCTCAAGGGCCTTAACGATGTAGTAGTAGGTCCCCTCAATACCCTTGGATTGCTTAACAATCACCTTTTTCACGTGATCGATACGAACCTGTGATTGTATGATGGGGAGTACGCTTTCGTCTTCTGCACCGTCCGTGACCAGAATCGCCTGATCCGGTTGGAAGGCGGATACGACTTCTTCCAATTGAGCCGCTACTGCTCGGTCTGAACGCATGCCGACCTTCTCGTCACCCGTTAGGATGGCGATTTCAATCTCATCGTCCTCGCCCTTGGCTTCAACGAGTTCATCATTTTTTGACAGGGCTCCCAAGATGGCGTTGGTGTCGCTTTCTTCAGGGTCTGCAATACCTAATTTGAGGGCAGCGGTGAGCACTTGGCGCCGGCCAACAACAGGTCCACGGATGGAGGTTTTAATCCCCAAGTCGTTGTCTCTGTCAACGGTCAAGACCAGTGTACGCGTCATTCTTGTCTCCCCTCCTTGGCAGGCCCACTGACCTTCTTTCTTTCAAACCCTTGTGCCTTCGAGTCAACCTGTACCTAGGTTCCATCACGATACACGCAATTTGACGACGCTTGAATCATCCATCCCAGTAGGCGGGTCAACCCAGTCACCATCTCCAGGCAAGACCAAGCCGGAACCAGTCTCTACCAGTCGTGCTGCGAGGACACGTTGCCGTTCGACCAAGGAAGACCAATCCGTGTCTTCATCTTTCCAAATATTCCATCGCTTGACGTCACGCCAACCGCGTAGCAAGCGAGCATACAATTTGAGATGGATGCGTGCGGAAATAGGCCACCACAACAAGAAGACCGTAAAGACGAGAACCGAAGGGAGTTGCGTGATACCTTCCAACAACCAATGACTGAGCAAGAGGGAATTGATTGGACTGCTTGCGTCCAGAAGCGACCAAGTCATAAACGCAGATGCGAGCACCCACCATAAGGGGAAGAAAACGACCGCAGAAAGAACTTTGATGGAGCCCAAAACAGATGAATCAACCGCTTGTTTTTTCATCACCCAACTGAGCAAGCCATTGCTTTTGTAAGGCACATAATTGCCGGCGATAGCCCCCCATGTCACAAGACCAAACATCCAAATCAAAGCCCAAAGCCAAATGGCGAGTGCCTTAAGATAGCCAAACAAATTGATTTTTTCCGGACGTGCATCGATATCGTAAGGAGTGATGCCTCGACGCGTTAATTCCGCAAAATGGGATTCGCAATCGTCGGCCAATTGCTGCGTGAGGTGTGGGTCTTGCTTTGCCATGTATTCCCATCCTGCCCTCAACCTACGCGCACCAAGGACTGACTCAGCATAGCTTGGTTTAACCAACGACCCCCCCGAAAGTCGCTGTTTTTCGGCGTAGGCCAAACTCCGCCCCTTCCAAATCATGGTACGCTCACGCCACGATGTGGTTGATAGATTGGCTCGCCTAAGTTCCACTTCAATGGCCTCAGTTACCTCATTCACCCATTTCCGGTCGAGTTCATCCTGCTCACTTTGATCGGCAACCAATAAGGGAGTAGGTGGTAAGTGCATGGCACGCTCAATGACCACTGCTGCACGTTCTCGAAAGGTCTGAGATTCAGAATAATGCAGCCCTATGGGGACAAGTTGGGGCTCGGCCATACCTTCAGAGGCTGCTTTTCGGCGTGCAGCGAGGAGCATACGAGCAGCGCCAGAACGCACGCGCTTGACCTCTGAATCCGCATGCGTTACGCCTTCAGGGAAAATAAGAACACGACCCCCTTCACCCAAACGGTCTGCCAGACCGCTTAGCGTGGCTTTGTTCCTCGCCCGTGAGGCATCCTTGTCGGGAGAGTCCTGTGGTCGTTCAATTGGAACAACACCTGAGGCTCGCAACATGTGTGAAAGCACGGGGAATTTGAACAACGTATGCTTGGCAACAGTGGTCAGTTTCCCCGGAAGTGTTGCCATCATGAGCATCGGGTCAATCAAACCGCTCGGATGCCACGTGATGAAGAGAACTCCACCCTCAGGAGGGAGGTTTTCATCATCGACAATGTTGATTTCTCGAAACCAAATTTTTGTTAAAAATCTGAAAAATCTCCGCATGATACGGTAGGAGAGAGGGAGGCGCCCATCACCACCACGTGTCGGGTCGCGGAGCCAGCGCATAGGCTAAGGTGCATTTCCTAGCATTTAGAGAAATCTCCGAACTCACTCAGAATCGGCCTTATCTGGAGTTGGTGGTTGTGCATCATCGCTCGTTTCAGACGATTTGACATCCTCGCTCTTTGTTGATGCCTCGTTGCGCCCAGTCAGTCGTTTCCACCGCTGTGTCGCCCTGATATACTTGAGCGGATGGTCCATCCAAGGCTGGTCACAGGTCCTGTTGTCACCCGGCAATACGGGGCAATTGTGATTCACTTTGAGTTTTCCACAACCTGCAGGCGTGTATTCATTCTGGTACACGTGTGCGACCTGATAGGATGTTGTTGATTCACTGAAGTCAGGAGCACCGCGGAAAAAACCGACGCATGATTCCTGAGGAAGGGCCAGTGTGGCTGCCATCGAGGCGAGGAAGAGTCGGCCAAAGTGATTGACGTTGACGCCATTTGATAAATCTCCAATCGTTTTTTGCATGCATGGTGGCCAATCGCTTTCTTCTGCACCCACCAAGGCGATGGCTTCACTTGTTTTGTTCGCCATCAAATTACGAATCATACCAACCGGTTCAGCCAAACGGACGGCGAGGTCTGTAGTGACCTCACCCATTTTCTCCAGTGCCTCGGCCTCAATACCAGCCTTCATTCGTTCCCTCAGAAGACGGGCAAGTTTTGCAGAGGACGCATATTGGCGCTCATTGTGGAGTTTTACCCATCCATTTTCGACATCAACATTGGGTAAGCGCCAGCGGTGACCCGTTATCTTCGGACAAATTTCAATGAAATCAGAAAGACCTACGCGCCAAACCGAAGACGATTGTTGGCGGAGTTGACGCATGCTCATTCCATGGTTTGCAACCATACCGACGGCTTGCGCTCCCTCCAGCAATTCCACTTCTGAAAGATATGTGTTGGCGATTGGAGCGAGGTTGTCAACGTCCTGGATGAGCAATTGCTCTGCTCTTGCGGCTTCCGCCTGTGCCCATCGTGCAATCAAGCGTTCGTCCTCGCTGGCACACATCACGAGACGAGCATAATAGAACGAAAATGCCTCGATCAAACGCCCTTCTTCAGTGTGAATATCTCCGCCTACAACTTGGACGCCCTCTTTGGATTGAATGGAGTCTACCAAACGGATACGCGCCCTCTGGCGTGCTTTTTCCATCCAAGGGCCATCAAGTAATTCGTTGAGGTCAATGCTATGCCGTTGAGCCATGCTTCGTATCCAATCACCGGCTTGGGGCAAGAAGGGATAGCGTGCAAAGGTCACCTCGTCCACGAGCGTTGGGGGGGTCGTGGGGACCGGCATAAAGGAGCGACATCAGCCACAGATTATGAAGTTCAACCTTGGAGGTGGATTCTTGACCTCAATGGGATTCGCAAGAACATGGATGCGATGGAGTTGAGCAAACTCATTGCAATCCAGCACGAGGTCCGAGAGGAATTCGGATGGGCTTATCGTGACGACCAGGAAAGCGCTGAGAACATCCTACAGCGGTTCAAATCAGAAGCTCCTTTTGGGCTGCCCTCATGGAATTTTCAAGGTAGGCAAGTCGCTCTGGAATCGCTAACAGCAGCACTCAACGTCGCAGAGAAGATTGTGTTTGTTGGTGCTGCCGCAACGCGAACGATGCTCGAACGTGACTGGGCTGACGGGACGGTTTTTGTAGCCGCCGACGGGTCTGTTGGCGCCTGTTTGGGGCTTGTGGATGTGCTCGTCGTCGTCACAGATTTGGACGGCGGCGTTCATCTTCAAGAAGCCGTCCAACGAGGGACGCCGATGGCGGTTCATGCGCACGGAGACAACCAAGAACGTTTGACTGCACTCCTTCCCCAGTGGGCCAAATACCAACCTCCGGTGATGTTGACCCATCAAACCGATGAGAACTACGAGGGTATGCTCAATGTCGGTGGATTTACCGATGGTGACCGTGCTGTTTGTTTGGTTTCATTCTTGGGAGGGGATGAGAACAAGTTCGTCTTCCTTGGATATTCAACCGAACATGTGGGTGAATGGTCAGGATTGACTGAACCTGCTCAAAAATTACGTAAATTGGAGTGGATGGCAAAGGTGCTCGACCGCCTTTACCCCTCATGGAAGGGATGACTATCTTGTTAGATTGTTTTCGTGGAATTGAACATAAACATAAGAAGGTGAGATGCGAACGATTTTCATGGCTAACAGAGCAGGGTGGGTCAATCCTTTGCTCTGGGTTCTCGCTTTTTTGGTTGTCAACGCATTCTGGTCCGGTGTCGCTCAACAGGAAGCCCCCAATGAAATCAACACAGAGGAGAAATTCGAACCTTTCCGTGAAGTTGAGGTCGCCCCCTTCCTCAATTCCGATGAATCAATGCCGGCTCGTCTCACGGTATCCTTTGCCAGTTCAACCGTTGACCAAGCAAATGTCAGCTATACGCTACGATTGAACAACGAAACGATCGTTACATCATGGAGCGGTATGCTCGACGAGGCACCCCCGGAATGGGACGGGAAATTAGAACCGGGAACCTATGTGATGGAAACTCAAGTGGACGAAGGAGTGACCGTTGAGCAACAAATGTGGATTCAGCCTTTTGCTCCATTCCAGGTTTACGGCCACGTACTGCTCAGCGTCCTCCTGATTGCAACGTCTTTCCTCGAACAAGGACTCCGACGCCTCGCTCAGAAGGCAAGTACTGAGAAAGATTCAGAACCCGAAAAGTCGCCCTTCAAAGGAATCAAGCAAGGTATGCCAGATGTCATGCTGCACGAAGGTGAAGATGTCATTTGGCGTGAACCTCTTCGTTAACCTAGAGGAAATCAGAAAGCGAGAGTTGTTTTGCTCGGTCGTTGTTAAACAAGGAATCAGCGCTATCGGCAAGCCAATTTGCATTTTGTCGAGTGTACAAATCCACCCCGTAGTGATCCATAACGAATTGCATCACTGCAATGTATTTCCTTACCGCACCTTCTGAAACCGTAAGCGCAAGGTTACCGTTGCATTGACCACCTTCTGATTTGGCAACACCCATGCTTGAAAGTCCTCGACCTGTTTCTTTTTTGGGTTGGATACAATGTGCGGCGAGTGGCATCCTTCGATAGGAATGTCCACATTTGAGGCAGCGGACCTTCTGTCGACCGTAGGCATTGAGGTTTCCACGCAAGTCGGGTAGGAAGTGAGAACGAACAACACTTGAGGCCACTTGCCGGACATCAACGCCCCTGAGACGGTGACCAAGAGCGAGTTGCCCGTTCATCTTGTCAATCATCGTATCCAGTGTTTTGTAAGCCGATAGAGCAGGCCCCTGGTCGAAGGCATGACAGTCGTGAGTGAACCCATAACCACGCACGGCTGCGATGGTGCCCAATCGCCGTTCAACGAAATCCATTCGGTGCGCAATGTCCTTTGGATGAGGTTGTTGCAAGGTGGCCTCATAGAAATCCCGTTCATAGAACCACCCAGAATCTACGTTCAGTGCCTCCTTATCCACTTCAGTGGGGTTCAGCCGTGTGGTCAACACCAAAGGAGCGTCCATTTGACCACCACGATTTGCGGGCAATATTTCTCTGCTAAAATTGAGCAATCCATCCATAAGTAGCATGATGGCGTCTTCATCACCATCACAATTTCTTCGCTTGGCTGCATGGAAGAGGGGATGTGCATAGCCTCCCGAACAATCGGCCCACCCAATAATCCGTGAAAGAACACC
>QQSD01000082.1 GCA_003602485.1 Candidatus Poseidoniales archaeon | reverse complement strand
CAGAAGAAACCCTTGCTCGTTCTTGGCATTCCTGGCTTCGGCCTCTTAGCTGCAGGTGCGGCCATGGGTATGCGTACTGCGCAAGGATTCACGATGCAGGTTGACAACATCATTGGTTCGGGGATTTCAGCAGTATGGATCGGCCTTCTTGGCCTTTCGCTCATGGCAACTGGCCTCGTTCTTCAAAGCGCACAGAGATTCCTCAAACTACTTCTTGTGCGTGAATTCGGATTGGATTAATATCTATTAGATCACTTGCATAGCAAGTGAAAGCAAATACGGGGCTGCGAACAGTCCGAAAAATACGAACATGAGAATTCTTACCGTTCGTTGGCTTTTCTCATCTCGTTCATTTTTATCGATGCATTCTTCGCTTGTGCAAACGCGAGGCTCGGCAGCCAATGGGATCGTGGCATGACAGATACGACAGTGCTTGTGGGGCTGAACTTTGTTCGAATTACCATTCACCGCACCAATGAATTTGTTGGTTTTTTTGGCAACCATGTCTTTCACCTTTTTTGCATCTACCATGTTCTCACCTATGCACGTATGACCGTTCCAATGAATGCTTTTCCTTCTAGAGCGTCATCCAATCGAGAAATATCACGGCCGTCAAGAACGGCCAAATCAAGCGAGGCATCCATGGCGGCTTGAACTGCCATGGGGTCGATAACGGCTGATGCGCCAGGTGCCAAGGGAGTACCAACACCCGTGATGGCCGCTAGTTCATCTAACGTCAACTCCATCAAGGCCTCTGCGTCATCGTGGTGCCTTGGATCTTTGGAATATACGTGGTCGACATTTGTTGCGATGATGCAATGGCGCGCTTTCACGCTTGCTGCCAATTGAACGGCAACTGTGTCGGTAGTGTGCCCGGGGGTAGTGCCACCCATAACGACGACATGATGGCTATCAAAAAGCGATTGGGCGTCCTCTATAGAGTGCGGTATTGTGGAGGCAACATCGCATCCAATCTCAAGTAGTACTTGCTGGAGGACGGTTGCATTGATTCGTGTTCCTGCGATTCCAATTTCGTCCAAACGCCTTGGGTCTTTGATGGACGATTGGGCAAGTTGAATCCCTTCCCTCGCGGGGAGACCTCCACCGATGACGAGACCTAATTTGCGCCCATTACCCTCGAGATGAACCACCAATTGTCGTAGGCGGCCAAGCCACATTTCACGATCCTCTGCTTCTTCTGGTCGGAGAAGACTCCCGCCAAGAGCAACGACGTGGGTGACGCTCATGGCTGATGTGCAGCGCGTCCATTCTTTCATCCTATCCCTCCAAGCCACCAACGCAACCCACATGGTTGACCAAAAGGAGAGGGTTGAAATGCCTCGCTTCTGCACCGTTAAACAGGCGGGTCACATGTCCAGTAATGCAAGTGCGTCTGCCATCAATGCCAAACTCAAGTCCAATCTCAAGAGACTGAGGACAAAAAAAGGTTCAGGCACCGAATTAATTACGCTCATCATCCCTCCGGACAGGCAGATTTCGGACGCACGGGGCATGCTACAAAACGAGCACGGGCAGGCAGCAAATATCAAATCCAAGGGAACTCGAAAAAACGTTCAGGCTGCGATAGAATCTGCCATTGCAACCCTCAACAGGTACAAGACACCAGGAAACAACGGCCTCGCAATCTTTGTCGGAGCTGTTGAAATCGGCAACAACCGCTACCGCATGATGAGCATGGTACTCGGCAGCGAAGAAAACCCGCTACCAGAGAGTTTAATCTCATTTCGCTACCGATGTGATTCTCGCTTTGAATTGGACCAGTTGGAACGAATGCTTGTTGACAACAAGTCATACGGATTATTTGTCATTGACCGTTCTGAAGCAACATATGGACTTGCCACGGGGAAAAGAATCCACATTCAAGAACACCTTGTTTCAAACATCATGGGAAAACACCGCCAAGGTGGTCAATCAGCCCAACGTTTTGAGCGTTTGATTGAAGAAGCAGCACACAATTTTTTCAAACGTGCCACTGAACATGCCTCAAGTTATTGGCTCCCAAATTTAGAGAATATTCAGGCCATTATCGTTGGTGGACCGGGAGCCACAAAAGATTTCGTGGTCAAGAATGATTATTTCCATCATGAAATTCAAAAGAAGGTGGCAAAAAAACATCTCGATGTCGGCTATTCGAGCGAATCGGGACTCCGAGAATTAGTTGGAAACGCTGGAGACCTCATGGGCGAAATCAAACTCAATGAAGAGAGAGATATCATGAATCGTTTCCTCAGCGAACTCATTCAACCACATCCGAAGGCCACCTACGGTATTACGCAAGTCCGAAAAGCGATTGCAGAAGGACAGGTGGAAACTTTGTTGATCTCTGAACATCTTCTCGATGCGCAGGAAATCAACATTGAATGCACAAAGGGCCTTAACGACCCATCGACGTACTGCGGCCATGGAAACGACCGTTCCTGGTCGATAAAGAACGAGCCTGATGAGGATTTACCCTTGTGTCCCAAGTGTGAAAGCAGCGACGAAACCGTCATGACAACTGTTGATTTTTTGGAGATGGCCGTTGGCACAAAAAGAGGCCATGCCCTCTACATTTCGATTGATACTGAAGAAGGCGCTCAATTGATGGAAGGCTTTGGTGGGCTTGCTGCTATTTTGCGCTACCCAATGATGTGAGGAAGTATCATGCAGTTGTTGAAGCAACAAATTTTGCCATTGGTCGAAGAGGCCATAGCATCTTTGGGAAAGACAAACCTACCAGTAGAAAACATGCTTCAGCCCTCAAGAGAACTGGACCAAGGTGACCTAACACTCCCTTGCTTTCCATTTGCAAAAGTGTTCAAAATGCCACCCGCTGCAATTGCAGATGCCTTAGCCTCGGCAATACCAGAACATGAGGCACTCGGTGAAGTTCTCGCTACGAACGGATATCTTAACTTCCGGATTTCCCCTCAATGGCTTGCATCTCAACTCCTCGAGGGCGCCATGGACACGATTCATGAAGTTTCGAAACGCTCCGTCCTCATTGAACACACATCAGCCAATCCCAACGGCCCCTTCCACGTCGGCCGTGCTAGGAATGCGATTTTGGGCGACACCTTGGTTCGTCTGCATCGTTTGTGGGGCCATGAGGTCACTGCCGAATACTACGTGGACGACATGGGGAAACAAGTTGCAGTCCTTGCATGGGCCTTGGAACATTTGAGTCAAACCGATGTTGAATCGCTCCTTCATGACCGTGAAGCATCCAATCCTACCTGGGAGGGTAAGGCAGACCACCAACGTGTCCGATGGTATCAGGCTGCCCAAAAACTTCGCCAAGACGAGGATGAAGCACCAGCGATTGAGAAGGCCATTGGCGAACTCGTCCATGCGAGTGAAAACGGCAATGAAGATGTCCTCCAGGCATTTGAAGACGCCTACCAACCGGTATTGGATGGTATGTTGGAAACCCTTGGCCGATTGGGTATTCAATTTGACAGGTTTACGAAGGAATCACGTTTTGTCACCAACGGCGATGTTGGTGACCTGATGGATGAACTCGGTGCATTGGAAATTAACGGCGTGGCCGATAACGGAGCCCAATATCTTGACCTCGGTGCAAGGGGATTGAAGGGGAAAACTGAGTTCTTTTACCGACGAGGCGATGGTTCTTCCCTCTATGCAACACGAGATATTGCTTACCACCGATGGAAGTGGAGTATGAGCAATGAACTCATCAACGTCCTTGGCGAAGATCACAAATTGCAAGCGCAGCAAGTCGGTTTGACACTTGAGGAATTGGGCCAAGAACGACCTGAAGTTGTGTTTTATTCATTCATTAAACTACCAGAAGGAAAAATGTCCACGAGACAAGGCAACGTGGTATTCATGGACGACCTCCTTGAGGAAGCAAAGGCACAAGCAGCCAAGGTCGTTTCAGAGTTACGTCCAGACTATGAACAAGAAACAATTCACCAAATTGCTGAAGCCGTTGGTACTTCAGCAGTTCGATTCAACATCATTAACGTCAGCCCTGAGAAAGGATTTTCATTCCGCTGGGAAGACGCTTTGAGTTTTGAATCAGGATCGGCTCCGTTCATCATGTACAGTCACTCACGTGCATGCTCAATTCACAGACGAGTTTCCAGCCTCAAAGCCTCAGATGTTGACAACGGGTTGAGTATCCCAGACGAACTCCCCCCGGGCCTTGTGGACCTACTGCGCGTACTTGGACGCCACAATGATTGTTTGCGAAAGGTCGTCCATGAGCATCGCCCTCATCTCTTTGCGGAACAATTACTCCATCTTGCCAATGGATACAATGCATTTTATCGCGACTGTTACATCATTGATGAAGGAAAAGTGAATCAATTCTTCTATCAAGTCTCTGAGCTGGCTCGCAGCGTGTTGCGAAAAGGCATGGTTGGATTGGGAATTACTCCACTCGAAACGATGTGATCACTGGTCGCTTCGATACCAACCCTCTGGCAATTCCATAGGGTCATTTGGCCTTGCAGCCTTGACTTGTCGAACGATTTCAAGACGCATGGCGTCCAAACCCACTTCTTCTGTAGCCGAAAGGCATGTCCTTCCTTTGTGGTCTTGAAGCAGCGGCAAATGAGGCTCACCTTCCGAGCCATTTGCTCGCCAATCAGCCTCAGCCTCCTGGACGGCATCCCACATTTCTGGAAGAGGATTGAGTAAATCAGCTTTGGAAGACACCAGCATCAACTCTGTTTCGGGAAGCAAGGTTTCCACTTCTTTGAGAAGATTCATTTGCTCCTCAAAGGGTGTACCGCAGGATTCACTTTCATCCACAAGGAAGAGGACCAAGGACCCGACGTGTTCGAGAGCGGCGATAGCCTGCATTTCGATATCATTGCGCTTGTCCATCGGTCGGTCAAGCAAACCTGGCGTGTCCACCAACTGGTATTGAAGGCGACGATGTGTGAAATGGCCAACGTGGATTTGCTTGGTTGTAAACGGATAATGATTGACTTCCATGTTTCCAGTACTCAATGCGGATATGAAGGCAGATTTGCCTACGTTGGGTGCACCGCAAACAACGACACAGGGAAGCACTTGGTCGATTTTAGGAAGGCGCTTCAGGATTTCACGAGTTTCACTCAGCCATGTCAGCGAAGGTCCAACCTGTCTCATGATAGAGGAAATACGACCGTAGGCTTCACGCCGTGCATCATGCATCAATTCTGTTCGACCTGTTCGAATAATTTTCTTGGTATTTTGAGAAGCGATTCGCTGAACTTGTTTTGCCGCCCATTGAAGCGTTGCGAGATGTTTTCTGTAGTCATCACAACCAACACAGGCATCGATCATCGCAACATCAAAGAGCGGGGATTGGTCGAGAGATGGCCATGCGAAAACGAGTTCAGTGAATTCTGTAGCGATGATATCAGCGGCTGTCTGTACCATTCTGGTCATTTGCTTGCGGACACGAAAGATGCGGTCAGAATCGTCCACTCGGTCTGCGGCCTTCTTACCTCGAGAGAAGGCTTTGTCCAGCACTTCGTCCTCTAATAGGACGGTACTCAACGTTCGCCACGAGACTTTCATGCGCTTCCCCTATCCAAGGGGCGTTGCCCACACTTGATGAACTCACCCGTAGAAAACAACCTTCTTTTGCCAAAGGCGAGGTTCAAGTAGCCTCGCCGACAGGCGATATCATGGCGAAGAAAAAGCAAGGTATTGAACTCCCAACTTGGGCCAAGCCAATGTGGAAAGAGATGGGCTCTCCCGAACTTGAAGGAATTGATCCCGTTTACAACGGCGACCTCCTTGAGCGCCGCCAGGGGCTACGTCGTGATGATTTCATTGAGATTCACATGAACGTACAGGCTTTTGCTAACTCAGAAGATGCCTTCATTCGTGGCCGTTTGATCTCGAGTGGTAAGAACAGTTTGGAAATTCTTGGCGATGATGGGAAATGCCACTTCATCGCACGAGATGTCATTGTCCGCATGGTCCTCGTCGCCCATACCCGCCCTGCCTATATCGATGACAAGGAATTGCTCGCGTTTGAGCGGGAAGACATGAAGCGACGCTCAAAACTTCACGAGAAGGTCGAAAAGGAAACGACTGGAAACGATGATTCTCACCTTTGGGGTTGAGGAGTTGACCATCCCGGACGGATGGGCGGTGGTTGAGGAACGGCTCATGCGAGCCTATGAATTCCAAGACTTTGCTCAAGCCAAGTTGTTCATTGATGAAGTTTCCAAGATTTGCGAACGCCATAACCATCACGCAGAACTGCATTTTGGGTGGGGCTACGCAGTTGTCGAATGTTATACCCACGACCAAAATGCAATCACTGATCTTGATTACGCCCTTGCAACATCCATCAATGAGGTGGAAGTGCAATGACGCTGGATCCTAAAGGACGCACATCTCCTGGTTTTGAACGACATGCATTTATTTGCGGACACACCCGTGCAGAAGGTGCTGCTCGTCCCTCATGCGAGCCAAAGGGAAGCATTGACCTCATGCGAGCGTTGAAAATGAACATTCGTGAGGCTGGCATCAAAAATGTACGGGTTCAGAAATCCGGATGTCTCGACCATTGTGAGTATGGACCTACTTGTGTTGTGTATCCAGAAGGAACATGGTACGGATTGACCGATGATGGGACCATACAGGCGCTTCTCCACCATTTGAAAACAGGTGAGGTCGATGATTCGATGACACTCAAGATGGATGAATGAATCACAACTTGACCGGGCGTGTAGCACCACAAGCCTGACACTTAAGCAACGTCGTTCTGTCTTCCTTGATGAAGTGTGTATCTGGCGCTGAACATTGACTGCACTTGATGTAGGTGTTCACGTAGTTTGCAATGGTTCCCTTGATACGCTTTGGAGGGATTCGCCCTTTGAACCGTGCACGTGGACCATCGCGAGAACCTGAAGTTCCCAATTCGTTGAGAATGTACTGATAAACGTGATTTTCATCACGGTCCATCATCGAAACAACTTCGTTGAAGTTGCGAAAAATCGTGTTTGAACCCTCAATCAATATCTGGGGTGCTGGTAAACGCCACCGGGAGCGAGATGAAATCTCCTCAGGGATATTGTCCCTCGCTCGGTCAAGAAGTGACTCATACTCGAAGTCGGCCATGATACTCGCCCCCAATGCCCACCTTCAAGACTTTCGCATGAGCAAGCCCGAACAGGAAAGCATTCATGTGTGGTCATCGGCACGAAGGAATGAGCACCATGGTCTTGAGCATTGAAGAACTGAAGGTCCTTGCAGCAAACCTCCGCAAAGAGGGCCTAAACACCCAGCAAATTGCAGATGAATTGTCACTTTCACAGGACACCATCACCTGGCTTCTAACTGGAACCGGTGAACAAGACCGCCCCACCGATGTTCGTATCGGCTGGAGGACATTGGGCGTTCGGCCGCATCGTATCGCTTCTGTCGGAGCGATTATGGCAGACGTTGCTGATGAAGAAATCGGATTTGATAACGTCGATACGGTCGTTGGAATTTCAATCAATGGTATCGCCTTCGCCTACGAGGTCGCCCGTAGTCTTGAATCGGACATGACAGTCTTCCGAACCACAGACGGTGGTGAAGGTAACGGTTCACTTTCCAACAAATATGGTCAAGTGGCTGGAAAGCGTGTGATCATTATCGACGATGTACTCTCGTCGGGAGTGACCATGTCAAAAACCATTGAATCCATACGTGAAGCTGGTGGCGAGGTCGTACTCGCTGTGGTATTGGTTAACAAAACAACCCGAAATGAAATCGAGGATGTACCGTTGCGTGGATTAATTCGTGCCGTAGCCGTTTGAGGTGTATGCATGCATTGGACAGACGTGATGGGGCAACGTCTCGCTCAGCAGGGGCAAGAGCACATCATTGCGACTGGTATTACACCAAGTGGCGAATTCCACATTGGTCACTTACGTGAGATCCTAACCGGGGACATGATTACTCGTGCTGCAAAAAGGGCTGGCCTCAAAGCAGAACTTGTTTTCGTCGTTGACAATGCAGACCCGTTGAGAAAGGTGTATCCCTTTTTGGACAAATCCTACGAGGAATTCATTGGTCAGCAACTCGGTGCAATTCCGGCACCCGATAGTGAAGGCAAACCTGATTGGCGACGTTTTGAGCAAGAAGGATGGACGTACGGTGACCATTTCCTCACACCTTTTCTTGATGCTTTGAAGCAGATAGGCGTAGAACCGAGATTAATTCCAAACCTACAAGCCTACAGAAACGGAATGTTTGCAGATGCTGCAAAGCGATGCTGTGATGACATTGAAACAGTTAAGGAAATCATTGAACGCGTCTCAAGTCGAGAACTCCCAAGTGGATGGTTCCCCTGGCAACCCTTGAACTCAAAGGGGTCATTGGACGGCGTCACGATTACTGGGTACGACTACCCCTTGGTTCACTGGGAGGATGAACACGGTGAAAGTGGCTCATCAGACATCACCAAAGGAGAAGGGAAGTTGCCCTGGCGTCTTGACTGGCCAGCCAAGTGGGGTCACAATAACGTGACCTGCGAACCCTTTGGGAAAGATCACGGAGCCAGCGGAGGTTCGTACGATACGGGAAAGGAATTGGCAGAATTTATGGGCCATGCACCACCGCTTCCACTTACGTATGAATGGATCAGCCTTCGTGGCCAGGGAGCTATGTCGTCCTCTACTGGAAACACCATTGGGCCAATCGAAGCATTGGAACTGGTACCACCACAAATCCTGCGCTTTTTGATTGCAAATTCCAAGCCCAACAAGGCTATAGAATTTGATACTGGAATGGGTCTTGTCAATTTAGCAGACGAATATGAGCGCCTGTGTTCAAGAGACTTTGAAACCGAATTGAACGATGAAACGAAGAGCCGACGTCAACGTGTTCAAATTGAAGACTCACAGGCTGCACTTCGCCTTTCGATGATTTCAGAAGAGGACTCAAGCCAAGCAACGGCTGTCAGTTTCCGTCACCTCGCCCTTCTCGCTCAAATCAAGGTTGAAGACGAACAGGTTTGGGAAAGTCTACGAGAGTCTGGAGCGATCGATTCACCGTCTCCTGTTCTCAAAGACCGCTTAATTCGAATGCGTGCTTGGATTCAATCCTCTCATTTCCCTGAAGAGATGCGGATTCAAATCATGACCGAACCCCACCAAGAAGCCCTCGCACACCTCGGGCAACATCAACGTGACCTTTTACCCACGCTCCTCACATGCTTCGAGGATGCTGCTTGGGATGTATCGGGTATTACAGGGGCCATCAAGACAATCGCAGAGAAGACTGAAGCCTCCATGAAAGATGTCTATCGGACATGTTATGCCGTATTTATGGGGGCTGAGCGTGGCCCCCGATTAGCTCCGATTCTTTGCAATTGCGACAAGGAGACCATTTGCCGACTCATCCACGGATGTGCATCATTTGCCAGTGGTTCAACCGAGGAATGAAGACTTCTATCAAACTGCACTTGTCAATCAATTTGCAACAGACCCTTCAAAAAGAGTTACAGGCCATGAGGAAAACATGGGCGGCGTTTATTGTCCAACCTGTGAGGCAGGTGTGGAGGTTACTGCTACATTTTGTCTCTCGTGTGGACACGACATGTCAGTCCAAGGGCCCATCACCGCTACGGGACACGACCTGAACCAACTCAAAGATGTGATTCGCGTCCGAGAAGACCTCTCAATGGCAGAGAAATTTGACATGATTGCTCAAGTTGAAGACGGCGCCGACCCGATTGCTTTGGGTATCGCAGCGGCAGCAGATGATGGGGAAACGAGCATCGCTGGTGCATTTGAACAGCCCGAGATGAAGGTCGAAGTTGCACCAGAATTGCGACAGAAGAAATGGGGTGACGAGGCCGCTGACGCTGCAATTGTGGCAGCCTTAACCGATACAAAACTCGCAGACCTAAAGAAATCAGGTAGTTTTGAGCGTGATGAAGATACCTTCGTTGAAGCGATGGACGTAGGCAGAAACGCAACCCTCCACCTCCTCGAAGTATCCTTTGGGGCATCAACATCCACCAATGCTGCACTCAGCAACCTTCCCGTAATGCGACCACCCAAGAAGAGCTTCTGTCCAAAATGTGGCTCTGATATACAAGCAAATACACTGCTTCAATGGAAGAAGTGGACAACAACATCGCACACGCTCCTCACTGTTCAATTGGAAGCAGCAATGAAAGCCTCACTCATGCATCTCGCCTCGACATACCGAGACAAGATTCAAGACCTCAAGGACCAACTCGCTGATGCCAAAGGCAGCAGTGCTGAAGCCACTCCTGTTGATGATGAAAAGTTGCGTAAAAAGATAGAGAAAGAAATTCGCAAGGAACTCAAGGAAGAACAAAAAGAGAGTCCTAAAAGCGCTTCAAAAGGAAAGGATGCTGCGGTATCAAAGAGCTCTGGCAAAGCAGCAACAACTTCTAAGCCAAAAAGTAAGCCTAAATCTGGCGGCCTTTTCGGAGCAAAAAAACCCAAGAGAACCTACGAAGGAGAGCCCGGTGGGAAAGCAGAATGGTTCCTTGATGAAGCCCTTGATACGGTCTATGACCCCCATGGAACTGGTAAACCCATCAAAGGGGCTATGATTCTAGCCAGGTCATCAGAAGGAAATGTTCGAGTCCGCGACGTTGTTCGGACGTATGCAGTTGAAGGCGAAGATGGCATCTCAGAACTTGCCTGGACAAGCCCTATCACGAAGTATCTCATTGAAGCCTTTGACGCTTGCTGATGCTCAATATTTGGCTCACCGCGCCAAACTCTTCTTGACCCACCTCTACCTCCAATGACCATGGACAGTACCCCTTCGCCATGGGAATCTGTCAGCAATACGCTCGAACGATTTGCATCGGGCATCAAATCCAGAAGTCATGATCGCCTTGACGCGCTCTATTCCAACGTACTCAAATCACCCGGAACGATTGTTCTTCTCTTTGTGGTCCTTAGCGCTGTTTTCGCACAACAAGGCATGGCCTTTCAGGAACAGATCGATGACGATGTTGAGATTTTCCTGCCCGATGGAGCATCGTCAACTGAACTCCTGCTCGAAGTCCGCCAAGAATGGTCGACAGACCTCGCCGTCATTTACATTCAAACCCCCAACGCATTCAACCCCACAGACACGACCAATATTACCAACGAAAATTTTCTCAATGAAATCAGTTGGATTGAAGGTGACGACCGCAATATTGGAGGTGACTCAACTGGAAGAGGTATGGATTTTGACAAGAACGACCGTGGTAGAAAGGACGGTGTGTTGTGGATTATCTCTCCCGCCCAGGTCATCAAAGAGATCAACTCAGCAGATGGACGCTTCAATAATTCGCTTTGCGTGCACGGAGTAAACAATCGCTTACCTATTGATTTGGATTGCGACCTCTTGCCACCCGGCGGAGAATATGCAATTCCTGACCAGCAGCGTATTGACCAGATTATCGAAGAGTCAGATGGTGGTTTTGACGCTCTGTTCAAAGACACCAACGACATGGACCCGACCGTTGATAGCGACGGAGATGGAAATTACACGAACGATATGGACGGAGATGGAATTTGGGATACAACAGCCATTGTCGTTGGTATGCATCACAATCCCTCAGTGACGGGGGATTGGGAAGATTTCTCTGCTCTACTCAATCATTTTCAAGCGGTCATTGACGCTCGTCCAACCGATTATTCAAACACTGAAATGACGGTTACCGGATTAACCAAAGTTCTCGAAGACATCTCAGATGCAATTTACGAAGATTTGCTCATGATTCTTCCTTGGTCGGTCCTCTTCACGGTATTGGTGATCACTGCACTCCACCGCTCTGCCAAAGTTGTCGTCATCACGGGGACACCCATTTTGATGGCTCTTGCCATCACCTTTGGCTCATCAGTGATTCTCGATATCACTCTGACCCCGATGATTGTAGCAACCTTTCCCATCTTAATTGGTTTAGGTGTCGACTACGCACTGCACATGGTAAACAGAATTGAAGAAGTGCGGCGTAAAGAAATTGATAAGGCTCACGATGAAAACGAGCGCAGACGTAAGCGGGGCCAGCCTGATGAGCCTGTTCCAGACCTATGGGACATTGATTTTTACAAATCCTGTGTGATGGAGATGACCCGCTCAACGGGTGTAGCAGTCTTCCTCTCGGCCATGACTACAATCATCGGATTCTCTGTCCTTATCGCCCCCATGATTGTTCCCATTTCTCCGATCCGTTCGGTGGGAATTACACTGGTAATCGGTATTTTCTCAACACTCGTCCTGAGCATATTACTCGTACCAACCTTAGCATGGATGTTGAAATTCAACAAGCGGACCAACCCGAGCGTATGGAAGAATATTGGCAAAGCACCCATCAAAGGTTTCTTTTTCATTATCCTCATAGCAGGCAGTGTCACGGTGTATGGAATTGCGAATCTCGACGAGCTCAGTAAACCCATTACGGGCTCATCAGAAGCACCTGACGGCATTGAGTCACTCAATTCGCTTGCAGAATACTCAAGGCAATTTAGTAGCGGTCAGACCTCGCTGTTCATCTATGACGCATCTCAGCGACCTAATGACAACAATACACAGAATATCAGAGACTTGCCGGTGTTGGATTCCATCGACGCAATGGAACAACAAATCGACCAGGTGGATGAAACTTCTACGACGAGCATTATCACCTTCCTCAAAGCCGTTCCTGCGAGCATCACAATTGCTGAAGGAGTCACCCTTGGGGACGGTTCCTTGTGGGATTTGTTACACGACCCGTGCTGGGACAGCACTCAATTGCTGGACCCGAATTGCCCTGCGTGGACATTAATACCTCTGAGCGAACGAGACGACCTTAGAAAAGACATGGTCAATGTTGCCTTCGACACACTTTCCTCAGAAGTCCGTTCAATGTTACTCAATGAAGGGGGCGAGAAAGCCATCGTATACGTCAATCAGCCCTACATGAATCTGAATGTAGCGGGTGAATTACGAGAGGAGATCGACGAAATATTGGGTGCAGGGCCTACGCTTCCCAATGCACGCACCTCGCTTCTAACGGGTGGACTTCCAGTATCCCTTGACATCAATGAGGGCATCCAATACACGCAAACGACAACCACCCTCCTCACCCTTCTCGTTCTCACACTCATGCTGATGGTAGTGTTCCGTTCCCCACGTTTGGGCATCTACACGATGATACCGGTTGCAGTTGTCATCCTCTGGCAGCCCTTGCTGATGAGGAGTGGTGACGTCAATGTGAATATCTTCACTGCCATGATTGGTACAATAGTATTCGGCATCGGTGTGGATGATGCGATTCACGTGATGCATCGGATCAAGGAAGAAGGAGAGACTCCGCACGGGATGGCTTCAGCGATTGAGGAAACCGGTCAAACCATCTTTGAAACAACCATTACAACCGTTTCGGGGATTGCAGCAGGCTTCCTCGCGGCATTCCCAGGGTTGGAGAATTTCTTCATGCTGATGTGTCTGCTTATCATCTTCGCTTTCGTAACGAGTACCTTTTTGTTGCCTGCTATCATTACTGCTGAACACGTAGCGAGAGCTAAAATCAACCGTCATCCATCCTGGATTGACTTTGGAGATGGCGTTGCCGTTGGAAAATCAGAAGTTATGAAGCCGCTTGATGCAATTGTTATTGGCGATTTGGATTAAGATTTCCAAACTTGGACTCCGGGAATATTCGAAGGGACTGAATCTAGAATTGTATTGTATGATTCATTGTTCTGTTGATCCTTTCGACTTGTGATTGTCGTCTGAAAGTGGAGGGAGTAGGGAGTAAGC